>NZ_JBSAXA010000099.1:0-531 GCF_053427615.1 Burkholderia sp. AW33-5 | reverse complement strand
GTCCACAGGGCGGCCGGACACGTTTCGCAGAGCGTCGACGGATTCGGGCGTCGAGTACGCCCCACCTGCGACAAAGTCAAACTGGGCATCGAGTTCGTCGTATCCATCGGCGACGCGCCCGGGGGCATCGTCGGCGCCCCAGCGGGATTCCCACTCGGGGGCGTGGAAGTCGATTTCTCGTGCGTCGAGCTCGTCGACGGCGTCGGACGGCTGGGTGCCGTATTCAAATGCGCGTCCATCTCGTCGAAGATGTCCTTCGAGGCCGGGGAGGGAGTCGTCTGCTCGGTCATGGTGTGCCTTCAGATGTTGTGCGTAAAAACCGCGTTCGAGTTCCGCGAGCATCAGCTCGCGATCGTGGGGAGAGGATTCCTGGTAGCGCTGATACTGGCGGCTACCGCTGTTGAGATACTTCAGCTCGCGCGCACGGGTCGCGTACCACTCGTTGAGCAATGCCGTGATGTTGTCCGGCGTGCGGCGCGGCGCGACGCCGGCCTCGTACCGGTCAGCGGCGTCGGCCGACAGCGCTTGCAG
>NZ_JBSAXA010000098.1:0-531 GCF_053427615.1 Burkholderia sp. AW33-5 | reverse complement strand
CTGCCCCCATTGCCATGCGTTCACATCCGCACCTTGCAAGCGTACCATTTCGCCATAAGCGTCGTGTAGGCTCGCGAGTAGCACGGCATCACGTTTCGCGTGCGCGTCGTCGCCGAAGCGTGTTTCGGGATGTTCGAGCGTGTCGAGCATTATTGCTGTGTCGGGCGCCCCGAACGCGTCGGCGGCGGCTTTCGGCAGCACGGCGTCTTTGAACGCACGACCCAGATGACAGCTCAACCACACCTCTTCGAGCGCGGCTTGCGCGGAATCCGCGCGCATGTGCGCATCCCAGTCCTTGAGCAACGTGAGTGCGGCGCGCGTGTCGGCGTCGTCGCTGTTCAAGGGCGCGAGCAGTGCGACGAGGCGTCGCGCGGGGATCGATACGTCATCAGCCTGTGACCTCTCGCTATCCTCGATCGATACTTTTGGTAGCGCCTTGAGCACTTCGTCGATGCGTTGATGCCGCGACGCATCGGCCCATTCGAAGCCGAGCTTGCGCTGCTTGTATGGGTAACCTGCAGGCAGATTCAC
>NZ_JBSAXA010000097.1:0-533 GCF_053427615.1 Burkholderia sp. AW33-5 | reverse complement strand
TTGATCACTTGCTGCCCCTCGGATTCCACTATTTGCCCCACTTCTTGCAAACTTTCTGTTACTGCCGTTTGATCCGAGCTACCGCCTTGAGCCAGCTGGTCGATATAGCGCTGAATCTCTGGCTTGCTCACGATGCTCTCGAAAATCTTCCTGACTAGCTTTTCTGGTGCCTGCATCTTCAATGATGAAGCCGCGTCAGCATAGGCCTTGGCGTTATGTGGCGATATAACCCAAGAGAGCAGAGCGGGTTGCAAATCGCGTTTGGCCTGCAGCATTGCACGGGACCATTGTTCATCCACGATATCACAAACCATATTTTCAACTTTGCCGTAGGCCGCAATGCGTTGTTCTTTCTGATTAAGCGTCTTGATTCTAGAGATTTCAGTCGCCATATTGCGTTGCAGTCGAGCAGGATCAAGCTCCTGCACCAGCTGGTTTGCAACCTCCCCTAACGACTTCAGTGGCACCGGTTGTAATGCTTGCTGCCGTTGCGCGGACCGTTCCGCATCTTTTTGTTTCGCCGCTTTTGCGGC
>NZ_JBSAXA010000096.1:0-541 GCF_053427615.1 Burkholderia sp. AW33-5 | reverse complement strand
TCTGCTGACCACTTTGCAGGCCAGTAGCCGACCTTGCGGAACTCATAAGGCAAGCGGTCCGGGTGCGCGGCAAGCCAGTCGATATACGCGTTCACGCCTGCAGCGAAGCGCGTGGCGACGGGTTTCGCGTCGGGGCCATAGCGTTTCCACTCCGTTGACATGTCGCCGCGATAGAGGAAGAGCCGCGTTGCTTTGTCCTGCTCGACATATGCAGAGCCAAATACTTCGGCTAACTGGCCAAGGCCGCGACGACGCCACAGGTCGATCTGAAACATGCGGTCGCGCGCCGCATTGAAGCCCTGCGCGAAGAACGCGTCATGCTCGTTTTCCGCGAAGATATGCGGCACGCCCCATTTGTCGATGAGGATATCGGTCGGATGAGTCAATCCCTCGACGGTGATCGTTTCTTCGGGAGCAGTATCGGCGCATGCATATTGTGACGGTATTGTACCAAGCGCTGCACACGCAAAAACGACTGCGAAAGTATGCCTTGCCTGCACCTGTTCCTCCGTATAGCTGCAACACAATGTGTCTCGTGGGT
>NZ_JBSAXA010000095.1:0-552 GCF_053427615.1 Burkholderia sp. AW33-5 | reverse complement strand
GTCTTTCCAGCTGGCGAAGTCCAGTGAGTTCCGGATCAGATGCACGATGCAGGTCTGGACCGTCGTTTCCGGGAACACCGTGTTGATCGCTTCCGGGAAGCCCTTCAGGCCGTCGACCACGGCGATCAGGATATCCTGCACGCCGCGCAGCTTAAGGTCGTTCACCACCCTCAGCCAGAACTTGGCCCCCTCGGTCTGCTCGATCCAAAGGCCCAACACGTCGCGTGTGCCGTCGCGGCGCACGCCCAGCGCCAGGTAGATCGCCTTGTTGCGCACGACGCCTTCGTCGCGGATCTTGACTCGCAAGGCGTCGAAGAACACGACCGGGTACATCGGCTCGAGCGGCCGCTGCTGCCATTCGCGCACTTCGTCGATCACGGCATCGGTCACCGTACTGATGAAGTCCGGCGACACCTCGATGCCGTACATCTCCAGCAGGAAACCCTGAATCTCCCGCACGCTCATGCCGCGTGCGTACATCGCGATGATCTTGTCGTCGAAGCCGGTGAAGCGTCGCTCGCCCTTGGCGATCAGCACCGGATCGAAGGTGCC
>NZ_JBSAXA010000094.1:0-561 GCF_053427615.1 Burkholderia sp. AW33-5 | reverse complement strand
TCTGATCTCGGGCAAGAAACCGGCAATCCAGGCCGACGACCTGTCGGTGCATCGTTATCCGAAGGACGTGGCCGGCCAGATGCGCCGCGCGTACGCGTAAGCGTTGCAAGTACGACTATTGATGGAGTCGACGATTTCATACGTACATTCTTCGATGATTGTGAGGCATACGTACCGGATTAAATGGCGTTTCGAGGTGTGCAGCCCGGCAAAAGTGTACCCGACAATCCTCATGGGGTATTTGATTGGAGATGGTTCTGGAGACAAGGGGAATGCTATGAAGAAGTAATGCGTGGACCAGCAGATCACCTGTATTCAGCGGGAGGCCGAAAAATAGTTCGCTGTGGTAGCAAACGGACGTATGGCAATGACAAGCCTCGCGCTGACATCAACACAATGACGGCGGCCCGTTTGCGGCTGCCAGGAGACGGACTTGAAACAACCAGAAGACCAGCTGCACCGCGGGCTGGAGGAGCGACACATCAACCTGATGGCGCTCGGCGCGACGATCGGCGTCGGCCTGTTCCTCGGCTCGGCCACCGCGATCCGCACGGCCGGCCC
>NZ_JBSAXA010000093.1:0-601 GCF_053427615.1 Burkholderia sp. AW33-5 | reverse complement strand
TCAAACCGCCAGTCTTCAATTCGCTCGTCGATCGCGTCCTCAGCCACAGGCCCGCTGCAGCCCCTGGAATTCCCTCTGCAAACCCACTTCTGGATAAGGAATGTCATAAACCAGGTTACCGTTGGCCCCGCGGTTGGAGAAACCCCTTTGTTGAACTGCCTTATCCCATGCCGCATTGGTTGTTGCAATCGGATCGTCAGTAAAAACGCCGCGTGGGACTTGCCTATTTGGCATGTCCTCTCCATGTCGCATCACATACTCAGGTGCGGTTTCTCCTGTCCTTGGATTGGCCCTTGACCAATCCAAGCATCCACAAGCCGGAGGCGTTTTAGACGTCAGGCCCAGAGGATCAATCCAGCTTATCGGATTCGGCGCGGACTGGGAGACGTTGATCCCACCCGCAAGCCCAATCGGGTCCTTGCTAACGAACCGCCCACTACCCGGATCGTAGTACCGATGCCGGTTGTAATGCAGCCCCGTTTCGCGATCAAAGTACTGCCCCGCAAAGCGCAGCGGATTCGCGATTCCAGCCTTGCGCGCCGCCGCGCTGATCACCTCCCGCGCTTCACCCCACGCCTGGTAGCGTGCCGACCACGCCAGT
>NZ_JBSAXA010000092.1:0-614 GCF_053427615.1 Burkholderia sp. AW33-5 | reverse complement strand
GCACGCTCCGGCGTCGGGATGTACGTGTCCAGTGCGTCTGCCAGGCTCATGATCGCCACTTCGCCCAGCTCGCCCGTGTCGCCTTCCAGCGCCAGCTTCGCCGAACCCTTCACGATCGGCGTGTCGTCGCCCGGGAAGTCGTACTTCGACAGCAGTTCGCGAACTTCCATCTCGACCAGCTCGAGCAGTTCAGCGTCGTCCACCATGTCGCACTTGTTCAGGAACACGATGATGTACGGAACGCCAACCTGACGCGCCAGCAGGATGTGCTCACGCGTTTGCGGCATCGGGCCGTCTGCTGCCGAGCAAACCAGGATCGCGCCGTCCATCTGCGCTGCGCCCGTGATCATGTTCTTCACATAGTCAGCGTGGCCCGGGCAGTCGACGTGTGCGTAGTGGCGGTTTGCCGTTTCGTACTCGACGTGTGCCGTGTTGATCGTGATGCCGCGCGCCTTTTCTTCCGGTGCCGCGTCGATCTGGTCGTAGGCCTTCGCTTCGCCGCCGAACTTCTTCGTCAGAACCGTCGTGATCGCTGCCGTCAGCGTCGTCTTGCCGTGGTCAACGTGACCAATCGTACCAACGTTGACGTGCGGCTTGGTCCGCTCAAACTTTTC
>NZ_JBSAXA010000091.1:0-640 GCF_053427615.1 Burkholderia sp. AW33-5 | reverse complement strand
TGTTGCCGCATTGCGCGGCGGGTTGCTTCAGCAGGACCGGCTGCTGAAGCTCGATACGCCATTGGGCGCCAACGTGCTGACCGTGCAGCGGGCCGTCGGCCGTTCGCGCATCGGGCGCGCGTACGAATTCACGCTCGACGTGCTGTCGACCGATAGCGATCTGGAACTTAAAAAGCTGATCGCGCAGCCCGTCACGTTGTGGATCCAGCAGGGCGATCGCAGCTACCGGCCGATCCACGGATACGTCCATACCGCGCGCCGCCTGGGCGCCGACGGCGGGCTCACGACCTATCAGCTCACGTTCGCCGATTTCACGCATTTCCTGAAGTTTCGTCGCGACCAGCGGCTCTGGAACGATACGACCGTCGACCAGATCATCAGCGATGTGCTGAACCAGCATCCGCAGGCGCGAGGGCATTTCCGCTTCGCGCTGTCGCAACCGCTGCCGAGCCGTTCGTACACGCGCCAGCACGACACCGACTGGCATTTCGTGCATCGGCTGATGGAGAGCGAAGGCCTTTACAGCACGTGGCAGCAGGCCGACGACGGCAAGTCGCATACGCTCGTGATCACCGACAACCTGCAGGCGTTCGCGCCGCTGTCGCCGGAGACCGTGCGTTTCTATCGCGGCGGCGCGGCG
>NZ_JBSAXA010000090.1:0-656 GCF_053427615.1 Burkholderia sp. AW33-5 | reverse complement strand
GCGCTCGCCGCCGTGTCGCACAAGCTGACGGGCGGCCTGCGCCTGCCGGGCGACGAAACGGGCGACTGCCAGTTGTTCACGACGCGCCTCGCGGCGCTCGCGGAATCGCTCGGCGTGAAGTTCCGCTACAACACGCCGATCGACGCGCTGGCGATCGCGGGCGGCAGGATCGCCGGCGTGCAGTGCGGCAGCGAGACGGTGCGCGCGGATGCATACGTCGTCGCGCTCGGGTCGTACTCCACGAACTTCATCTCGAACCTGATGAAGATCCCCGTCTATCCGCTGAAGGGCTATTCGATCACCGCGCCGATCGTCGACGAGACGGCCGCGCCCGTGTCGACGGTGCTGGACGAAACCTACAAGATCGCGATCACGCGTTTCGACCAGCGCATCCGCGTCGGCGGCATGGCGGAGATCGTCGGCTTCGACAAGAACCTGCGTGCCGCGCGTCGCGAGACGCTCGAAATGTGCGTGAACGACCTGTTCCCGGGCGGCGGCGACACGTCGAAGGCAACGTTCTGGACAGGCCTGCGCCCGATGACGCCGGACGGCACGCCGATCGTCGGCCGCACGCCGGTCTCGAACCTGTTTCTGAACACCGGCCACGGCACGCTCGGCTGGACGATGTCGTGCGGGTCGGGCCAACTGCTCGCCGA
>NZ_JBSAXA010000009.1:0-242680 GCF_053427615.1 Burkholderia sp. AW33-5 | reverse complement strand
GCCGCTTCCCTTCTCCTCCCGCGCTGCGTTTCCGTTAGCGCGAAAGAGGCGTGATTCTAAGCACCCGCCCCGGTCTCCGCAACCCCTTTGTGAAAATATTTTGAAAAAGCCCTCGTGCGCTGCCGCGCACGGGGCTTCAGGTTCGAGGGGCCGCGTGCCGCCCGCAATTTCAAAGAAGCCGGCGGGTCATCGCTCTATATATAGAGCGACGTCACTTGCCGCCGACTGCAGCCTGCAGCCGCTCCATCGGCACGGCATCGGCCATGGCCGTGTAACCCGCGTCACTCGGATGAATGCCGTCGCCGCTGTCGTACCGGCGCTGCAGCACACTCGGGCGAGCCGGGTCGCGCAGCACCGCGTCGAAGTCGACCACGCCATCGAATCCGCCGCCGCTCCGGATCCAACGGTTCACCTCGAGCCGGACCGCCTCGCGCTCGGCCGGCAAGGCCGCAGGCGTGAGCGTCGCGCCAAAGACCTTCACGCCCTGGCGATGCGCTGCCTCGATCAACCGGCGGTAGCCGTCGATCAACGAAGCGGCCGTGACCTGCGTATGCGGGTTGTCGCAATCGAGCCCCGCACGCGACGGCATCGCCGCAAAGTTGATGTCGTTGATGCCGATCAGCACGATCACCGCCTTCACCCCCGAACGCGAAAGCGCATCGCGCTCGAACCGCGACGCCAGCGACGTGCCGTAGCATGCCGAATCGCTCAGCAGCCGATTGCCGCTGATCCCGAGATTCACGACGCCGAGCGAATCCGAACCCGCCGCGGCCAGCCGGCGCGCCAGCGCATCCGGCCAACGATGATTGCGATTCAGGCTCGAGCGCAGCCCGTCGGTGATCGAGTCCCCGATCGCGGCGACACTCGCTCGTGCGGCGCCCGCCTCGACGGCCAGTTCAGTCACCCATGCATACTGGGTAAAGCGCGTGCGGAATGCGCCGGCGCCCGGATCGTTCACGTGATCGCCCGGCGCCGATACGTAATTGAGCTGGTTCGACACACGGTGCCACACGGTCATCCGCTGGTTTGCCCCCATGCGCAGACTGATCGCATACGGCTGCCCGGCCGTCACGTCGATCGCCACCGGGTCGCTTTCGAGTTCCTGGCTCGGGGCGAGCGTCACCGACGTCTTGCCGCCGAAGCGCACGGCAGCCCCCGTCGCGTCGGCAAGCGCCGCGCCGTCACCGGCGCGCGCGAGACTGGCAGCCTCGATCACCAGCGGCGCGCGACCGTAGGCGTTGCTGACACGAATCCGCGCGGCATGCCCGGAAACCGTCGGGTAGACGATCTGCCGAACGGTCCGCCCAGCCACGTCCGGCGCGCGGTAGAGCGGCGGCGGCGCAGCCAGGTCGGGAATCGGCTGCAGCGCGGTCGCCCACGCAGCGACCCACCCGGCCGGTGCGGCCGAGACCGCGAACGGCGACAGGAAAACGGATGCGCCCAGCACGGTCGCGACGAAACTGCTTCGAAATGACATCGGCGAAATCCTCATCGGAAAGCAGGCATTGTGCCGCAGAAGCCGCCTGTCTCACGCGCCGGACCGCCTTCCCGACCGGCGGCCGCGCCCCTCGCCCCACGTTTACCCGAGTCCCGATGCAAATCCGCAAGAAATTTATTAACCGACCGGTCGGTTGGTTTATACTTCGCACACATTCAACCGGACGAGATCCTCCGCCATGTACACGCAATCCCTCGACATCCCCGGCAACGTCGCACCGCTCGACGCCGCAGCCGAGTCGCCCGAGCAGGCGCGGTTCGACGCGGTCATGGCCGCGGACGGCAAGATCGAACCGCAGGACTGGATGCCCGACGCCTATCGCAAGACGCTGGTCCGCCAGATTTCGCAGCACGCGCACTCGGAAGTCGTCGGCATGCTGCCGGAAGGCAACTGGATCTCGCGCGCGCCGAGCCTGAAGCGCAAGGCGATCCTGCTCGCGAAAGTCCAGGACGAAGCCGGCCACGGCCTCTATCTATATAGCGCAGTCGAAACGCTCGGCGTATCGCGCGACGCGCTGATCAACGCGCTGCACGCCGGCAAGGCGAAATACTCGAGCATCTTCAACTATCCGACGCCGACCTGGGCCGACGTCGGCGTGATCGGCTGGCTCGTCGACGGCGCCGCGATCATGAACCAGATCCCGCTGTGCCGCTGCACGTACGGCCCGTACGCGCGCGCGATGATCCGCGTGTGCAAGGAAGAGTCGTTCCACCAGCGCCAGGGCTTCGATGCGCTACTGTCGATGATGAAGGGCACCGACGCGCAGCGCGCGATGGTCCAGCAGGCGGTGAATCGTTGGTGGTGGCCGGTGCTGATGATGTTCGGGCCGAGCGATGCGGATTCGGTCCACAGCAACCAGTCCGCGAAATGGGGCATCAAGCGGATCTCGAACGACGACCTGCGGCAGAAGTTCGTCGACGCGACGGTCGACCAGGCAAAGGTGCTCGGCGTGACGCTGCCCGACCCGGACCTGAAATGGAACGAGGCGCGCGGCCACCACGACTACGGCGCGATCGACTGGGATGAATTCTGGCGCGTCGTCAACGGCGACGGCCCGTGCAACAAGGAACGCCTCGCGACCCGCGTGAAGGCGCACGACGACGGTGCGTGGGTGCGCGAAGCCGCGCTCGCGCACGAAGCCAAGCGCCGCGCCCGCGCCGAACAGCACGCCGCCTGAGCGGCAATCATCGAATACAGGATTCAGGAGAGAGAGTGATGAACAAGGAATGGCCGATCTGGGAAGTGTTCGTGCGCAGCAAGCAGGGCCTCGACCACAAGCATTGCGGCAGCCTGCACGCGGCCGACGCGTCGATGGCGCTGCGCATGGCGCGCGACGTCTACACGCGCCGCCAGGAAGGCGTGAGCATCTGGGTGGTGCCGTCGTCGGCGATCACCGCGTCGGATCCGGCCGAGAAGGCCGAGCTGTTCGAACCGGCGGGCGACAAGATCTACCGTCACCCGACGTTCTACACGCTGCCCGACGAAGTCAACCACATGTAACGCCCGCGCCATGACGATCACGCCCGAACACCTCTCCTACGTGCTGCGCCTCGCGGACAACGCGCTGATCCTCGGTCAGCGCAACGCCGAATGGTGCGGCCACGGCCCGATCCTCGAGGAAGACATCGCGCTCACCAACATGAGCCTCGACCTCATCGGCCAGGCCCGCATGCTGTATACGCACGCAGCCGACCTCGACCGCCAGCTGAACGGCGCGGCGAAGACGGAAGACGATTACGCGTACTTCCGCACCGAGCGCGAATTCGCGAACTTCACGCTCGCCGAGCTGCCGCACTACGGCCCGATCGCCGGCACCGCGCACGCCGACAAGGACTACGCGGTGACCATCGTGCGCAATTTTCTCTACGCGACGCTGATGCTGCACGTGTGGACCGCGCTCGAAACGTCGACGGACGCGCAACTCGCCGCGATTGCCGCGAAATCGGTGAAGGAAACCCGCTATCACGTGCAGCATGCGCGCGAATGGCTGGTGCGCCTCGGCGACGGCACCGACGAATCGCATCGCCGTGCACAGGCCGCGCTCGACTACCTGATTCCGTACACGCGCGAGTTCTTCGCGGCCGACGCGATCGACGACGCGGTTTCCGCACCGGGCATCGGCCCGGCGCCGGCCGCGCTCGAAGCCGCATGGCGCGCGGACGTGGACGATGCGCTCGCGGAAGCGACGCTCACCCTGCCCGCGCCCGTGCAGCACGTGACGACCGGCAAGCAGGGCGAGCACTCGGAACACATGGGCTACCTGCTGGCGGAAATGCAGAGCCTCGCGCGCCAGCACCCCGGCGCGAGCTGGTAACCGGCCGACCCAACGGAGCCCGACGATGTCCGTCCAGACCGCCTCACCCGCCGACGCCGCACCCGCCGCGCACCGCAACGACCCGTTGCTCGCGCGCGCGTGGGACGTGCTCGAAGCCGTGCCCGATCCCGAGATTCCGGTCGTGTCGATCCGCGAGCTCGGCATCCTGCGCGACGTCCGTCGCGCGGACGACGGCCTGCTCGAAGTCGTGATCACGCCGACCTACTCCGGCTGTCCGGCGATGTCGCAGATCGCCGAGGACATCGCCGCAGCGATGCACGCCGCCGACCTGCCGCCGCACCGGATCGAGACGGTGCTCGCGCCCGCGTGGACGACCGACTGGATCACCCAGGAAGCGCGCGACAAGCTGCGCGCGTACGGCATCGCGCCGCCCGTCGGCCAGTGCGCCGGCGCCGCGCCGCGGGAAAACGTCGTGCGTTTCGTGCCGCGCCCCGTCGCGGCGCCCGTCTGCCCGCGCTGCGGTTCCGCCCGCACCGAGCGTCTCGCGCAATTCGCATCCACGGCCTGCAAGGCGTTGTATCGCTGTGTCGACTGCCGCGAACCCTTCGACTACTTCAAACCTTATTGACCATGGCGACCCCGCAATTTCACCCGCTGCGTATCCGCGACGTGCGCCCCGAGACCGCCGACGCCGTCACCGTCTCCTTCGACGTGCCGCCCGAGTTGCGCGACGCGTACCGCTTCACGCAGGGCCAGTTCGTCACGCTGAAGACCCACATCGACGGCGAGGAAACGCGCCGCTCGTACTCGATCTGCGTCGGCACGACCGACTACGACCGCGACGGCGAACTGCGCATCGGCATCAAGCGCGTGCGCGGCGGCCGGTTTTCGAACTTCGCGTTCGACACGCTGAAGCCCGGCCACACGATCGACGTGATGACGCCGGACGGCCGCTTCTTCACGCACCTGAACGCCGACCACGGCAAGCAGTACGTCGCGTTCTCCGGCGGATCGGGCATCACGCCGGTGCTCGCGATCGTGAAGACGACGCTCGAGCTCGAGCCGCGCAGCACGTTCACATTGGTCTACGGCAACCGCAGCGTCGACGCGATCATGTTCGCCGAGGAGCTCGAGGACCTGAAGAACCGCTACATGAACCGCTTCGTCCTGTATCACGTGCTGTCGGACGACCAGCAGGACGTCGAGCTGTTCAACGGCGTGCTCGACCAGGCGAAATGCGCGGAATTCCTCGCCACGCTGACGCCGGCCGACGCGATCGACGAAGCGTTCATCTGCGGCCCCGCGCCGATGATGGACGCGGCCGAAGCCGCGCTGAAGGCAGCCGGCGTGCCGCAGGCCAAGGTGCATGTCGAACGGTTCGGGACGCCGCTGCCGCAGGCGGGCGCGCCCGTCGTCGAGATCACCGACCAGACGCCGGCCGCCGACCTCGAAATCGTGCTCGACGGCAAGAAGCGCAAGCTGCGTCTGCCGTACGAAGGCGTGAGCCTGCTCGACGTCGGCCTGCGCGCGGGCCTCGCGCTGCCGTACGCGTGCAAGGGCGGCGTATGCTGCACGTGCCGTGCGAAGGTGGTCGAAGGCGAAGTCCGGATGGAGAAGAACTACACGCTCGAGGAACACGAAGTGAAGGACGGCTTCGTGCTCACGTGCCAGTGCCACCCGATCAGCGACAAGGTCGTCGTGAGCTTCGACGAGCGTTGAGCGGCGTCGCGCCGGCGCGGCGCGCCGGTTTCTCGTCGTCACACATCTCGCTTACACTAGGGGCCGCCGGCCGGCTGGACATCGCAACGTCCGCCCGGCCGGCGGTTTTCTTTTGTTGATGACAGGCCGATGAGTACCATTCACGTGATTCAGGGCGGCACCGCCGCCGCGTCGCTGCGCGAGGCTCTCGCGCAGGCCGGACGCGACGAGCGCGTCGTCGGATTGCTCGACGATCTCGCGGTCGGGCCGCTGAAGGGCGCCGACGAGACGCCCGACACGCGCGCCGCCTTCTGGCAGCGCGTGCTCGGCGACCAGATTCCCGACTGGCATGCGGAGATCGAAGCTGAATTCACCCGCCTCGACCAGCTCGCGATGGATACGGACCAGGTGGTCGTCTGGCACGCACCGAGCGTCGGCGACAAGCTGCTGTTGCGCCGCGTCGCCTATCACCTGCGCAACGTGCCGCAGCGGCTGAACGAGGTGCGGTTGTCGGCCGCGGACCTCGACGCCCCGCAGCGCGCGGCGCTGAGCCGCACCGACCAGGCCTGTTCGACCGGGATGTTCTCGCCCGCGGCACTCGCCCGCAAACGGCCGGCGGCCGCGCCGATCTCGGTACTGCGCATCGGGCGCCTCGCGCTCGAATGGCAGGAGGCGAAGCACCTGAATGCCGAACTGCGTTACTGGGTCAGCAACACGATCAAGAGCGGCCACTACGCGGACCTCGACGCGCTGATCGTCGCGCACGCGGAAACCGGCTGGCTGCCCGCGCGACGCGTCGTCGGCGGCATCATGGCCGGGGCCGACCGCGGCGGGCTGTTCGTCAGCGACTCGATCGCCTGGTGGCGCTGCCGCGAACTCGCGGCCGCCGGCCGGCTCGAGCTGCAGGACGACGCGCCGGCCGCCCTTTCTTCCACGCAGGTGCGCGCGGCAGCCGCGCCTCGCTAACGCCACAACTTTCGCATTCGACCATGGCCCGTACCCGAGCGCCCGACCACGAATCCCAGCGCGAACAGATCCTCGATCTCGCCGCCGAGAAATTCGCGCAGACAAGCTATCCGAGCACGTCGATGTCCGATCTCGCGACCGCGAGCGGCACGTCGAAGGCACGTCTCTATCACTATTACGAGAGCAAGGAAGCGATCCTGTTCGACCTGCTCGACCGCTACACGAAGCGCTTGATGCTGATCATCGCCGAGGTCGAAGGCGCGAGCCAGCGGCGCGGCCTCAGCGAGCGCGACGCGTTCGCCGAGCTGGTGCGCGCATTTCTCGCCGAGTACGAGACGTCGCACAGCCGCCATGTCGCGCTGCTCAACGACGTGAAGTATCTCGAGGACGCGCAGCGCGAAATCGTGCTCGACCGCCAGCGCGACATCGTCGCGGCATTCGCGCGCCAGCTCGCGCGCGCCTATCCGGACCGAATCTCGAAGGAAAACCAGACGTCGGTCACGATGATGGTGTTCGGGATGATCAACTGGACGTTCACATGGCTCAAGCCGGGTGGCCGCCTCGGCTACCGCGACTTCGCCGAACAGGTGATCGACCTGATGGAACACGGACTGTCGCGCGGCGCGTGATTGCCGCGCAGCAGCATGCGTTGCGCGGCGGGCACACTGCGACAGGCCGCCGCGCGTTTCATATGATGAATTTTAAATCCGTTAAAAATCAAACAGATGGAGAATTAACTAAGCGGATTTAGAATTCACCCTCAGCACAAATAACGTCAAATACGGGTTTTCCCCAACCCCACTCAGGTAAAATGCGCTGCATTGCACAAGTCACTGGTGCAGCCACACACTGAGGAACCCACGATGAACACGCAACTCAACCGCCGTGCCGATGCAGTCGGCCACGCCGGTACTGCGCCGGTTCTCGTCAGGGAACTGGCTTCCAAAGACCGTGAGCAAATGCTCACCCACTTTCTCTCGCTCAACGAAGAGGACCGCCTGCTGCGCTTCGGCCAAATGGTGCCCGACCACGTGATCGAGAACTATGTCCGTACGATCGACTTCGGTCGCGACACGGTGTTCGGCGTGTTCGACCATGCGCTCGAGCTGATCGGCGTCGGCCACCTGGCGTACCTGCCCGCCGATGGCGACAAGCGCACGGCCGAATTCGGCGTGTCGGTGCTCGAAAGCGCCCGCGGCCGCGGCGTCGGCTCGAAGCTGTTCGAGCGCGCGGCGATCCGCAGCCGCAACACCCGCGTGACGATGCTGTACATGCATTGCCTGTCGCGCAACGCGACGATGATGCACATCGCGAAGAAGTCCGGGATGCGGATCGAATATGCATACGGCGAAGCCGATGCGTACCTGTCGCTGCCGCCGGCCGACCATTCGACGATCCTCGCCGAAATGCTGCAGGAGCAGGCCGCGGTATTCGACTACGCGCTCAAGCGCCAGGCGCACCGCACGTCGAAGTTCATCGAATCGCTGATGCCCGCCGCGCTGACGGCGTAACATCGGCCAACCGGGCTGCCTCGCGGGGCGCCCGGCCCACCTTCCCTTTCTCGCTTCCCGGCGCAACGCGCTAACGCACCGACCGGATCGGCAACGCCGTCGTCTCCTTGAAGCACTCGAGCGAGAAGCTCGTCTTCACGTCGATCACCGACGGATGGTGCAGCAAATGCTCCTGCACGAACCGGGAGAAATGCGCCATGTCCTCGACCTGCACGCGCAGCAGGTAATCCATGTCGCCCGTCATCGCATGGCACGCGACCACTTCCGGCCAGGTCTGCACGGCCGCGCGGAACAGTTCCGCGTGGGTCGCGCCCGCGCGCGCCGACGTCTCGTCGGCACGGACCGGCACCACGCCGCCGCGCTTCTCGAGCCGCACGCTCACGTACGCGAGCAGGTCGAGCCCGAGCTTCTGCGGATCGAGCAGCGCAACGTAGCCGGTGATCACGCCGATCTCCTCGAGCCGACGGATCCGCCGCAGGCACGGGCTCGGCGACAGGTTCACGCGCTCGGCGATCTCCTGGTTCGACAGGCGGCCGTTCTCCTGAAGAATCGCGAGAATCCGCCGGTCGATGGCATCCAATTCGGCTTGCGCCATTTTCTGCCCTCCAATGATTGTTCAGAGACTGGAAATTGCGCCATCGTAGGCATGGACGATTAAGTTCGCAAGTTTCCGCTCGCGCCCGCCCGCTACACTTTGTCGCACGTACCGATTCGTTGCGCACGCCGACGCGTGTGCGCCGCGTTCGACATCGAACCGGGCCGCGCACGTCGCGCCGGCCGATCGCCCCGCACAGGAGACACGACATGCAGATCCCCAACTGGGACAACCCCGTCGGCACCGACGGCTTCGAATTCATCGAATACACCGCTCCGGATCCGAAAGCGCTCGGACAACTGTTCGAACGGATGGGTTTCACCGCGATCGCGCGCCATCGCCACAAGGACGTGACGGTCTACCGCCAGGGCGACATCAACTTCATCATCAACGCCGAACCCGATTCGTTCGCGCAACGCTTCGCGCGGCTGCACGGCCCGTCGATCTGCGCGATCGCGTTCCGCGTGCAGGACGCCGCGAAGGCGTACAAGCACGCGCTCGAGCTCGGCGCCTGGGGCTTCGACAACAAGACGGGCCCGATGGAGCTGAACATCCCGGCGATCAAGGGCATCGGCGATTCGCTGATCTATTTCGTCGACCGCTGGCGCGGCAAGAACGGCGCGCAGCCGGGCGCGATCGGCGACATCAGCATCTACGACGTCGACTTCGAGCCGATCGCCGGCGCGAATCCGAATCCGGTCGGCCATGGCCTCACCTACATCGACCACCTGACGCACAACGTGCATCGCGGCCGCATGCAGGAATGGGCCGAGTTCTACGAGCGCCTGTTCAACTTCCGCGAAGTGCGCTACTTCGACATCGAAGGCAAGGTGACGGGCGTGAAGTCGAAGGCGATGACGTCGCCGTGCGGCAAGATCCGGATCCCGATCAACGAGGAAGGCTCGGACACGGCCGGCCAGATCCAGGAATACCTCGACGCGTACCACGGCGAAGGCATCCAGCACATCGCGCTCGGCACGAACGACATCTACGGCGCGGTCGACGGCCTGCGCGGCAAGGGTGTGAAGCTGCTCGACACGATCGACACGTATTACGAACTGGTCGACCGCCGCGTGCCGAACCACGGCGAATCGCTGGACGAACTGAAGAAGCGCAAGATCCTGATCGACGGCGCCCGTGACGACCTGCTGCTGCAGATCTTCACCGAAAACCAGATCGGCCCGATCTTCTTCGAGATCATCCAGCGCAAGGGCAATCAGGGCTTCGGCGAAGGCAACTTCAAGGCGCTGTTCGAATCGATCGAACTCGACCAGATCCGCCGCGGCGTGGTCCAGGACAAGGCCTGACGCAGACGGCCGCGCGGCGCCCCGCAGCCGGTGCCGCGCGCGCCTCGGCGGCACAGGAAAAAAGGGCGGGAATCTTGCGATTCCCGCCCTTTTGTCTTTTGCATCGCTCCGGCGCGGCCCGACGGCCGCGCGAACGGATCAACGCACGTTCGCCTTCGACACGACGACGCGCGCGGCCGCCGGTTGCGCATCGGCGGTCTGCGCCGGCGCGATCTGACGCATCTGCGCGCCGGCTGCCGCCAGTGCGCTCGCGCCTTGCGCGTGCACCGGGCCGGTCATCGCGAAAAACGCCGCGGACACGATCAGGAAACTCTGGATATGACGTGTGTTCATTGCACCTCCTTTAAAACTGCCGGCGCCTCCCCGGTTGCGTCGAAACGTGCCGACGCGGCCGGGCACCTCCGGCAGGCCGACAAGATTAACGGCATTTGTACGAAGATGGGACCGGCTTTACATGCTTTTACATGATGTAACGCATCGCCGCGCGCCGTTTCGTCGACGCGTCGCTGCCCGTCGGCCGGTGGGCGGCGGGTTTATCCCAGTGCTACCATCACTCAAAACCGGCCAATATGCCGGCCACTGCCGACACGTCCACAAGACGTCGACGCAATCGAAGCTTTGGTGATCCCAAACTGGGTGGAGGAGACAGTTAATGAATGCCCCGCTAGACGCAGGCCAACGCGCGTCGCTCGAAGCCGCGCTGAAGTCCGTCACGCTTGACGACAAATACACGCTCGAACGCGGCCGCGCTTACATGAGCGGCATCCAGGCGCTCGTGCGCCTGCCGATGCTCCAGCAGGAACGCGACCGCGCCGCCGGCCTCAACACGGCCGGCTTCATCTCCGGTTACCGCGGCTCGCCGCTCGGCGGCCTCGACCTCTCGCTCTGGAAGGCCAAGCAGCACCTCGCGGCCCACCAGATCGTCTTCCAGCCCGGTCTCAACGAAGATCTCGCCGCCACCGCCGTATGGGGCTCGCAGCAGGTGAACCTGTATCCCGGCGCGAAGCACGACGGCGTGTTCGGCATGTGGTACGGCAAGGGCCCGGGCGTCGACCGCACCGGCGACGTCTTCAAGCACGCGAACTCGGCCGGCTCGTCGCAGCACGGCGGCGTGCTCGTGCTCGCCGGCGACGACCACGCGGCGAAATCGTCGACGCTCGCGCACCAGTCCGAACACATCTTCAAGGCCTGCGGGCTGCCGGTGCTGTTCCCGTCCAACGTGCAGGAATATCTCGACTTCGGCCTGCACGGCTGGGCGATGAGCCGCTACTCGGGCCTGTGGGTCGCGCTCAAGTGCGTGACGGACGTGGTCGAATCGTCGGCATCGGTCGACATCGACCCGCATCGCACCGAGATCGTGCTGCCGACGGACTTCATCCTGCCGGAAGGCGGCCTGAACATCCGCTGGCCGGACCCGCCGCTCGTCCAGGAAGCGCGGCTGCTCGACTACAAGTGGTACGCGGCGCTGGCCTATGTGCGCGCGAACAAGCTCGACCGGATCGAGATCGACTCGCCGAATGCGCGCTTCGGGATCATGACGGGCGGCAAGGCGTACCTCGACGTGCGCCAGGCGCTGACGGACCTCGGCCTCGACGACGAAACCTGCGCGCGGATCGGCATCCGCCTGTACAAGGTCGGCTGCGTGTGGCCGCTCGAGGCGCAGGGCGCGCAGGCATTCGCGCGCGGCCTCGACGAGATCCTCGTCGTCGAGGAAAAGCGCCAGATCCTCGAATACGCGATCAAGGAAGAACTGTACAACTGGCCCGACGCGCAGCGCCCGCGCGTGTTCGGCAAGTTCGACGAGAAGGACGGCGCCGGCGGCGAATGGTCGGTGCCGATGGGCAACTGGCTGCTGCCCGCGCACTACGAACTGTCGCCCGCGATTATCGCGAAGGCGATCGCGACGCGCCTCGAGAAGTTCGAGCTGCCGTCCGACGTGCGCGCACGCATCGCCGCGCGGCTCGCGGTGATCAACGCGAAGGAAATGGCGCTCGCGAAGCCGCATGTGCAGACCGAGCGCAAGCCGTGGTTCTGCTCGGGCTGCCCGCACAACACGTCGACCAACGTGCCGGAAGGCTCGCGCGCGATCGCCGGGATCGGCTGCCACTACATGACGGTCTGGATGGACCGCAACACGAGCACCTTCAGCCAGATGGGCGGCGAAGGCGTGCCCTGGATCGGCCAGGCGCCGTTCACTGACGAGAAGCACGTATTCGCGAACCTCGGCGACGGCACCTATTTCCACTCGGGCCTGCTGGCGGTGCGCGCGGCGATCTCGTCGAAGGCGAACATCACCTACAAGATCCTCTACAACGACGCGGTCGCGATGACGGGCGGCCAGCCGGTCGACGGGGTGCTGACGGTGCCGCAGATCACGCACCAGCTCGCGTCCGAAGGCGCGAAGAAGATCGTGATCGTCACCGACGAACCGGAGAAGTACGACAGCCAGAAGGCGCTGCTCGCGCCGGGCGTGACGATCCATCACCGCGACCAGCTCGACGACGTGCAGCGCGAGCTGCGCGAGATCGAAGGCACGACGATCCTGATCTACGACCAGACCTGCGCGACCGAGAAGCGCCGCCGCCGCAAGCGCGGCACGTATCCGGACCCGGCGAAGCGCGTCGTGATCAACGACGCTGTGTGCGAAGGCTGCGGCGACTGCTCGGTGAAGTCGAACTGTCTGTCGGTCGAGCCGCTGGAAACCGAATTCGGCACGAAGCGCCAGATCAACCAGTCGAGCTGCAACAAGGACTTCTCGTGCGTGAAGGGCTTCTGCCCGAGCTTCGTCACGGTCGAAGGCGGCCAGTTGAAGAAGCCCAAGGCCGTGTCGGTGGACGGCGGTGCGCTGCCGCCGATTCCGGAGCCGACGCTGCCGGCGATCGATCGTGCATACGGCGTGCTCGTCACGGGCGTGGGCGGCACGGGCGTCGTCACCATCGGCGCGCTACTCGGGATGGCCGCGCACCTGGAGAACAAGGGCGTGACCGTGCTCGACGTCACGGGTCTCGCGCAGAAGGGCGGCGCCGTGATGAGCCACGTGCAGATCTCGCACGCGCCGACCGACATCCACGCGACGCGGATCGCGATGGGCGAAGCCGACCTCGTGATCGGCTGCGACGCGATCGTCACGGCCGGCGACGAATGCACGTCGCGGATGCGACACGACACGACGCGCGTGGTCGTCAACAGCGCGCAGACGCCGACCGCCGAGTTCATCAAGAACCCGAACTGGGCGTTCCCGGGTTTGTCCGCGGAGAACGACATCCGCGCGGCGGCGGGTGAAGCCGTCGACTTCATCGACGCGAACCGCTTCGCGGTCGCGCTGCTCGGCGACGCGATCTACACGAACCCGTTCGTGCTCGGCTACGCGTGGCAGAAGGGCTGGCTGCCGCTCACGCTCGCGTCGCTCCAACGCGCGATCGAGCTGAACGCGGTGTCGGTCGAGAAGAACCGCGCGGCGTTCGACTGGGGCCGCCGCGCCGCGCACGACCTCGCGAGCGTGAAGCAGGCCGCGGCCGGCGACGCCCGCCCCGCGCAAGGCGCGACGGTGATCGCGCTGCATACGAAGAAGGCGGTCGACGCACTGATCGCGAAGCGCGTGGCGTTCCTCACGGCGTACCAGAACGCCGCGTATGCGGCGCGCTATGCGGCCTTCGTCGACACGGTGCGGGCAGCCGAACGCGCGCTGGCGGACGGCGACGCCGCGCAGGAACCGCTGACCGAAGCGGTCGCGCGCAACCTGTTCAAGCTGATGGCGTACAAGGACGAATACGAGGTCGCGCGGCTGCAGTCCGATCCGGCGTTCCTCGCGCGCCTGTCGTCGCAGTTCGAAGGCGACTGGAAACTGAAGTTCCACCTCGCGCCGCCGCTGTTCGCGAAGACGGACGCGCACGGCCATCTCGTGAAGAAGGCGTACGGCCCGTGGATGCTGTCGGCGTTCCGGTTGCTGGCGAAGGCGAAGTTCCTGCGCGGCACGGGCCTCGACCCGTTCGGCCGCACCGAGGAGCGCCGCACCGAGCGCGCACTGATCGGCGAGTACGAAGCGCTGATCGGCGAGGTGCTGACCCGGCTGAACGCGGCCAACCGCCCGCTCGCGCTCGAGCTGGCGGCGCTGCCGGACGGCATTCGCGGCTACGGCCACGTGAAGGAGAACAACCTGCGCGCGGTTCGCCAGAAGTGGAACACGCTGCTCGCGAAGTGGCGTTCGCCGACGGGCGGGCAGTCGCGCCAGCAGGTCGCGTAACGGCGCGCGTCGGGCGTTCGCGGTCGGGACGTCCGCCTCCGCGCGGTGGCGGTTCATAAAAAAACGCCACGGAACGCAGGTTCCGTGGCGTTTTTCATTGCGCCGCGCGCGATGCGCGGCACACGCGGGCGCGAACTTACTTCGTGTTCGCGTTCGCGGCGGCCACTGCCGTCATGTTGATGATCCGGCGCACGGTCGCGGCCGGCGTCAGGATGTGGACCGGCTTCGCCGCGCCGAGCAGGAGCGGGCCGACCGTCACGCCTTCGCCGCCGACCATCTTCAGCAGGTTGTACGCGATGTTCGCCGCTTCGACGTTCGGCATGATCAGCAGGTTCGCTTCGCCCGACAGCGTCGTGCCCGGGAATGCAGCCTTGCGGACCGCTTCCGACAGCGCCGCGTCGCCGTGCATTTCGCCGTCGACCTCGAGGTTCGGCGCACGCTCGCTGATCAGCTTGCGGGCTTCGGCCATGCGGCGCGACGACGCCGACGGCGCGCTGCCGAAGTTCGAATTCGACAGCAGCGCGGCCTTCGGCACGATGCCGAAGCGCTCGATCTCGGCGGCCGCCTGGATCGTCATGTCGGCGAGCTGTTCGGCGCTCGGCAGTTCGTTCACGTACGTGTCGCACAGGAACAGGTTGCGGCCCGGCAGCATCAGCAGGTTCATCGCCGCGAAGTGCTCGGCGCCCTTCGCACGGCCCAGCACCTGCTCGATGAACTTCAGGTGCGTGTGGTACGTATCGATCATCCCGCAGATCATCCCGTCCGCATCGCCCAGATGCACGAGCATCGCGCCGATCAGCGTGTTGAACTTGCGCAGCGCGGCCTTCGCGACTTCCGGCGTGACGCCGTCGCGCGCGCCGATCTCGTGGTACGCCTGCCAGTAGCGGTGGTAGCGCGTGTCGTCTTCCGGATTCACGATCTCGAAATCGACGCCGGCCTTCAGCTTCGAGCCGATCTTCGCGAGGCGCATCTCGACGACCGACGGACGGCCGACGATGATCGGCTTCGCGATCTTTTCCTGCAGCACGAACTGCGCGGCGCGCAGCACGCGCTCGTCCTCGCCCTCGGCGAACACGATGCGCGCCTGCTTCTTCTTCGCGGTCGCGAACACCGGGCGCATCACCATGCCGGTGCGGTAGACGGTCGCGCCGAGCTGCTCGCGGTATGCGTCCATGTCCTGGATCGGACGCGTGGCGACGCCCGAATCCATCGCGGCCTGCGCGACGGCCGGCGCGATCTTGATGATCAGGCGCGGATCGAACGGCTTCGGAATCAGGTATTCCGGCCCGAACTCGAGCGAGTGGCCTTCATACGCCTTCGCGACTTCCTCGCTCTGGTCGGTTTCCTCGGCCAGCTCGGCGATCGCGCGCACGCACGCGAGCTTCATTTCTTCCGTGATCGTCGTCGCGCCGACGTCGAGCGCGCCGCGGAAGATGAACGGGAAGCACAGCACGTTGTTGACCTGGTTCGGGTAGTCCGAACGGCCGGTCGCGACGATCGCGTCCGGGCGCACGGCCTTCGCGTCTTCCGGGCGGATTTCCGGTTCCGGGTTCGCGAGCGCCAGGATCAGCGGGCGGTCGCCCATCGTCTTGACCATGTCCTGCTTCAGCACGCCCGCGCTCGAGCAGCCGAGGAACACGTCCGCGCCGACGATCGCGTCGGCGAGCGTGCGCGCGTCGGTGGTCGCCGCATAGCGCTGCTTCGACGGGTCGAGGTTGCCGCGCCCTTCGTAAATCACGCCCTTCGAATCGGCGACGAGGATGTTCGACTTCGTGAGACCCAGATTCACCAGCAGGTCCAGACACGCGATCGCCGCCGCGCCCGCGCCCGAGCATACGAGCTTCACTTCGGACAACTTCTTGCCGACCACCTTCAGGCCGTTCAGGATCGCGGCCGACGCGATGATCGCGGTGCCGTGCTGGTCGTCGTGGAAGACGGGGATCTTCATGCGCTCGCGCAGCTTCTGCTCGATGTAGAAGCATTCCGGCGCCTTGATGTCCTCGAGGTTGATGCCGCCGAGCGTCGGCTCGAGCATCGCGATCGCCTCGACGAGCTTGTCGGGGTCGGACTCCGAGAGTTCGATGTCGAACACGTCGATGCCCGCGAACTTCTTGAACAGGCATCCCTTGCCTTCCATCACCGGCTTCGCGGCCAGCGGGCCGATGTTGCCGAGGCCCAGCACGGCCGTGCCGTTCGTGATGACGCCGACGAGGTTGCCGCGCGACGTGTACTTCTGCGCGTCGAGCGGATCGGCGTGGATCGCCTCGCACGCGGCGGCGACGCCCGGCGAATACGCGAGCGACAGATCGAGCTGGTTCGACAGCGGCTTGGTCGGGGTGACCGAAATCTTGCCGGGTTTCGGGTTCAGGTGATAAGCGAGAGCGGCCTGCTTCAGTTGTTCGTCCATGATTGACCTGCGAGAGACATGCGAAATTTTGACGGTTCAGTACACAGCACCTTGGGCCGCGTCTGCTTGAATCGAAGGGGTGGTCGACTGCGAGACGGCACGCAGCGCGCCGGATCGGCACGCCATCGAACCTTGGCGGGTAGCAAGAGGAAAGTACAAAGTACTGAACGATTTCTAAGGGTCGCCTAGTGTACACCCCCTAAATGCCGTCCGTTGGTGCGGCGCCGCATCCTCCGCATCCGCATCGAGGCGATCGCGCCCCGTTTGTTTCGCCGGTGGTGAGCCGCACGCCGAACCTGCGGGAATTCCGCCGAAAACCGGCCTGGATCGGGTAAAATAGCGGGCTACGCGCGCAGCGATGCGGTCGGCCCGCCGATCGCACCCCGGCCCCTCGGGCAGGTTCCCCTTGCTGCGCCACCGGGCCCGCGCCCGCTCTTCGCTCATCACCCAAGGAATGCCCATGACAGGCTACGATCGTCAGTCGATCTCGGATACGACCGCCAAAATCCTGCTCGAAGTGCAGGCGGTGCACTTCAATGCCGAAAAACCGTTCATCTTCACGTCCGGCTGGGCAAGCCCCGTCTATATCGACTGCCGCAAGCTGATCTCGTATCCGCGCGTGCGTCGTGCGCTGATGGAAATGGCTGAAACGACGATCATGCGCGACGTCGGCTTCGAGCAGATCGACTCGGTGGCGGGCGGCGAGACGGCCGGCATCCCGTTCGCGGCATGGCTCGCGGATCGGATGATGGTGCCGATGCAGTACGTTCGCAAGAAGCCGAAGGGTTTCGGCCGCAACGCGCAGATCGAGGGTCATCTGGAAGAAGGCTCGCGCGTGCTGCTCGTGGAAGACCTGACGACCGACAGCCGCAGCAAGATCAACTTCGTCAATGCGCTGCGCACCGCGGGCGCGACGGTGAACCACTGCTTCGTGCTGTTCCACTACAACATCTTCAAGGAAAGCGTGTCGGTCCTGAAGGACATCGACGTCGACCTGCACGCGCTGGCGACCTGGTGGGACGTGCTGCGCGTCGCGAAGGCATCGGGCTACTTCGAGACCAAGACGCTCGACGAAGTCGAGAAGTTCCTGCACGCGCCGGCCGAGTGGTCGGCCGCGCACGGCGGCGCGACGGCCCCGAAGGAGTAATGCCGGGCCGGCACGCAGCCGGCACCCTGGCCGAAAGAGCCGCTCGCCTGACCGCGAGCGGTTTTTTTTCGTCCGCCGATGCGCATCGGGGGCGGCCGAATCGCGGGCCGCGGCATGCATCGCTCATCGAACCCTAATGCTAGACTTGATCCATCGTCGCCATCAGCTGCGCGGGCAACGCACAACGCCAACAATGCCGGGAGCATCGGCCCGGCCCACGTGACGGGAGAAGCGCCATATGCGTGTGGATCGCCGGATCACTTCGCCTGCGTCCCCGGGTCGTCCTTCGCCGTTCATCGCCGCCCTTCCCTGCGCCGCCGCGTGCGTCGCGTTCGCCGTCCTGCCCGCGCGGGCGGAAGGCCCGTTCACCGTGTCGAGCAACGACCTGACGCCCGGCGGGCGCGTCAGCGCCGCGAACGTGTTCGACCGCGGCGACTGCAAGGGCGGCAACCGTTCGCCGCAGCTCAGCTGGCGCAACCCGCCCCCCGGCACGCACGGCTACGCGATCACGATCTTCGATCCCGATGCGCCGGGGCACGGCTGGTGGCACTGGGCCGTCGCCGGCATCCCGGCGAGCGTCACGAGCCTGCCGGCCGACGCGAGCGCGTCGGGCTTCCTGCGCCGCATCGGCGCGAGCGAGGCGCGCAACGACTTCGGGGTCGACGGCTACGGCGGCCCGTGCCCGCCGCCCGGCAAGCCGCACCGCTACGTGATCACCGTCTATGCGCTGAAGGGCACGGACCTGCGCGTCGCACAAGGGCGCCCCGCACCGATGTTCGAGCACGAGATCGGCACGCTGGCAATCGGCACCGCACGGCTCACGGTCACTTACGGACAGTGAGCGCGCATGCGCCGCCGCCTGCCCCATTGCGCGTGTCTCCGGCCGCGATCGCCCGCGCCCGCGAATTTCCCCACGCCGCGTGCGTGCTTTTCTCCCGTCATTTCGGCTTGCTAGACTCGGCGGCACCGGTCGCGGCATCCCGCCGCGCATCCGTCGCGCCGCCCGATCGCGGCGCGTGACGCGGCAGGCCGCGGCGCCCGCCGTGTCGTCCCCTTCCGGAGAACGCTTCATGTCGAACATCGTCATCGTCTATCACAGCGGCTACGGTCACACGCAGAAACTGGCCGAAGCCGTCCACGCAGGCGCGCAGGACGCCGGCGCCACCGCACGCCTGATCGCCGTCGGCGAACTCGACGACGCGGGCTGGGCCGCGCTCGACGCGGCGGACGCGATCGTCTTCGGCGCGCCGACCTACATGGGCGGCCCGTCCGCGCAGTTCAAGCAGTTCGCCGATGCCACGTCGAAACCGTGGTTCACGCAGAAGTGGAAGGACAAGATCGCGGCGGGCTTCACGAACTCCGCGACGATGAACGGCGACAAGTTCTCGACGATTCAGTATTTCGTCACGCTGGCGATGCAACATGGGATGGTGTGGGTCGGCACGGGCATGATGCCGGCCAACTCGAAGGCAGCCACCCGCAACGACATCAATTACGTCGGCGGCTTCACGGGCCTGCTCGCGCAGTCGCCGGCGGACGCGACGCCCGACGAGGGCCCGCTGCCCGGCGACCTCGAGACCGCGAAGGCGTTCGGCCGGCGCGTCGCCGACGCGACCGCCCGCTGGCTGGCCGGCGGCCGCTGAACGCGGCGGCACGCGCACCCGCTCGCGCCGCCGGTGACGCGGCAATGCGGCGCAGGCGCGCGCGAGGGACACAAGACGGCCCGCGGGCCGTCTTTTTTTCGCCCCGTGCGGTGCAGGCCCGCCGGATGAGGTCTTAAAATGGCGGTTTCAGGGCGCCGCGGCTCCCGTTTCATTCAGCGAGAACGAAATGAGCACCAAAGTTTTTGTCGACGGCCAGGAAGGTACGACCGGCCTCAAGATCTTCGAATACCTGTCGGCGCGCAACGACATCGAGATCCTGCGCATCGATGAAGCGAAGCGCAAGGACGTCGACGAGCGCCGCCGCCTGATCAACGCATCGGACGTCACGTTCCTGTGCCTGCCGGACGTCGCGTCGCGCGAATCGGCATCGCTGGTCGAGAACCCGAACACGACGCTGATCGACGCGAGCACCGCGTTCCGCACGAACGCCGACTGGGCATACGGCCTGCCGGAACTGACGCGCGCGCAACGCGAGAAGATTCGCACGTCGAAGCGCATCGCCGTGCCGGGCTGCCATGCCTCGGCGTTCGTGCTCGCGATGCGTCCGCTCGTCGATGCCGGCATCGTCGCGCCGACCTTCGCCGCGCACAGCTATTCGATCACCGGCTACAGCGGCGGCGGCAAGTCGATGATCGCCGAATACGAAAACGCGGCGCCGGGCGGCAAGCTCGCGAGCCCGCGTCCGTACGCGCTCGCGCTCGCGCACAAGCACCTGCCGGAAATGGCCGCACACACGGGCCTCACGCATGCGCCGATCTTCACGCCGATCGTCGGCCCGTTCCTGAAAGGCCTTGCCGTGACGACCTACTTCTCGCCCGAGCAGCTCGCGAAGCGCGCGACGCCGCAGGACGTGCAGCGCGTGTTCGCCGAGTACTACGCGGACGAACCGTTCGTGCGCGTCGCGCCGTTCAACGCGGATGCGAACCTCGACAGCGGTTTCTTCGACGTGCAGGCGAACAACGACACGAACCGCGTCGACCTGTTCGTGTTCGGCAACGAAGAGCGCTTCGTCACGGTCGCGCGCCTCGACAACCTGGGCAAGGGCGCATCGGGCGCCGCGATCCAGTGCATGAACCTCAACATCGGCGCCGCCGAGGATGCAGGCCTCAAGCGCTGATTCCGCTTGCATGCGATGCAAAGCCGGCCGCTGGCCGGCTTTTTATTTTCCCGTATCAGGCAATCAATAAAATCCGGTTCGCGCATTTACAAATATTTACAAGCTTTCCATTGCGCGATTACCGATTGATTAATTAACCCAATTTTATCCAGTCAATCCCGAATAGGGATAAACCGGATACCGCCGCTTTAAACGCTGCCGTTATACGCGTGAGGGCCTCGAGAGCCGTCCGTGCGTGGCAGCCGCCCCACTTCGGCAGCACTCTAGCGCCCTCCGCGCGTTTTAATTCTTACTGAAATCCAGATTCTGCAAGGATTCATTGCGTGCACGCTGTTTCAATCGCCTTTTTTAGACGAGTTCATCAATTGACAGCAAAAATCCAGACAGCGACATTAGCTCGCACAATTAAACGATTGGAGACAGCGGCATGTCGCACGCCTTATCGAAGGGGGTGGCAACGGCCTTTGCCATCGCCCCTTTCCTGATTGCCTGTGGTGGAGGGGACGGCGGCTCGCCCGCGCCGATCGAAGCGCCCCAATGTTCCGGATCGAGCTGCGGCACGCAAGGGCCGCCGCCGTCGCAGCCCATAAACGGCGCGCTGTGCCCGGCCAACGCCGACATCGTGAAGAGCACGTACCTCGGCGGCGCCGGTAGCGGCGAGATCGTCAGCGTCAACATCGACGCGGTCGCGATGACGTACACGCTCAAGTGGCTCGAATCGCCGATTCCGCTCGCGACCGGCACGGTCACGCCGAGCCGCGCCGGCACCACGATCACCGGCAAGGTCATCCACCCGCCGACCGGCACGCTGCCGACCGCGGAGCAGACGCGCTGCGCGTTCGTGCTCACGCCAGGTTCGGGCACGGCACCGAACGGCTCGACCTATTCGACGGCCGCCGACTTCAACCAGGCGAACCCGCCGATGCTGCTGGTCGGCATGGGCGTCGCGGGCGGCGGCATCCCCGGCGCGACGGTTCAGTACGACGGGCTGACGATCATCCCGGGCGTGATCCAGAACGTCGGCCAGGTGCCGAACCGCCACTTCGACTTCTATCCGTTCCTCGGCTTCGCGAACACGACGACCGACCTCACGAAGCTGCCCGGCACGTACAACGCGCTGATCTACCACCTCGTGCCGTCGAGCAACTACGCGACGAAGGGCACGAATTCGAGCGAGACGTTCGACACGAACGGCGCATGCACGTCGACGAATGCCGGCGGCTGCCAGACGACCGGCGATCCGTGGACGGCGAACGCGAGCGGCGGCTACCTCAACAGCGCGAAGGCGCCGCAGATCCTGCCGCAGACGCGGCTGCCGCTGATCGGCGCGACCGGCAAGTCGGCCACCGCGCACATGGTGATCGGCCAGCTCAACGGCGCGACCGTGCCGGTGGTCGTGCGCACGGGCAACGTGAACCTCGGCACGCCGCCGCTGCACGCCGACGCACAAGTCGACGACGAATCGGGCATCGCGGTGCTCGGCGCGGCGACCGCGATCCAGTCGGGCGCGATCGACGGCGGCTACGCGGGCGCCGATTCGAACTTCAAGTACACGGCCGCACTGATCCGCGGCGGCAACGCGTCGTTCATCAACCCGACCACGCAGGCAGAGGAAGACGCCTTCACGCTCGACTACGGCCAGGGAACGCCGGGCCTGCTCAACACGGCAACGACGCCGGCGAGCGGCGCGACCTACCCGTCCGCATCGGGCGTGGTGATCGCGACGGGCGGCCTGTACGCGGCGCTCATCCAGGGCACGGTGAACGGCGGCGTCACGTCGACGTCGGCGAACGCGAGCACGTCGTCGACACCGTACTTCGGCGTGGGCGCACAGATCAGCAAGTAACGATCGGGGACGCGGCGGCGGCCGGTGCGCCGCCGCGGGATGCAGGGAAGGCACGAAACGACGGCGCCCGGCACGGCGCACGCAGCACGAGCACAAGCAACAGAAGCGGTCGACAGGGAGCCGGCCGCCTGACAAGACAAATCTGGAGGAGCAACATGAAGCGCAACCTCGTTCTGGCGGCGGCCCTTGCCGCCCCCCTTCTTTCCGCATGCGGCGGCGGCAGCGACAACCCGCCTCCGCTCGTCGAAGACCGGCTCTGCCCCGCGACGCTCGACTACAGCACCGTGTTTACCGGCGGCGCGGGCAGCGGCGAACTGGCCAAGGTCCAGCTCGATACGACCAAGATGACCTGGCAGGTCACCTACGTCGAATCGGCGGTTCCACAAAAGACCGGCACCGTCACGCCGACCCGCGCGGGCACCGTCGACAGCGGCACGCTCACGCAGGAAACGCTGCTGCCGACCAACAAGCTGAACCAGTGCGCATTCCGGCTGAACGGCGCGAGCCTCGACGCATCGCGTCCGGCGCGCATCTTCGTCGGCTTCGGCGTCGCGGGCGGCACGATTCCCGGCAAGGAGATCCAGTTCGACGGCGTGCTCGGCCAGGCCGCGGTGCCCGACACGAAATTCCCGTACTACCCGTTCATCGGCTTCTCGTCGATCGAAACCGACATCACGAAGGTCGCGGGCACGTACAGCCACATCGGCTTCGGCGAAGTGCCGTCGCAGAAATTCGCGCCGGCGTCGATCGACGCGAAGGTGACGATCAACGCGGACGGCACGTGGACCAAGTGCGACACGACCGGCCAGTTCGCCGGCGGCGCGTGCATGCAGCAGGGCACGAACTTCGTGCAGTCGGCCGACGGCAGCGGCGCGTTCCAGAGCAACAACTACCAGAGCCAGCTGAAGCCGACGCTGTCGGCGACGCCGCAGGGCAAGGGCTTCATGATCGTCGGCAAGCTGCGCAACCAGCTGGTGCCGATCCTCGTGCGCACGGGCGTCGCGAACCCGAACCCGACGCCCGACAGCAACGGCGTGCCGGGCCTGACCGCCGACGACGAATCGAGCATCTCGATCCTCTCGCCGCAGACCGCGATCGCCGCCGGCTCGCAGAACGGCGAATACATCGGCGTCGACAGCCAGTTCGACTACCGGACCACCGCGCTGATCGACAAGCAGGCCACGCTGCTCGATCCGTTCCAGCCGTCGCAGGCATCGCTCGCGACCGCGCTCGACCTGGACTACACGCAGAAGGTGCCGGGCACGGTCACGACGATCCATACGGGCTCGGGCAGCACGTCGCCGACCGGCAAGTTCATCTTCACGGGTGGCGTGTTCGGTTTCCTCGACAACGCGGGTTCGACGCCGTATTTCACGATCGGCGCGTTCGTCCAGTAAGCGGAGGCAGCCGTGATGAAGAAGACCCTTCTTTGCGCGGCGGCCGGCGCCGCCGCGCTGGCGCCGCTCGCGGCGCACGCGCAGAGCGCCGGCAGCAACGTCGTCACGCTGGGCTGGTTCCACGTGATGCCGCAGCAAAGCAGCACGCCGATGACGACCAACGTCGCGCCGACGCCGATCAACACGCCGCTGCGGCTGCCGCCGTCGTTCACGTCGCCGGGCACCGGGCTGCGTACGAGCGGTGCCGACACGGTCGGCCTGACGGTCAGCCACTTCCTGACCGACCACATCGCGGTCACGTCGGTGGCCGGCGTGCCGCCGGTGTTCAAGGTGTCGGGCCAGGGCACGATCAAGCCGCCCGGCCCTGCCGGCGCGCTCGGCACGCAGAACATCGGGCTGGCCTCGGTCAATCCGATCGTGAAGAGCGTGCGGCAGTGGAGCCCGGCGGCGATCCTGCAGTATTACTTCGGGGCGGCGAACGCGAAATTCCGGCCGTTCCTCGGCCTCGGCGTGTCGTACAACTGGTTCAGCGACCTGCAGCTCAACACGAACTTCATCAAGCAGACGCAGGACAACCTCGGCGCGATCCTCGCGGCGGGTGCGGGCAAGCCGGGTACGACATCGGTGGAAGCGAAGGCGTCGTCGTCATGGCAGCCGGTGTTCAACGCGGGTCTGCAGTACAACATGACGGAGCATTTCGGGCTGGTGGCGTCGGTGACGTATATCCCGCTGAAGACGACGTCGACGGTGACGATCAAGGCGGCCGACGGCACGGTGCTCGCCGAGTCGAAATCGGACCTGAAGGCCGACCCGATCATCAGCTACGTCGGGATGACCTACAAGTTCTGACGCCGGCGACGGAGGACGGACAGAGGACGAACGGAGGGCCCGTGCAAAAAACGCGGGCAAAAAAAAGCCCGCCTAAGAGGCGGGCTGAATCCATATCAGAGGAGACATGGAGGAGACAGGTGTAACTATAGCGAATCGATTTCTGCATTGCAACATTTCCGTAGAGAAAATCAGGATTTTCCCTCGAATGCGCACTCTAGCGCGCTAGTTCGCATCTGACCCCTTCTCGTTCTCCCGGTCGAGCACCTCGCCCAGCGCATCGCGCAGCAGCGCGACCGGCCGCGTCAGGCGGCCCGGCAGCGCGCCGTGCACGATCCAGACGTTGATCCGCGTCTCCAGCCCCGCCGTTTCCACCACCCTCAGTGCATCGCGATGCGCACTGCGCGCCAGCGCATTCGGCGACGCGATCCCGATGCCCGCGCCGCGCGCCACGAGCGACAGCTGCAACTCCGAACCGAACGCCTCGACCGCGACGTCGAACGGCAGCCCGGCCGCGCCGAGCGCACGGCTCAACGCCGATCGCATCCCGCAACCGTCCTGGCTCAGCACCCACGGAAAACCCGACAGCACGTCGAGCGACAGCGGGCCGTCGGGCAGCGGGAAGTCGCGCGCGGCGACGAGCACGGTCGGCTGCGTGCCGAGCAGCGTGGCCGTCAGCGTGTCGGGTAGCGCCGCGCTGGCCGGCACCATGACCGTCGCCACGTCGAGCGTGCCGCGCTCGATGCCCTGCACCAGCGCCGGCGACCAGCCGGCCGTCACGCGCAGCGTCAGCCGCGGAAACGTGTCGCGCAGCCGGTCGATCGGCCGCTCGAGCGCCAGCTCGGACAGGAACGGCGGCACGCCGATGCGCAGTTCGCCGGACGGCTCGCTGTCGGGCGCGCCGGCCGCCATCAATTCGTCGACCGCGCCCAGCACGTTGCGCGCGAGCGCATAGACGTCGCGCCCGGCGGCCGTCGGCTTCAGCGGCTTGCTCTGCCGCTCGAGCAGCGGCATGCCCAGCAGCGTTTCGAGGTTCTGCACGCGTCGCGTGAGGCCCGGCTGCGTCAGATGAAGCTTCGCGGCGGCGGCGACCATCGACCCGCTGTCGACCACCGCGACGAACGCCTGGAGATCACGCGTATTCAAAGCAAACTCGCATAATCATGTTAGACATATTTCAATTGTCGCATAAACATCGGGCGCCTACGATGGGGATTCCTCCGCTCGAAACCCAGGCTTCCGATGAACTGCCCTGCCGATTCCTGCTCGCCCGCCGGCCACCCCGCGCGCGGCGCACCGCCGCCCGCACTCAGTGCGGGCATGACGCTCTTCTTCGCCGCGACGGTCGGCGTGATCGTGATGGACCTGTTCGCCGCGCAGCCGTTGACCGGCCCGATCAGCGCGGACCTGCGGCTGCCGTCCGGCCTCACGGGCCTCGTCGCGATGCTGCCGCAGCTCGGCTACGCAGCGGGCCTCGTGCTGCTGGTGCCGCTCGTCGACCTGCTCGAGAACCGCCGTCTGATCGTCGCGACGCTCGTCGCGTGCGCGGCCGCGCTCGCACTGCCGGCGTTCACGCGATCCGGCACCGTCTTCCTGCTCGCGACGCTGGCCGCGGGCGCCGCGTCGAGCGTGATCCAGATGCTGGTGCCGATGGCCGCGTCGATGGCGCCCGAAGCGCAGCGCGGGCGAGCGGTCGGCAACGTGATGAGCGGATTGATGCTCGGCATCCTGCTGTCGCGGCCACTCGCCAGCCTGATCGCGGGCACGGCCGGCTGGCGCGCGTTCTATGCGCTGGCCGCGCTCGCGAACGCGGGGATCGCGGCGGTGCTCGCCCTACGCTTGCCGCCGCGCGTGCCGCCGATGACGGCCGGCTATCGCGCGCTGCTCGCGTCGATGAGCCGCCTGCTGGCTGACGAACCCGTGCTGCGCCGACATGCGCTGTCGGCCGCGCTCGCGATGGCCGCGTTCAGCGCGTTCTGGACCGCCGTCGGGCTGCGGCTGGCGCAGCCGCCGTTCGGCCTCGACCTGCACGGAATCGCGCTGTTCGCGTTCGCCGGCGCGAGCGGTGCGATCGTCACGCCGCTGGCCGGCCGCGCCGGCGATCGCGGCCACGGCCCGGCCGCGCAGCGCATCGCGCACGTGACGATGCTCGCCGCGCTCACCGTGCTCGGCATCGCCGGCGCCGGCTGGTTCGGCTTCGATGCGTCGGCGCACCGCGGCCTCGCGCTGGCGCTGCTGGCCAGCGGCGCGGCGCTGCTCGACGCGGGCGTGATCGTCGACCAGACGATCGGCCGCCGCGAAATCAACCTGCTGAATCCGGCCGCGCGCGGACGTCTGAACGGGCTGTTCGTCGGGTTGTTCTTCGTCGGCGGGGCGCTCGGCGCGGCGCTCGCGGGCAGCGCATGGGCATGGGGCGGGTGGAGCGCCGTGTGCGGCGTCGGCTTCGCGTTCGCGGGAGCGGCCGCGGCATTCGGCTGGTCGGCCGGCCGCCGGGCCGGCGCCGCCGCGTGGCCGCGCGCGTGATGCGGGCCCGGACAGGAAAACACCCCGCCCTCTGACGAGGTGCGGGGCGTCCGGCGGAGCGCGCGGGCCGAATTCAGTGACGAACCAGCGCCATCATTGCGCCGAAGCCGACGAAGAGGCCGCCCGTCAGCCGGTTGAAGACCTTCGCGACGCTCTGGCTCTTCAGCGTCGCGCCGATGCGCGTGCCGAACGACGCGTAGACGAGATACCAGCTGACCTCGATCACCGCGAACGTGACGACGAGGATGCCGAACTGCGGCAGCGTCGGCTCGGATGCGTTGATGAACTGCGGCAGCAACGCGGCCGCGAACAGGATCGCCTTCGGGTTGCTGCCCGCGACCAGGAAACCATTGCGGAACAGCACCCAGCGCGATGCCGACGCGACCTGGCGCGACACGGTTTCGATATCGGAGGCGGGCTGCTCGTCGTCGACGCGCGCGCGCCACGCCTTCACGCCGAGATAGATCAGGTAGGCCGCGCCTGCAAAGCGCAACGTGTTGAACATCGCCGGCCATGCCTCGAGCACGGCGCCGAGGCCCGCCGCCGACACCGACAGCATCAGCACCAGCGCGGTGAGGCAGCCGGCCATCGTCCACGCCGAACGCCGCAGCCCGTGCCGCGCGCCGTGCGTCATCACGAGCAGCATGTTCGGACCCGGAATCGCCGACACGACGAACACCGTCGCCACGAAAAGCCACCACGTATGCAGGTTCATGCCCACCCCGATCGAAAGAGAAACGAAATGTCGATTATGCCGCGCGCGCGGCGTGTCTGTCCCGCGTCGGCTCAGCGGCCCGCGCGGCGCAGCGCGACTTCGCCGAGCACCGCGAAGTCCTGTTCGCCGCCGCCGTGCGCGAGCGCATCGAGCAGGCTGTCGCGCACGACGCTCGCCACCGGCAGCGGGACCGATACGGCGTCGCCGGCCTGCAGCGCGAGGCGCACGTCCTTCAGCCCGAGGCGCGCCTTGAAACGCGCGGGTTCGTAGCTGCGCTCGGCGATCATCCCGCCGTAGCCTTCGTAGACCGGCCCCGGAAACACGCTGTTCGTGATCACGTCGAGGAAGTCGCGCATCGCGACGCCGTGCGCGCCGAGCAGCGCGGACGCCTCGCCGAGCGTCTCGATCGCCGACGCGAGCGTGAAATTCGCCGCGATCTTCGCGACGTTCGCATGCTGCGGCAGCGAGCCGAAGCGCCAGGTCTTCTGGCCGATCGCGTCGAACAGCGGCTGCACGCGGTCGATTGCCTCGGCCGGGCCGCCGGCCATGATCGTCAGGCGCGCGGCGGCCGCGACGTCCGGGCGCCCCATCACGGGCGCGGCGACGTACGCGAGACCGCGCGACGCATGCGCGTGCGCGAGCGACTCGGCGAGCGCGACCGACACCGTGGCCATGTTCACGTGAATCAGGCCGCGCGGCGCCTGCGCGAGCAGTGCGTCGTCGAATACTTCGCGCGCCGCGGCATCGTCGGCGAGCATCGAGAACACGGCATCGCCGCGAAACGCGTCGGCCGGCGTCGCGACGATCTGCGCGCCGAGCGCGGCGAGCGGCTCGGCACGCTCGCGCGACCGGTTCCAGACCCGCACGGCATGCCCTGCCTTCAGCAAGTTCGTCGCGATCGCCTGCCCCATTTCGCCCAGCCCGATAAATCCGAGATCCATTTCCCGCTCCTTCGACTCGTGAAGCGTGGAGTTAAACACAGATGGCGGTGACCTGCAGCCCCGGCGACGGGCGACGGGCGGCGCGCGGCGCGCGGCGCGCGGTGCGATACTGCCCGGATGGCGACCGCGACCTTCCGCTTCCACGGCGAACTGAACGCGTTTCTCGCTCGCGCCCAGCGCGAGCGCGCGTTTGCGCACGCGTTTGCCCGCGACGCGACGGTCAAGCATGCGATCGAGGCGCTCGGCGTCCCGCATACGGAAATCGGCCGGCTCTGCGTGAACGGTGCACCGGCCGGCCTCGACCGGCCGCTCGGCGACGGCGACCGCGTCGACATCCATCCGGAGCGCGCGCAGCCGGCGGGCTCATCGCCGCTGCCGCAACCGGACCATTGGCGCTTCGTCGCCGACGCGCACCTCGGCGGCCTTGCGCAGCTGCTGCGCCTCGCCGGCTTCGACACCTGCTACGACAACCACTACCGCGACGACGAACTCGTCGCGCTCGCCTCGCGCGAAGGCCGGATCGTGCTGACCCGCGACCGCGAGCTGCTGAAGCGCCGCGCGGTCGCACGCGGCTGCTACCTGCACGCGCAGCAGCCCGACGCGCAGTTGCGCGAGCTGTTCGCGCGGCTCGACCTCGCGCCGCACATGCGGCCGTTCCGCCTGTGCCTGCGCTGCAACGCGCCGCTGCACGCGCTCGATGCGGCGGACGCCGCGCCGCGCGTGCCGGACGGCGTCCGGCAACGGCACCGGCGCTTCGCCGCGTGCGACGTGTGCCGGCGAGTGTTCTGGGAAGGGTCGCACTGGCGGCGCATGCGCGCGGTGGTCGACGCGATGCGCACGCCGCCGCCCGCTGCCCTCGACGTTCCGGACGTCGCGGACGCCTGAAAAAACAAAACCCCGCAGGCCGGAGCGTGCGGGGTTTCGCGACGGGCGGCTGGCAGGGCCAGCCCCGGCGAAGCGTGCTTAGTTCTGCGCGCCTGCGTCGTTCGTGCCGGCGGCCGAAGCGGCTGCGGCCTTCGCCTTGCCCTTGGCCGAACCGTGCCGCTTCAGCTGGTGCTTCGGCTTGCTGTGATCCTTCTTGGCCGGTGCCGATGCCGATGCCGCGGCCGACGTGTCGGCTGCCGGCGCCGACGCCTGTGCGAATGCCGAAACCGATGCGAGAGCGAATGCTGCGGTCATGATCGAAGCGAGCGTCTTCTTCATTGTTCTTCCTTTAGCGGAGAAAAAGTCAAACGTACCGGTAAGAGATGCGAGGCATCCGCATCGGAACATCAGTCGCGCCGGGCTGCCGGTCGCCGCCGGGCGGGTCGGCGCCTGCCTTTCCGCCTCGACGAATTCTGATGCACTGGCTCCATAACGCGTCGCCCGCGCGACGAGTTGACATGCGGCTTGCATCCTTCGGGTTTCCCCGTAGGCGCCGGTTTCGGGCCCGCGCGACGCGCCGCGGCACGTGCATCAATCGTCCGACAAACCGCCTCTCGCGCCCGCCGCGGCGACGCTATACTGGCCTCCTTCCGTCCCAACCGGACGCGGCCGGTCGCGAGACCGCCGCCGTCGCGAGGCGCCCAAATTGCCCGATCACAATCTGGACAAACTGAAAATCGACCGGCGTCCTGTCGCGACCGCGCCACGCCGGCGCCGGTGGGTCCGCTATGCGGTCGCCGCCGCGCTCGTCATCGTCGCGATCGTCGTCGCGCTGGCGCTCACCGGCCGCCCGACGGTCGACACGACCGCCGTCACATCCGCCTACCCGTACCAGAACGACACCCAGCTCAACGCGACCGGCTACGTCGTGCCGCAGCGCAAGGCCGCGGTCGCGTCGAAGGGCCAGGGGCGCGTCGAATGGCTCGGCGTGCTCGAAGGCACGCGCGTGAAGAAGGACGAGATCATCGCGCGGCTCGAAAGCCGCGACGTGCAGGCGTCGCTGGCGCAGGCACGCGCGCAGGCGCAGGTCTCACGCGCCAATCTCGGCGTCGCTCAGGCGGAGCTGAAGGACGCGCAGATCGCGCTGCGCCGCACCGCCGCGCTCGCGCCGAAGGGCGCGGTGCCGGCCGCGCAGCTCGACATCGACACGGCCCGCGTGAACAAGGCGCGCGCGTCGGTCAACAGCGACGAGGCCGCGATCGCGTCCGCCGAAGCCAATGCGCAGGCCGCGCAGGTCGCGGTCGATCAGACCGTGATCCGCGCGCCGTTCGACGGCATCGTGCTGGCAAAACACGCGAACGTCGGCGACAACATCACGCCGTTCTCGTCCGCGTCGGACAGCAAGGGCGCGGTCGTGACGATCGCCGACATGGACACGCTCGAGGTCGAGGCCGACGTCGCCGAATCGAACATCGCGAAGATCCGCGCGGAGCAGCCGTGCGAGATCCAGCTCGACGCGCTGCCCGACATGCGCTTCGCGGGCCGCGTGTCGCGCATCGTGCCGACCGTCGACCGCTCGAAGGCGACGGTGCTCGTGAAGGTGCGTTTCGTCGACCGCGACGAGCGCGTGCTGCCCGACATGAGCGCGAAGATCGCGTTCCTGTCGAAGCCCGCGTCGCCGCAGGACCGGCAGCCGGTGACGGCCGTGCAGGCGAGCGCGGTGGTCGAGCGCGATGGCCGGCCGGTCGTGTTCGTCGTGAAGGACGACACCGTGCATGCGGCGGCGGTGACCAAGGGCGCGCGGATCGGCGAACTCGTCGCGATCCGCGGCGTGAAGCCCGGCGACACGGTCGTGCTCGCGCCGGGCGCGAAGCTGAAGGACGGCGCGAAAGTGACCGTCGCCAAGAAGTAGCGTGGCGCGCGTGAACGACGCCGCGCCGCCGCTCGTCGAGATCAGCCACGTCGCGAAGTCGTACCGGCGCGGCAACCAGATCGTGCCGGTGCTGACCGACATCACGCTCGACATCGGCGAAGGCGACTTCGTCGCGCTGATGGGGCCGTCGGGTTCCGGCAAGAGCACGCTGCTCAATCTCGTCGCCGGCATCGACCGGCCCGACAGCGGCGAGCTGCGCGTGGGCGGCCTCGACATCTCGCGGCTCGAGGAAGCGCAACTGGCCGAATGGCGCGCGGCGAACGTCGGCTTCATCTTCCAGTTCTACAACCTGATGCCCGTGCTCACCGCGTTCGAGAACGTCGAGCTGCCGCTGATGCTCACGCACCTGTCGCGCCGCGAACGGCGCGAGCGCGTCGAGCTGGTGCTCGACATGGTGCATCTCGGCGACCGGGCGGCCCATTACCCGTCCGAGCTGTCGGGCGGCCAGCAGCAGCGCGTCGCGATCGCGCGCGCGTTGATCACCGATCCGGTGCTGATCGTCGCCGACGAGCCGACCGGCGACCTCGACCGCGCATCGGCCACCGACGTGCTCGCGATGCTGCAGCGGATGAACGCCGAGCTCGGCAAGACGATCATCATGGTGACCCACGACGCGCACGCGGCCGCCGCCGCGCGCTCGCTCGTGCATCTCGAAAAAGGGGAGCTGATCGATGGGCACGCCGTCTGACGGACGGGAGCGCGCACGATGTACGTGCTGAAGCTGATCGCGCGCAATGCGCTGCGGCACCGGCTGCGCACGCTGCTGACCGTGCTCGGGCTGACCATCGCGGTGCTGGCGTTCGGGCTGCTGCACACCGTCGTCGACGCGTGGTACGCGGGCGCGGCCGCCGCGTCCAGCGGCCGGCTCGTCACGCGCAACGCGATCTCGCTCGTGTTTCCGCTGCCGGTCAGCTACGAGAACCGGATCCGCGGCGTCGACGGCGTGACCGCCGTGGTCCGCTCGAACTGGTTCGGCGGCATTTACCGCGACCCGAAGAACTTCTTCGCGAGCTTCGCGGTGTCCGAAAACTACCTCGACCTGTATCCGGAATTCATCCTCCCGGCGCAGCAGCGCGCCGACTACGACCGCGACCGCCGCGGCTGCCTCGTCGGGCGCCAGCTCGCGACGCAGTTCGGCTTCAAGGTCGGCGACGTGATTCCGCTGAAAGGCACGATCTATCCGGGCACGTGGGACTTCGTCGTGCGCGGCATTCTCGACGGCCGCGACGACTCGACGATCACGCGCCAGCTGGTGTTTCACTGGGACTACCTGAACGAGACGGTGCGCAAGCGCACGCCGAAGCAGGCCGACCAGGTCGGCGTGTTCGTGCTCGGCGTCGCGAACCCGGACGACGGCGCCGCGATCGCGCGCAACGTCGACGCGGTGTTCAAGAACTCGCTCGCCGAAACGCTGACCGAGACCGAGCAGGCGTTCCAGCTCGGCTTCGTCGCAATGTCGAACCAGATCATCGCGGCGATCCGCGTCGTGTCGTATGTGGTGATCCTGATCATCATGGCCGTGATGGCGAACGCGATGGCGATGAGCGCGCGCGAACGCACCGCCGAATACGCGACGCTGAAGGCGCTCGGCTTCGGCCCCGGCTTCCTCGCGTTGATCGTGTTCGGCGAATCGGTCGTGATCGCGGTGGTCGGCGGCGGGCTCGCGATGCTCGCGACGCCGCCGGCCGCGAGCCTCTTCAAGCAGGCCGCGGGCGGCATCTTCCCGGTATTCAAGGTGTCGGCCGAGACGATGGTGCTGCAGGCCGCGTGCTCGGTCGCGGTCGGCCTCGCGGCCGCGCTCGTGCCGGCGTGGCAGGCGGCGCGCGTGCGCGTGGTCGAAGGCCTGCGGGCGATCGGATGAGCACATGGCGATTCCGCTGACCTACATCGCGCGCAACCTGTGGACCCGCCGGCTCACCACCGCGCTCACCGCGGGCGGGATGGCGCTCGTGATCTTCGTGTTCGCGACGGTGCAGATGCTCGACGCGGGGCTCACGCAGACGCTCGTGTCGACCGGCGAACCGGACAACGTCGTGGTGATCCGCAAGGGCGCGGAAACCGAGATCCAGAGCGCGATCGACCACCAGCAGGCCAACGCGCTCGAGATGCATCCGGCCGTGGCGCTCGGCCCCGATGGCCGGCCGCGGGTGTCGAAGGAAGCCGTCGTGCTGATCTCGCTCGTGAAGACGTCGAGCGGCAAACCGTCGAACGTCGTGATCCGCGGCGTGTCGCCGGCCGGCCTCGCGCTGCGCCCGCGCGTGAAGCTCGTGGCCGGCCGCGCGTTCGCGCCGGGCTCGTCGGAGATCGTCGTCGGCAGCGCGATCGCCAAAGGCTTCAGCGGCACGCAGCTCGGCGACAGCCTGCATTTCGCGCAGCGCGACTGGACCGTCGTCGGCATCTTCGACGCGGGCGGCAGCGGCTTCGATTCGGAGATCTGGGGCGACGTCGACCAGCTGATGCAGTCGTTCCGGCGCACCAGCTATTCGTCGATGGTGCTGCGCATCCCGAGCGCCGACGGCTTCGCGCGCTTCAAGGCCGACATCGACGTCGACCCGCGTCTGACGGATGAAGCGAAACGCGAGCAGACGTTTTACGGCGACCAGTCGAAGGCGCTGTCGACCTTCATCAACATCCTCGGCATCACGCTGTCGACGATCTTCTCGATCGCCGCGATGATCGGCGCGATGATCACGATGTATGCGTCGGTCGCGAACCGCACCGCCGAGATCGGCACGCTGCGCGCGCTCGGCTTCAAGCGCATGAACGTGCTCGCCGCGTTCCTGCTGGAGGCGCTGCTGCTCGGCTTCGTCGGCGGCGTCGCGGGGCTCGCGTGCGCATCGCTGATGGAGTTCGCGTCGTTCTCGACGACCAACTTCCAGACCTTCTCCGACCTGTCGTTCCGCTTCGTGCTGACGCCCGCGATCGTCGTGAAGACACTGCTGTTCTCGCTGGTGATGGGGCTCGTCGGCGGGTTCCTGCCGGCGATGCGCGCCGCGCGGCTGAACATCGTCGACGCGTTGCGCGCGCAGTGACGCGCGCGGCCGCTCACGCCCGACGCTCGCGCGGCACCCACGCGCCGTGGAACCCGGCCGGCACGCGACGCGGCAGGTGCACCGTCGCGACCGGCGCCGCGTCGATCGCGCGCGCATCGAGGATCACGACGTCGCTCGTATCCGTCGCCGCGCGGTAGACCACCACCAGCAGCCAGCCGTCGTCCTCGTCGGCGCCGCCCGGGCGCGGCACGAACACCGGCTCGCCGTTCTGGTCGCCGGCCGGCACCGCGTAACGCGTCGTCGTGCCGCGCACGTGGTCGAAGCGCATCACGCCGCGCATTTCGGCATTGTTCGGCTGCTCGGCCGCATACAGATAACGGTAGCGGCGCCCCGTCCGGCTTTCGTTGATGCGCGGCAGCTCGATGCCGCCGTCGGCGAGCGGCCCCTCGTCGATCAGCCCGTTCGCCGTATCGATCACGTAACGCCACAGCTCGCCGACCGGGTTGTCGGCGAAGCGGCCCGTGCGCGCGTCGAGCCGCAGGAACCACGGATAGCGCACCGCATCGAGCACGATGCACGACGCATCGCAGTCGTACGCGTTCACGACGTGCTGGATGAAGCACGGCTCGATGCCGAACCAGCGCACGTCGCCGCCGTGGCGTGGCATCACGCCGATCCGCGCATCGCGGTCGTCGTGCCAGCGCAGCGGCATCCGGTGCCCCTGCTTCAGCATCGCGAAGTCGTAGCCGACGTTCAGGTCGAGCAGCAGGCTGCGGGTTTCGGTGATCGCGAGGTCGTGCATCATCGACGGCGCGCGCACGTCGACGGTGAGATCGACGCGCTGCACGCCCTGCGCGTCGGCAACGCCATAGCGCAGCCACGGCGCGCGCCAGTCCGCGCGAAACAGGATCAGTTCGCCCGTCACCGGATCGACCTTCGGATGCGCGGTCATCGCGCCGCCGAACGCCGCGTGCCGCGCGGGCGCACCGAGCGTGTCGAGCGCGGCCGTGATCGCGAGCGGCGCGCCGCCTTCCGCCAGCGCGAGCAATTCGCCGGCGTGCTGCAGCACGTTCACGTTCGGATTCGTGTCGGGCAGGTGCGGCGCCTGCTCCGGCGCGTGCACGTCGGCCCAGCGGCGCGTGCGCGCCCAGCGGTTCCGGTAGCCGGCCGCGCGACCGCGTTCGAATGCGATCGCGTGCAGCATCGCCGCTTCCGGCCACCACGACAGCACGTCGTTGCCCTCGAAACGGCCGCCCGGCGGATTCGGGCCGTTGCGCAGCAGCGTGCCGTCGAGTTCGGGCGGGATCGTGCCGGTCACGCGAAGATCGACGAGGTCGACTTCGTCGGCGACCGGCGCGATCGCGCCGCGGTTCAGATCGAATGTCGTCATCGCGTCGTGTGCTCCGTCAGCAGTCTTCGGTCGACGGCGGCAGATCGCCGCGCGCCAGCGCGAGCGCATGGCCGCGCACGTCGTCGGGCCAGCCGGCGATCAGCTCGGCCATCCGCTCGAGGTCGTTCGCATACAGCGCACGCGCGGCCTCCTCGAATCCGGGCAGGTCGCCCGCGATCGCGGACATGAAGTGGTACGCGCGCGCCTGCGCGTCGCGGCGCCGGTCGGCCGCCGCGTGCGTGCGCCGTGCGTCCTCGACCAGCTTGCGCAGCGCGACGGACGCGCCGCCCGGCTGCGCGGCGAGCCAGTCCCAGTGACGCGGCAGCAACGTGACCTCGCGCGACACGACGCCGAGCTTCGGACGGCCGCGGCCGCGTTGTTCGGCCGCGCCGGCCGGCTCGCCGGCGGGCGCGGACGCCTCGCCCGGCGCGGGCGCGTAACGCGCGCGAATATCGTCCGCCGTGCCGCGCAGGTCGAGGTCGATCGAGCGGCCGGTCGCGTCGTCGAAGATCACGATCGTGCCGGACATCGCGTCGCCGGCCGCCTGCCGGACCGCCACCGCCACCGTCGCGAGCGGGCCCGACGCGACGCGCCGGTGGCCGTCGAACGCCGTGTAGGAAGGGAGAAGTGTGGAGAGCGTCATCGTGGTCGCCCGTGGGCAGAAATCGGAATGACGCTATTTTTATCCGGGTATAAATTGAATGTCAATATCACCCGGGTAAAAATTTGCCGACGTCGTGTGCGCGTCGAGTGAGCGCGCTGTCCCGTCTTCAGGGCGTCGCGGCCGACATCGCGGTCACGCGCGCGCTGGCGAGCGCATCGTCGAGCGACACATGCCCCTCGAACGCCGACGACGCCGGTAGTGGCCGGTTTTCCTCGATCGCGTGAGCGAACTGCACGCCGGCGTCATCGGCAAGCCGTGCGCGCAGCGCGGCGACACGCGGAAACGCGTCCTGCTCGAACACGGCGTGATAGTCCGCCCAGCGGGCGATTCCAGCGAAATACGCGTCGGCCAGCGTGCGTTGCGCGCCGAGCAGCCACGGACCGTCACGGCGCTCGAGCAGTGCCTCGAGGTGACGGTGTGCCTTCAGCACCTTGCCGCGACCATATGCCTGCAGCACGGTTTTCTCGGCGCCTTCGGCGCCGTGTTCGTACACGTACCAGAGCGCGCCGAACGCGCTGAAGAACGTCGTGTTCAACCACGCGAGCATGCGGTTCAGACGGTCGAAATCCGCGCTGCCCTGGCGGAACGCGAGGCCGCTGTCGAGTGCCTGTGCGCCGACATGGCCGAGGATCGCGACGCTTTCGGTCAGCACGTCGCCGTTCGCGGTCACGAACGCCGGCGTCTCGGCGGCGGGGTTCAGCGCGAGGAAGGCGTCGCTCGTCACGAGGCCCGGCATCGTGATGCGCGACAGCCGGTAAGGCCGGCCAGCCCATTCGAGCGCGACGATCGAGCCGAACGAGCAGCCGGCGGGAATGCCGTAGAGAAGGATCGGAGACATGGGGATTTCGCAGAAGTTGATCGAGCAATCATGCTCCCATGACGAACGATCGCGCAGTAGCCGCTAGAATCGAAACCCGTCGTTTCTCCTGGTGGACGCTGACAGTGAATCTGAACGATCTCTACCTCTTCGTACAGGCGGTCGACGCGGGCAGCATGTCGGCGGCCGCACGTCGGCTCGACCTGCCGAAATCGACGGTCAGCAAGCGTGTGGCCGAGCTCGAGCGCACGCTCGGCGCGCGGCTCGTGCATCGCACGTCGCGCAGCTTCCGGCTGACGCCGGTCGGCGCCGAATTCTTCGAGCATGCGCGCGCGGCGGTGATCGAGGCCGAAAGCGCGCGCGACGCCGTGCTGCGGCAGGCGGCCGAACCGGCCGGCGTCGTGCGGATCACGAGTTCGGTGCCGGTGGCGCAGCACATCCTCGCGCCGTGCCTGCCGGCACTGGCGATCGCGCACCCGAAGCTGCTGCTGCAGATTCATGCGAGCGACCGGCTCGTCGACATCGCGCAGGAAGGCTTCGACATCGCGGTCCGCAGCCATTTCGCGCCGCTCCCCGATTCCGCACTCGTGCAACGGCCGCTGGCCACGTCGCCGATCGTCGCCGTTGCGTCGCCGGCATATCTCGCGCGTGCCGGCACGCCGGACGCGCCGGCCGACCTCGCCCGGCACGACGGGCTTCATCCCGGTCCTCAGCCATGGCGGCTGCAGCGCGCCGGCGACACCGTCGACGTCGCGCCGCGCATCCGGATGCAGGCGGACGAGTCGACGCTGCTGCTACAGGCCGCGACGGCCGGCCTCGGGGTCGCATGCCTGCCCGACTGGATCGCGGGCGCCGCGCTCGCGTCGGGCGCGCTCGTGCGCGTGCTGCCCGGCTGGCGGGCCGGCACCGTCACGACCACACTGCTGATGCCGCACCGGCGCGGCCAGTTGCCCGGCGTGCGCGCCGCGGTCGAGTTTCTCGCAAAACACGTCGCGGCTCACCACGGCGCCGCCCCGGACGACGCGCACGCGTGAACGGACCTTCCGGCGAAGCGCGCCCACAATTCGCGTCCGCCTCCAATCGATCCAATTCCTGAATCGATCAAGTCAGCAATTGGCATGAAAGCGTGATTTTCGCCATGCCAGAATGACCTGGACGCCCGCCTCCGCGCATCGGCGTCCGGCCTCCGGCCGGCAAGATGACCACGAAAAAACGCGCGCACCGACGCGCAGCCGCTCGACGGCACCTTCCGCCCTTCGGAGGAGACAGTCATGAATCCGCTTCACGCATTGCCGGCGTCCGCGTCGGCAACGGCCCGGCGCACGCGCGTGCGCTGGCTCGTGCTGACCGTGCTGTTCGCGGTCACGACGATCAACTACGCGGATCGTGCGGCGATCGCGATCGCGGGCCCGGCGCTGGCCCGCGCGATGCATCTGAGCCATGTGCAGATGGGCTTCATCTTCTCGGCGTTCGGCTGGTCGTACGTGATCGCGCAACTGCCGGGCGGCTGGCTGCTCGACCGCTTCGGGTCGCGCATCGTCTATGCGTTCAGCATCTTCTTCTGGTCGCTGTTCACGCTGCTTCAGGGCGGCATCGGCTTCGTCGGCGGCGCGGCCGCGTTCGCGCTGCTGTTCGGATTGCGCTTCCTGGTCGGCGCGGCCGAGGCGCCGTCGTTCCCGGCCAACAGCCGAATCGTGTCCACGTGGTTTCCGGCCGCGGAGCGCGGCACCGCGTCGGCGATCTTCAACGCCGCGCAATACGCGGCGACCGTCGTATTCGCGCCGCTGATGGGCTGGCTCGTGCACGCGTACGGCTGGCAGTCGGTGTTCGCCGTGATGGGCGTGCTCGGCTTCGCGTTCGTGCTGGTCTGGAACCGCACGATGTACGACCCGAAGGCGCACCCGCGCATCAACGGCGCGGAGCTCGACTACCTCGCCGAAGGCGGTGCGCTCGTCAACATCGACCAGGCAACCGGCGCGCACGACGGCGGCCCGTCGATGCGTCACGTGAAGGCGCTGCTGAGGAACCGGATGCTCGTCGGCGTGTACGTCGCGCAGTATTGCATCAACGCCCTCACCTACTTCTTCATCACGTGGTTTCCCGTCTATCTCGTGCAGGCGCGCGGGATGTCGATCCTCAACGCGGGGCTCGTCGCGTCGATCCCGGCCGTGTGCGGGTTCCTCGGCGGGATTCTCGGCGGCATCGTGTCCGACGCGCTGCTCAAGCAGGGCCAGTCGCTGTCGGTCGCGCGCAAGGTGCCGATCGTGATCGGCATGCTGCTGTCGATGTCGATGATCGTCTGCAACTACACCGATTCGCACGTGCTCGTCGTGCTGTTCATGGCGCTGTCGTTCTTCGGCAAGGGGCTCGGCGCGCTCGGCTGGGCCGTCAACGCCGACACCGCGCCGCGCCAGATCGCCGGCCTGAGCGGCGCGCTGCTCAACACGTGCGGCAATCTTTCCAGCATCACGACGCCGATCGCGATCGGCTACATCGTCGACCGCAGCGGCTCGTTCAACGGCGCGCTGGTGTACGTCGTCGCGCACGCGCTCGTCGCCGTGATCTGCTACCTGTTCGTCGTCGGCGAAATTCGTCGCGTCGAGCTGAACTGAACGGCGCGGGCCGCGCCGGCGCGTCCGGCGGCCCGCGCATGACCGGAACCAGGAGCGAACCGATGTCCGAATCCCGCCGTGCCGGCACCCCGCGCGTCACGCGCATGCAGGTGATCCCCGTCGCCGGCCGCGACAGCATGCTGCTGAACCTGTGCGGCGCGCACGCGCCGTATTTCACGCGCAACCTCGTGATCCTCGACGACAGCAGCGGCCATACGGGCGTCGGCGAAGTGCCCGGCGGCGAAGGCATCCGCCAGGCGCTCGAACGGATGACCGATCTCGTGGTCGGCCAGTCGATCGGGCGTTACCAGGCGACGCTCAATGCGGTGCGCGCGGCGTTGTCCGGCACCGGCGCGGCGGCAGGACGCACGATCCGGCACGAGGTGACGTCGGCCGGCGAGGCGGCCGTGCTGCGCCAGCCGCACGAGATCAACCTGCGGTTCGACAACGTGATCACCGCGATCGAAGCCGCGCTGCTGGACCTGCTCGGCCAGCATCTCGACGTGCCCGTCGCGGCGCTGCTCGGCGAAGGCCAGCAGCGCGACGCGGTGCCGATGCTCGCGTACCTGTTCTACATCGGCGAGCGGCGCCGCACCGACCTGCCGTATCGCGACGAGACGCACGCGGCCGACCCGTGGTTCCGGCTGCGCAACGAAGCCGCGCTCACGCCGGCCGCGATTGCGCGGCAGGCCGAGGCCGCGGTCGAGCGCTACGGCTTCGTCGATTTCAAGCTGAAGGGCGGCGTGATGGCCGGCGCGGACGAGATGGAAGCGATCGCGGCGATCAAGGCGCGCTTTCCCGACGCGCGCGCGACGCTCGACCCGAACGGCGCGTGGTCGCTCGACGAAGCCGTCGCGCTGTGCCGCGGGCAAGGTCATCTGCTCGCGTACGCGGAGGACCCGTGCGGGCCGGAAGCCGGCTACTCGGGCCGCGAGGTGATGGCCGAATTCCGCCGCGCGACCGGCATCCCGACCGCGACCAACATGATCGCGACGGACTGGCGGCAGATGGATCACGCGGTGCGGCTGCAGGCGGTCGACATTCCGCTCGCCGATCCGCACTTCTGGACGATGCAGGGTTCGGTGCGGCTCGCGCAACTGTGCCGCGACTGGGGGCTCACGTGGGGTTCGCACTCGAACAATCACTTCGACGTGTCGCTGGCGATGTTCACGCACGCGGCCGCGGCGGCGCCCGGCACGATCACCGCGATCGACACGCACTGGATCTGGCAGGAAGGCGACGCGCGGCTCACGCGCGAGCCGCTCGAGATCGTCGGCGGCCAGGTGGCCGTGCCCGAGCGCCCTGGGCTCGGGATCGAACTCGACATGGCGCAGGTCGAGGCGGCTCATGCGCTGTACGGACAAGTCGGCGGCACGGCGCGCGACGATGCGATGGCGATGCGGTATCTGGTGCCGGGGTGGACGTACGATCCGAAGCGGCCGAGTTTCGGGCGCGGATGACGGCGGCGGAGCGGACACACGAAAAACAAAAAGGGCTCGGTCTGGCTGAGACAGTGGCGCGTTTCACCTACGCTCATGAGCGGGAACATCGTGACACTAATCGATGGAGTCGGCACACCGGCGAGCATGTTGTGCTTGCGATTCAGGAAAGTAGGGGCTAGACATCTTGTATGGACCTGCTGTTGCCCCACATCAGTGTCTGGATCGACTGGCGTCCAGAATGGGCGCGCGCAGGAATTGGACAATGCTTCGTCGCGCAACCGAGCGATCGAGCACATAACAGGAAATAAGATAGTGCGAAATCGCACGATTGGAAAAATCTCAAGTAAAACCTGATGGCAAAATTCTAATTTGCCGTCTAATATTGTTGATTTCGTCGGCGCAGGCTTATAAAATCCACCCAAGTCGTCATTAAAATGTTTTCCCAGTACAGTGCGCCGGACCCGACCGGATATGGGTCGGCAATGAGCGCTCCCACCTCGCGGCTCTGTACCGCGCCGGAAACTGGATCAATAATTGTGTTGTGCCGAATGCCATATGCCACACGCGCATGCCCCTGGATCGCGCATTTTACAGGCAAGCATAAATCCAACAGAACTGTCAGCTTATCAAGCGACGGTGACATCTCGAGATCAACATCAAATTCGTTTCCAAACAAACTTTTATATTCAGCAACCTGCTGAATCGGTGTTGTTCCCGCTTGCTCCTGACTCACATGCATCGCGGCTGCGACAGCCTGCTGATCGATTTTCTTCCTATACACATATTCATAGATCATTTGGCACGAAGCGGCAGCGCAATTAATGGGTCCGCTTTGCGCTTCTAAGGTAATAGGAACATAACTTTCCGAAACTTGCATTCTCTGTTGGTCCATCGCATCCTGGACGTTATTGATGATTTCCCCGTCATTGTTTGAGCTGGTGTCAAACAATATGACATCCATCGTCCTCCCGCGCACTTGCAACTGAGTCAACTTGGACAAAGGCGCTTTTGAGATACCGCACATTCCTGCGATGAAATTGTTTTCGACGGTCCAACGCTGCTCCCCGGCGGGGCCGGCTTGCGGCAGAGTTGCACGCAAGGACCATGTGATCAAACCTTGAACGTCGCTCACGGACACCAAATCCCGAATTTGAATTTCCTGGAAATCAAAGGCGTCGTAAAGAGCAACCGATGCACCGACGACAATAAATCCTATTTTTGGGAAGGAGTACACCACTGGAAACAACTTGTCGGCGTCGAGGCCCAAAGTGGCAGCGAGTTTCGCGCGGTTCCCAGAGAGCGACGGCAGCCCTTCCTTGATCCGAATAAACGCCAAGGACGTGCCAATCGAATTGTCAGCATATATCCCAATGAAACCGCATGGTGTTCCCCTCTGTTCGACTTCGAAAGTATAGAGGAGCAAATCAGAAGGCTGCCCGTTCTTTATATCAAATATCAACAAGGGCGCCAGCGCCAAGCTGGCCCGCCCGATCCATCGGAATGGCTGGGCGCCGTAGTTTCCTGACACTTTGCTCGCAAGATGATAAAGCGCCTGGATCCGCGCAGTCTGAGCATCAATGATAGCCATTAGCTACTCCCGCTACCTGGTTTTTTGCTTGCAAGAATTAATAGATACCCTTGGAAAGCAAGGCAACACATAGTTGTGCCGGAACATGAAAACCCAAATGGCTGCAGCCGCCGTAGCATTGGGCCTGGTCACGATAAACGCATGTATTGCATGGTAACGAACTCGGCGCGCGCATAGTTTCTCGCAATACACGACCTTGCTTTTTAATTTCTATGACCGAGTAATTCTCTGCGGAGTTGGCTTGTGGGGTTTGGTCAACGTAGCACGCAGTCAAGTGACCGTCCTTTGAAACCATCAGCTGATCCACACCAGCGCCACAAGCGCTTGACACTTTAACTATATCGTTCGCATACTTCCATCGAATATATTCTTTTAGCCTAAATGAACCGCCAAGCACCATCACCTCGATGTTCTCCCCCGTCGAGTGGTACGCAACGTCTTCGATGAAGGATATTTGCTCGATGGGGCTCACAAGCAATTCTGGATACGACAACATGCCACCGATAGGCTTCGCAATATTCACTACTAGACCGTTCAGCGATCTTGAAACACAGAATTCTATTAGTTGTTTTGCATATGGCAGGGACCGCGATGTCAAAGTGTGCGCGACGAATATTTTTGGCGTGGTTCCTCGTCGAACATTGTTGATCCTTTCAATAAATTGACATGCCCGCTGCAGTGACCCCGTTCCGCGAATAAAATCGTTAGCCGACGAAACAGGAGCGTCAACACTAACAAAAAGGTGGTCCACGTAGCGGCTTATCGCCTCGCAAATTCTTAACCCAGCAATCGTTCCGTTGGTCGTCACATCGATTGCGAGGCCCAGCGCGTTTGCATACTCCACGATTTCGCAAAAATCGCTGCTCAGCAAAGGCTCTCCACCCAACAGATGTAATGTTGCCCCAGGGTAATCCTGCGCCATTCGATCTAGGATCAGCTTCTTTTCTTTGAAGGGGAGCCCCGTGTCTTTGGAAGTAAGTGAGTCGAGTGTATAGCAATGCTTGCAACGCAAGTTGCAGAATTGCGTTACCTCCCAAGCGATTCGCATGAGGATCTCCCCGTTTCAACGAAGACGGACCTTAATTGCAAACTACGTTTATATCACCGATGCCTTGTCCGCCTTGCTGCCTAGGTCGTCCAAATACATAGACGACGATGTCCAACTGAACGCCACCAGGGAGCGTCGCAGGGATCGTCACAGTGTCGGTGTTCGCATCTCTAGCCTTTTTCAAGAGATCGGGCAGATCAATACCTACGGTTTGAGCCATGACCCACTCCTTTTCGTATGTTTGCACACGGTTAATTTTTTAGCGGACACTTAAGGTGCTTAATGTGCTCAAGTGCCAAAATTTAGGATAGCAAATACCTACGAAACTGCTAGCCAATGGGCGTTTACACCGATGCGCTCTCGTCCAGAACTTGAAAACCGTCGCAACCGAGGACGTCACACAGGGCTAATTTTTGACCTTGTGCGAGATATCGCAGAGACCGCAGATGACCGGCGTCGTAGCATGGCCTATTCGATTTTGCATCGTTGTGTCGGGCGCTCTCGATCCGATTATCGCTTGTGAGGTCAAGGTAGCCAGAAGGTTTGATCCGGCCGCTTCTTGGGTCGAACCGACACTTGAGTGTCCAAGCGCTGGAGCCTTCCAATGTCGCGTATTGGCCGTAATCAGGCTCCCTCGTGTTGCCATTACAACGAATCTCGACTTCACCGAATGGTCCAGTGTGTTCGGCGACGCGAAGATGACCACGGCGTTGCTGGATCGGCTGACGCACCACTGCCACATCGTGGAGACCGGCAACGAAAGCTATCGCTTCCGGCATAGCAGCGCCAGTGCAAAGAAACGCATCCGGTCGCGTGAAGCGGCGCGCAAGGGCGAGCCCGCCGGCGCCTCCGAATCCACCTGATGTCGTTCGCCGGCGCGGGGGAAGCTGCTACGGGCTACGCCCTTCGCAGCTTCCCCCGCGCAACTCACCTTCATACGAAGGAGGACAACAACTCCGGAAACCCATACACTTGTCCGCAACCGGTCCAGCTTCAGGCCGGTCTCCACCCCGGCTCAAAATTCAATCGGCGCGGTGGCTCAAAATTCAGTCGGCGTGGACACGCTCCATGTCTTTACGCAACTCATCCTCACATGTATTCGTAAGCTGGCATTTGTTGACCGGAACCCACGGACCATCTGGCATTTTCTTGTCTAGCCAGTACAAAGATGCAATTCCCGCATAATAGCTCCCTGTCACCCCCGAAAACGCGATCTGTTCGCCATCCTTCGGAATCCCATCGTATACCGTTACGGCAGCTCCACTTTCAGGAGTGAGCGTGACCACCGTTCTGCCAGATGCTCGACATGAAATGCCGACAATTGCATTGGTATACGAATCTCGTTCCCTATCACCATATGCTTTCTCGATGGAAACGCCGTCCGGGCGCTTGCAGTGCTCGGGCGAGAGGGTAACACTCACGCTTTCGGCCGACCTTCCCTTGTCAACGTTAGGGGGTATGAAAAACGTCAAACTAACTCCAATAAGTTTGTCGTCGGCCATCGGGGATATGCGGTCTTGAGTCCATGCCCATGCGTTAGCCAAGCCGGGCTTGATGAAACTAGTTAGTGCGTCATTGTATGTAGCAGCCAAAACACCGCCAGTTGAAGCCACAACGGCAACCACAGCTTTGCTCGACATATCCTTCCACCATGCACGTTTGGGCTGAATCTCGATTGCCGGATCTTCATGGCTAACGCCCTTTTTTCTTCGAGTCATAGAGTTCACTCCCCAGCTGAAATCACGCCAACGATCACCATCCGCGCCGGCGGCCGATCAACGACCTGATAGCGCTTTCGCAGAAGTTCGCGCCACTCGTCTGCTTCGACGATCCCGCCCCCAACCTCACGAGATGAGGTACGGTGCACACGGACCGCCATCTTACCGGCTCAATACATGCTCGGTTCGCGCCACGGCGATCACGAGTCCGAGCACCTTTGCTGCAAATCGCGTCGTGTTTGCTTCCCGAGCCCCGGCCCACAATTTTATGCAGGACTATGGACGTCATATCCATCTGTCTACCCCATGCACCCCACTCAGAGATAGAATGCCTTGAATTACTCCGCTGCGCATCAGCGGACAGCGGCTTCCACTAACGACCGGGGTTGAAGTTGAAAGCGCATCAAATTGCAGAACGGCTAGCTAGTGAAAATAAAGGCAGGTCACTCAACGAGGCTGACACACGTCACCAAGTGATCGATCGAATACTGCATGAGATACTAGGGTGGCCTCGAAATCGAGTATCTTGCGAAGAGTACATCGCACCCGGATTTGCAGATTACGTATTAAGACGATCAAACGACGAGGCGTTACTTTTTATCGAAGCAAAGCGAGAGGGGATTTATTTCAATCTCCCGAAGGCCATCACCGGAAAGAGTCGCGGCTCGTACATAACAGTAAAAACCCTGCTTACAGACGATGCAATTAAGGCCGCAGTTCAACAAGTCCGAACCTATTGCTTAGAAATCGGCTGCGACGTTGGCGCAATTACCAATGGTCACGAGTGGATTTTCTTCAAAACGTTTCAAAGAAAAAAAGACTGGAAAGAGCTAAAGGCTTTTGTCATCGCAGGAATAGAGTATTTCTCAGAATCGTTCGTTGAAGCACATAACAATTTCGAATACACTGCAATCACCGATAGAGGATCGCTGCGACAATTGTTGCTGGATGATGCCGTCTTCCATCGAGAGCTATTTTATCCAAAACAATCGATAAGCAGCTTCGATGCCCCGGTGGATGCTAATCGCTATGCGGCAAGCCTTAGACCAATTGCGGATCGCTATTTTGGGGTAATCAATGCAGACGACGCAGACTTTATGGATCGGTGCTATGTAAGCGACCGCGATTATGATGCGTCATTCAAAAATGCCAGAAAGCGACTCGAAGATGCTGTAACTCCGTATCTTGAACAATATAATGTTCAGGAGTTCTCTGATACTGAAGGGGGCGGGAAGTTCGGTCATCGATTGGCAAAAGGCATCACGACGGCCCATGCGTCCGATGTGGTTGTTCTTTTCGGCGGAAAGGGGGTCGGAAAATCGACTTTTCTCAAGAAATTGCTCTTCCATAAGCCGCCACAGATTCTGAAAACAAATGCGGCAGTCGTGATGGTAGATCTCCTACCGGTCCCACCTGATCAAGTAGTCATCCGCTCGCATATTTGGAATGAGATCGTTTCCGGAATCGATAGATCTAACGTCCTGCAGGGTAACCGAGACAGTTTGTGCGCTCTTTTTAGCGATCGCTTCGAGAAGGCGAACCGCCAAGACCTTTTTGGCCTGAATTCGAATTCTTCCGAGTACAACGTCTCGTTAAACAATCTTGTTAGCAACTGGAAAAACGACACAGTATACGTCGCCGAGCGACTCGCGAACGAACTTCGCCGCGGCAACAAAGCCCCGATTATCGTCATTGATAACACCGATCAGTACAGCGAGGACCTTCAGGAAATTTGCTTTTCAATTGCTCAAGAAATTTCGCAAAAACTTGCATGTCTAGTTGTAATATCGATGCGTGAAGAGAGATTTTATGCATCGTCCATTCATGGAGTTCTCGATGCGTACCAAAACTCTGGATTCCATATCAGCGCACCGAGCCCCAAGGAGGTTTTTCTTAAACGAACAGCATATGTTTTAATGCTACTTACTTCTGACAGACCTGAAGTTATTTCCGCACTTCCGTCGCGAGTCGACATTGAGACTGGCTCTAATCTTTTCAGGATTTTTGAACGTGAATTTAGGTCACGTCAATCTCATCTGTCGAATTTTCTGACCGCTTGCAGCCATGGCAATATCCGACTTGCACTGGAACTATTTCGCGGGTTCGTAGTTTCCGGATATACAAATGTCGGCGAAATGGCTCAAATTGGCAGATGGAAAATTCAAATGCACCAAGTTTTGAAGCCGTTCATGATTCCAAATCGCTTCTTCTATAGCGAGCAACTTAGTCGAATCCCGAATGTTTTCCAAATTAGGTCCAAGGCTCATGGGTCGCATTTCACCGCACTGCGGATTCTTCTCGAGCTGCACAAAGGACACGATCGCAAGGCGCCCACCTTTAAACCGGTCGCTCAACTTAAGGCCGAGTTTGTAGAGACATTCGGCATGGCCGAAGACTTCGATCTTAACGCGGACATGCTTTTAAAGTACGGGCTCATTGAGGCCAACAATCGGCTAGATATTTTTGACGCGCGAGTGGATAGTATCAAGCTAACACCATATGGGGAATTTGTTCTAAATGATCTCTCGCTTGCATTCACCTATCTTGAGCTTGTTTGCGTAGACTGCGCCATTTCCGACTACGAAAAATCGAATTCTATTGCCCAGCTTTCTATCGATGAATATAGAATGCATGTGGAGAGAAAACGCCTTGCTCGCGTGGAGCTTCGTGTCAAGAAAACAGATGCCTTCATTCAGTATCTCGAGCAAGAAGAGGCCAGAGAGATTGAATTATTTAATACTCACGATCAAGCAACGATTACTAGCGGACTACGTACAGTCTTTAATACTGAACGTGAGCGCATTTTAAACAGCGCACAAAAAAACTCTTGATCTGCATAATCTCCAAAGCGATGGCCGCCCGCGCCTGCAGAGGGCTGTCACCGAAGATTTGTCTATCCGCGAACAAAAACGGATAACCGGCGAACGGCGAAAAACTGCTGTGGCCGTAGCTAAGGGGGCAGCGTCCGAATTGGGCTGCGGATTCAAGCCGTCGATGCAACACGATCGAAGGCTCATGAGCTCGACATCGCGGAGGGAGTCACAGACGCTGCTAACAGGGTGATGGTCGAAAAATGTGGCATAGCTATCGGCGTCGTGGCTAGGCAATGTACCGATATTCGGTCCTCCGACCTATCCGACAGGTGTGCCCCCCCTGCAGGTTGCCAGGGAACCTATCGGCACCGAATACATATGAACTTCTCCGTGAACCTTCCCTAAATGTCCTATCCTTCTATCGGCAATTACGCCATACCGGCGGCGATGGAGGTAAAAAATGCCTACTTATCTGAATCTAAATGGAGACTCTGGAATTTCATCATACGAAATGGGGCCGAACTTCATCAATGTGACGTTTACGCAGGGGACGTTTCGAACGTACTCATACACCCATGCTAGGCCCGGCGCCGTACACGTCGAGACAATGAAGAGACTGGCAGTTCAAGGCTATGGGCTCAACTCGTACATCAACAGCAATCCAGCCGTGAGAAACGGTTACGCGTCTAGGGTCTAGGGGGAAAAGCGCCGGGAACGACCGGCGCGCGGTTCGTTGCACGTTTGCTGAACCCGGACTCAAACTTGAAGAGGGGGAGCGGCACGAACACCCGAGCTCGATTCGGAAGTTGACCGTGGCATTGCGCAGTTTCCAAACGTGCGGATCGTTGAAGGGAAGACCCCGGAAGAACTTGCACTCGGCCGATTTTTCGCGACGATGGTCAGGCATGTCCTTGACGCTAAGCCGGTCACACAACGGCGTCGTCGTTCGCCTGAGTTCCGATAACGACTGTCTCTGTAGTCTTCGGCAAAAGACACAAGGAGCCGGAATCAGCAATGAAGATCCAATCCGTTCGCATAAGAAACTTCCGCACGTTAAAAGACGTGACCATCCCCTTCGATTCCGTCACCACGTTCATCGGACCGAACGGTACTGGGAAGTCAACTGTGCTTCGTGCGCTCGACTGGTACTTTAACGGTAAGCCCGTCTCGCTGACTGAGAAGGACTGTTCCTTCGGGGCCTCTACCGAGAACATCGAGGTTCAAGTCACGTTCACCGATCTCACCGCCAAGGACCGTGAAGCACTTGGCAAGTACGCGCCGGACGGCGTTGCTACATTCACTGCATGGAAGCGCCGGTCATCTGACGGCTCAGAGGTGCTTTCGGCGAATGCGAAGGGCTTTCCAGAATTCAACGCAATCAAAGCCGCCGGCAGTGCGGCAGCAAAAAAGGAACTGTATGCCGATCTCCGCAGTAGCCGTCCGGACCTAAACCTCCCTGCCGCCAATACAGGGACCGCCGTCGATCACGCGATGACGAGCTGGGAGTCCTCCCATACAGGCCAGCTCGTCGATGCCCCCGAAGAGTTGCAGACCAATTTCTTCGGCTTCAACAGCGGCGGCAAAATGAGCGGTCTCTTCGACTTCGTCCTAATCACCGCGGACCTTCGCGCCAGCGAGGAATCTACCCGAAGATGTACATCGTGCGACCGCAGTTCTTTCTTCCAATCATCACACTTCTGCGAAATGCGGCGATGAACTCGCTCAAGTACAAGTCCGAGCTAGCACTTGTCAAAGCGCAGAACATAGACATCACGAACTTCGAAACCGAACTCGAGACGTTCAAGACCGCATTCGCCAAGAACTACGATCTCGCCTCTAGGCGGTTCCAAACGGCAATCGATGAGATCGACAAGTCGATCGACCATCTGCAGAAGACGAAGGAAGCCCTGCTCGGCACCGATCGGAACCTTCGTCTTGCGAACGACAAGGCTCAGGACGTGACAATCAAGCGGTTGACTCGGGGCAACCCGACGATGGCGGCCAAGTTCGCCGAGCTCAAGAATGATGATCCTCCCGATGCTGGATGAATTAGGCCATCTACGCCCAAGACTCGTCTTGGATCCGCCGATCGCCCCCAGCGAGTTCAGGTGATTGCACGATCGATCGCTTGAAATATTCGTTGAGTTGTCACCAGCCGAGGAACCGACTGGCTGATTGTGGCCGATTATGCGACTGAACTCGTGCGGCACACGAGACCCACACTCGGTCTAAGCCACTCTGCTCATGATTTCATCGACGATCGCCAACAGATATAGGGGTGAAAGGAGCTACGGTCGGTCGCGTGATCTCGACGGCGCCTTCGCCTAGGCTCGATACATGCCCGGGCACGGCCGAGCCACAGGTAGTCGCGCAAAAACAACAAAGCCGGCACAAGGCCGGCTTTGTTGTTCGAGAAGCATAACGTTGCACTTTGTCAGGGAAGCATATCTTTGCACTTGGGGAAAAAATATGCTTCCTGTCTCATGGCGACCGAGACCTTCGAATTCCGTTGGTGGAGCGGAGGAGGATCGAACTCCCGACCTTCGCATTGCGAACGCGACGCTCTCCCAGCTGAGCTACCGCCCCAACAGTCGACCATCATACACACGCATTTCCACGCTTGGCAATAGGGGATCCGTCACCCCCTGCGCGTCACTTTGACGGCGCGCCCGCCAGCACCCATTCGACCACGGAGCGCAGATCCGCGTCGCTCATGCGCGGATGCGCCGGCATCGGAATCGCGCCCCAGACGCCGGAGCCGCCGTCCTTCACCTTCTTCGACAACTTCGCGACGGCCTGCGGATCGGACTTGTAGCGGGCGGCGATGTCCTTGAACGACGGACCGACGAGCTTGCGGTCCACTGCGTGGCAGCCCATGCACGCGTTGCCGCGCGCGACCTTGAGGCCGTCGCCGACGTCCGCCTGCGCCGTGCCGAGCACACCGGCCGCGAGCGCCGCGGCTGCGGCGCCCTGCACCATCCATTGCCTGAACTTCATCTGCGTCGACTTCATTGCGGCGTTGCCTTCGGATTGCCCGGGTGCACGCTCGACGAATTCGAGATCGGCGCCGGCGGTTGCAGCGGCGTGGACTGGACCGACGCATCGGGCACCGCACCGACCGTCGCGGCATCCGCGGGCGCAGCGGCGGGTTGCGCACCGGACGCCCCGCTCGGCGACGCGGCCTGCAACGCCTGCGCGTCCTGCGGCTGGATGTACTGGAACACCTTCACGACCTTCTCGACGCCCGGCACCTGGCTGGCCGCATCGGCGCCGCGATTGCCTTCGTCGACCGTCACGAGCCCCATCAGATAGACGTTGCCGCGCTCGCTGACGACCTTGTAGTAGTTCGCCGACAGCCCCTTGGTGGCGATCAGCTCGGACTTCACGCGCCCTTCGAGGTAAGAGTCGTTCGCGCGCGACGACAGCGACGACGACGGCTCGACCGACAGCTCGTTGACGATGCCGTTCACGTTGTTGATGCCGCGCACGATTTCCTCGGCGCGCTGCTTCGACGCGTTGTTCGGCACTTCGCCCGTCAGCAGCACGCGACGGTTGAACACCGTCACGTTCACGTGCGACTGGTCCGGCAGCCCGTTGTTGATCTGCGAGAGCGACTTGACCTGGATCTCGCGATCCTCGGTCTGCGCGCCGAGCGTGCGGCGATCGGTCGCGATCAGCGCGCCGCCGCCCGCCGCCGCCCCAAGCACGCCGAGCACGCAGCCCTGCAGCGACATCGCGAGGCCCGCCGTCAGCGCGGCGAGCAACGTGGTTCTGACGAGCGTCTGTTTGACGCGACTTTGATTCATCGACGGCTCTCCTTCGTTCAATCCTCACCCAGCAGCATCGCGTCGATGCCGTCGCACAGGCAGTGGATGGTCAGCAGATGGACTTCGTGGACGCGCGCCGCACGCGAGGCGGGCACGCTGATCGGAATATCGGTGTCGGACAGCGCGGCGGCCACGGCATGGCCGTCGCCGCCCGTCAGCGCGACGACGGTCATCTCGCGCTCGTGCGCCTCGTCGATCGCGGCCAGCACGCGCGGCGACGCACCGCTCGCGTCGAGCACCAGCAGGATGTCGCCGGTCTGCCCGAGCACACGCACCTGCTGCGCGAACAGCTGATCGGCGGCGGCTGCCCCCGTGAGACCGCCCTGCGACGCGTCGGTGGCCAGCGCGATCGCGGGCAGGCCCGGACGCTCGCGCTCGAAGCCGCCGACGAGCGACACGGCGAGGTAATGCGCTGCGGCGGCCGACGGGCCATCCCCGCATGCGACGATCTTGTTGCCGTTCGCCAGCGCGGCGAACATCGCGTCGACCGCGGCTGCGATCGGCAGCGACAGCGCATCGGCCGCTTCGGCGTGAAGCGCGGCGCTGTCGCGGAAATGTTGCTGAATACGTTCGACTGACATCGATTCCTGGTGAACTGGGCGCGCATGGCACGCAGCGCGCAACGTCATGGGTGCGGCGAGTTTACCGCACTCCGGCACCCTCTCCGGCGGTATGACAAGAACTCTTTACATCTCGTCACAGCTCGCGGCTATGCATCGTCGGCACGAAATGCATCGCGCAGCCACTCGAGCCGACCGGCCTCGAACGCGACGACGTCGAAGCGGCATGCGGCACCCGCGCCGTGCCGCGCCCAGAAATGGAGCGCGGCCGCGACCAGACGCCGCCGCTTGCGCAAGCCGACGCTCGCCGCCGCGCCGCCATGCCGGGCGCTGCGCCGCGCGCGCACCTCGACGAACACGAGCGTGCCGTCGGGCGTGCGCATCACGAGGTCGAGCTCGCCGCCGCGCATCGTCACGTTGGCCGCGACGAACGCGAGACCGCGACGTTCCAGGAACTGCCGCGCGCGCTGCTCGAACGTCGCGCCGATCGATCTGGATCGCGCCGTGCCGGAAAAGTTGCCGCCGCCGGTCGGCAAACCGCGCTCGTTGCCCGGCGCGGCCGGCGCCGCGTGGCACAATGCCGTCCTTGTTCCGCTTGCGCCGCGATTGTGCGCATTGCCTGCCATGACTGCCCTCCTCGAACTTGCGCAAACGCAGCACTACCCGGACGCCGCGCTCTACGTGGTCGCGACGCCGATCGGCAACACCGCCGACATCACGCTGCGCGCGCTGCACGTGCTCGGCCTCGCCGACCGCATCGCGGCCGAAGACACCCGCAACACGGGCCAGCTGCTGGCCCGCTACGGCATCTCGAAACCGCTCGTCGCCGTGCACGAGCACAACGAGCGCGAAGCCGCGCTGCGCGTGATCGAGCTGCTGCGCGCCGGCGAACGCGTCGCGTACGTGTCGGACGCCGGCACGCCCGGCATTTCTGACCCCGGCGCCCGGCTCGTCGACGCCGTGCGCGCGGCCGGCTTCCCGGTGATTCCGCTGCCGGGCGCGAGCGCGGCCGTGACCGCGCTGAGCGTGGCCGGCGACTGGGCCGGCGCGTTCACGTTCGCGGGCTTCCTGCCGCCGAAGCCGAAGCAGCGTGCGAGCGCGCTGCAGGCGCTCGTGCGGCACCCGTACGCGCTGGTGTTCTACGAAGCGCCGCACCGGATCGCGGACACCGTCGCCGCCCTCGCCGACGCGTTCGGTCCGGCGCGCCGGCTGCTGATCGCACGCGAGCTCACCAAGCTACACGAGCAGTTGTTCCAGGGCACCCTGGCCGAAGGACAGAGCTGGCTCGCCGGCGATACGAACCGCCAGCGCGGCGAGTTCGTCCTGGTCGTCGAAGGCGCGCCGGCCGACGTCGGCGAAGCCGACGACACCGCGCACGACGCGCTGCTCAAGCTGCTGCTGGAAGAAGTGCCGGTGAAGAGCGCGGCGAAGCTCGCGGCCGCGCTGACGGGCGCATCGCGCAACACGCTGTATGCGCGCGCCCTGGCGCTGAAGGAAAGCTGACGCGCGAGCGCGGGCGGCATCCGCCGCCCGGCACGCGGAAACGAAAAAGGGCTGCCCGAGGGCAGCCCTTTTGCATGAGCGGACGAACCGCCGCGTTACTTCGACGACAGCGACGCGAACATTTCGTCGCGCGCCTCGCGCGCTTCCTGCGGCGACAGCCCTTCGATCTTCACACGGCCCGTGCCGGCATGCACGAGGCCGATCATCTTGGCGGCGGCGTACGACAGGTCGAGCACGCGGCCACGCTTGTACGGCCCGCGATCGTTGACCTTCACGACGACCCACTTGCCGCTCGACGGATTCGTCACCTTGATGTACGACGACAGCGGCAGCGTGCGGTGCGCGGCGGTCAGCGCGTTCATGTTGAAACGCTCGCCGTTCGCGGTGCGGCGGCCGTGGAAATCCCGGCCATACCACGATGCCCGGCCCGTCTGGCGGAAGTCGGACACGTCCTTGCCGTCGATCGGCTCGGCGTCCGCCAGCGACGACTTCTTCGCGTCCTTGCTGTCGGCAGCCGGCATCGATGCCAGCGCGGAATCGAAATTCAGTTGCTGCTTGTCGTCATCCGCTTTCGCGGCAGCGGCCGTCTTGCTGACCGCGTTCTTCTGGTTGGCGCTGCCGGTGGTCTGGCTGGGTGGCACCGCACAGCCCGTCAGCGCAAAAAATAATGCAATGGTCCCGAATCGAGTCGGAAAACGAAAGTTCATCGACGTGTCGCCTTCTGGTTCGGGCCGCACCGATACAACGCTGCTCAACAACGCAGATACGCGGCCCGGACGGCAAATGCGTGCACGCCCCGCTCGGCTACGCGAGCAGGCGGCTAGCATGGGCGCGGCTTTCGTCTCTGCCGCAACCGTCCTGATTAGTTTTCACGTCTGGCGCAACCTGTCCCCGGCAGCCTGACCAGACCCCACATGCCGCCATCGAACATGGCTTCACGTTCGCGCGCGCTGCGTACTGCCAACGCACAGGAACGGCGGCACAGGCCTCATCCGGCGGCGCGGCAGCAGGGCCGCAGAACGGGCGCGCAGCACCCGGCCGGACAAGACGTGAGCACCGAATGCTCGGTGCTGGATACACCGCCGGACTCCCCGGCGGTCGATGCTTGACGGTGATCCGACACCCCTTTTTTAACGGGGCCGAAACACCAGCGAATTGCGTGAAATTCACGCGCAATGGGCGGCATTATACATAAACCAAAACCCCGGCTCGAAAAGCGCCCCGTCCGGACCATTGATTCTCACTATGGCTGTAACAATCGGAATGCTCCGGGATTGCCCTGAGCAGCGCGTCCGACGCCGCGCCGCAAAGGCGGCGGGCAGCGCGCGCGACCGGTACAATCGCTCCTTTTAGCCGCCGGTGCCTCCATGAAAGTCACGCTCATTCCGGTCACGCCGTTCCAGCAGAACTGCTCGCTGCTCGTCTGCGAAAAGACCGGCCGCGCCGCCGTCGTCGATCCGGGCGGCGACATCGAACGGATCGAACAGGAGATCGCGCGGCAGAACGTGCAGGTCGAGAAGGTGCTGCTCACGCACGGCCACGTCGATCACTGCGCGGGCGCGAAAGCGCTCGCGACGCACTACGGCGTGCCGATCGTGGGACCGCAGGAAGACGAGCGCTTCTGGATCGAGCAACTGCCGATGCAGAGCCAGCGCTTCGGCTTCCCGGCCGCCGAGGCGTTCGAGCCGGACCAGTGGCTGAACGACGGCGACACCGTGCAGTTCGGCGACGAGACGCTCGAGGTCTATCACTGCCCCGGCCACACGCCCGGCCACGTCGTGTTCTTCAGCCGCGCGCATCGTGTCGCGATCGTCGGCGACGTGTTGTTCGCCGGCTCGATCGGCCGCACCGATTTCCCGCGCGGCAACCACGCTGACCTCGTGCGTTCGATCAAGGAGAAGCTGTGGCCGCTCGGCGACGACGTGACGTTCGTGCCGGGCCACGGCCCGGTCTCGACCTTCGGCGACGAGCGCCGCACGAATCCGTTCGTGTCCGACAAGGTGTTCGGATGAACCAGACCGCCATCCCCGAAATCTACGTCAGCACCGACGTCGAGGCCGACGGCCCGATTCCCGGCCCGCACTCGATGCTGAGCTTCGCGTCGGCCGCCTATACCGAGGACAAGCAGCTGATCGCGACGTTCTCGGCGAACCTCGAGACGCTGCCCGGCGCGCAGGCCCATCCGGTGCAGGAAGCGTGGTGGAAGACGGAACCGGAAGCGTGGGCCGCGTGCCGGCGCGACCTGCAGGCGCCCGAGGCCGCGCTCGTCGCGTACGTCGAGTGGGTCGAGGCGCTGCCCGGCAAGCCGGTGTTCGTCGCGATGCCGGCCGGCTTCGATTTCACGTTCATGTTCTGGTACATGATGCGCTTCGCCGGACGCTGCCCGTTCTCGTGGTCGGCGCTCGACATCAAGACGCTCGCGTTCGCGATGACGGGCCTGCCGTACCGCAAGGCGATCAAGCCGCGCTTTCCGAAGCACTGGTTCGACGATCATCCGCACACGCACGTCGCGCTCGACGACGCGATCGAGCAAGGCGCGCTGTTCTGCAACATGCTCGCCGACCTGCGCCGCCAGCAGACCGCGCTCGCGGGCCTCGCGGTGGGCGACACCGATCGGTCGGAGCAGGCGGGGGCGGGACAAAATCCCACGGATCCGCGTGCAAATTAGCGAATCTCGCTCAGCGACGCGCCGCCAGATTGCCTTTCCTTTCCCGGCCCTCTAACATTCAGCGTGTTGTAGCTGCCGCATGGAGGCGCAGGTGACGCTCGATTCCTTTTCGCAAAAAATCCTTCGCCTGTTGCAGCTCGACGCGCGCCGTTCCGTGCAGGAAATCTCCGACCAGGTCGGCCTGTCGAGCACGCCGTGCTGGCGCCGCATCAAGGACATGGAACAGTCCGGCGTGATCCAGCGCTACACCGCGCTGCTCGATCGCGAGAAGCTCGGCCTGCACGTGTGCGCGCTCGCGCACGTGCACCTGACGCGTCACAACGAAGGCGGCGTCGAGCAGTTCGAGCGCGAGATCGCGACCTGCCCGGAAGTCACCGAGTGCTACAGCACGACGGGCGAGGCCGATTACATCCTCAAGATCGTTGCCCCCGACATCAAGGCCTACGACGTCTTCCTGCACGAACGGATCTTCAAGATCCCGGCCGTGTCGCAGGTGCGCACGAGCGTCGTGCTGCGCGAAATCAAGTTCGACACGCAACTGCCGCTGTAACGCGCGGCCCGCGGTCGCCCGTGCCGCTCAGGCCTGCGCGGGCAGCCCGCGCGTGAAGCCGATCCGGCGCGCGCCGAACTGCCGCTTCAACGCGTCGACGTCGAGCCGGCCGGCCAGCGCCGCGTCGGTATCGCCCGCGCCGGCATCCAGCGTCACGTCGATCTCGAGCCCCGTACTCAAGTAGTGCAGATTGATCGCGGCCGGATGCAGCCCGCGTTGCGCGAGCGCGGCCTCGAGCCGCGCCGTGATCTCGGCACGCGGCGGCAGCGCGAGCGCCGGACGGCGCGCCGTGTCGTTCTCCGGGTCGACGTGGATCAGCGCGTCGAGCACGCGCGGGTCGCGCAGCACGCGCGCACGCGCGGTTTCCGCGATGTAATGGCCTTCGGAGACGGAGATCATCGGATCGACGAGGATGTGCGCATCGACGAGCGCCGCATCGCCCATCTTGCGCGTGCGCAGGTCGTGCACGTCGCGCACGCCCGGCGTCGCCTCGAGCAGCGCGCGGATCTCGGCCGTGTCGGCGGTGTCGAGTGCGCGATCCGACAGGTCCTGAAGCGCGTCGTAGCCGAACGTCCAGCCCATGCGCGCGACCATGAAACCGACGATCGCCGCGGCGATCGGGTCGAGCAGCCGCACGCCGGCGAGACTGCCGACGATGCCGATCGCCACGACGAGCGACGAAGCGGCGTCCGAGCGCGCATGCCACGCGTTCGCGACGAGCATCGCCGAACGCACGCGCCGCGCCTCGCGCAGCATGTAGCGGAACAGCGCCTCTTTCGACACGAGCACGGTCAGCGCGACGATCAACGCGGAAAAATGGACGGCCGGGATGTTTTCGAGATTGACGAGACGATCGCCGGCGCGCCAGAGCATGCCGATGCCGACCGCGATCAGGATCGCGCCGAGAAACAGCGACGCGACGGTCTCATAACGGCTGTGTCCGTAATTGTGATCGGCATCCGGCGATGCACCACTATGGCGATTCGCAACCAGCACGACAAAATCCGAGATCAAATCGGAAATCGAATGGATGCCATCGGCAATCAATGCCTGCGAATGCGCAACCACGCCGACGACGATCTGAAACGTCGCAAGCACCACATTCAGCACAATACTGACGAGGGTGCTCTTGCGCGCGACCGCGTGCTTATCTGCGCTTTGCGCGTCGTCGGAAAACGTGGACATGAAATACGAGATATCGGTTGGGATACGGAATTCTATCAAACGAAGTGCGCGCGGCATTCCGTTAACATGAAATTTTCCATTCAAATCAACCGCTTATGCGAACGGGTTGCATTTTCATTCACGCCCGTTTCTGACATTTTCATGACAACGCGCATACATTCTGATTCCAGAATGCAAAAAGCCGCGCTCCTGGCGGATGCGCGGCTCTTTTTGAGACGTCGACTTAAACGATCGTTTAAATCGCAAACTGTTCGCGGTTCTTGCCGGCGATCCAGCGCGGCGGCTTGCCGCGGCCCGACCACGTCGCGCCCGTTTCCGGATCGCGGTATTTGGCTGCCACGCCTGCGCGCGGGCGACCGACCTTGCCTGCCTTCGCGCGGCTGAGGCCGAGTTCGGCGAGCGAAAAGCCGTAGTCGGCAATTTTCTGCTTCACGTCATTCAGCACTTCGGCGTATTCGCGCGACTTCGCTTCTTCGATTTGCTTCTCCAGCTTCTCCCGCTGGGCCAGCAGGTCCTTGTAAGAAGACATAGTTTCCCTTTCTATATGACCAATGGCACCGGTCTGCAGCCGGCTCACCATTCATGGAATATTTGTGCCTCGGATTTTCGAAGGCAGAGATTAGCACAAAAAAGATTTGATAGAAGCGAGATTCATGAAAATCCCGAGATCAATTGTAATTTACGCATGTCATTTTGACCGGCTGCGGCCTTTTCTCAAGTTTTCACGCGCTTGCATAGAGATTAGGACATTACTCATCGGGTAATCGGCCTATCAATATACGCAATTACCCTGCATGCGGAAAAATCAAAGCTTTCATCCGACGACAAGTTCGGGAAAATCGTACGGCGCGATGCGCTATTCAGACATCTCCGTATCCGCGGCGTCACGTCACATCCCGCGCGCAGGCAATCAACCGTTCGCGCAACGCACCGGCGTCGCCCGGCACCGAATCGAAGGGCGTGCGCACGCGGCGGCCGTCGCAGCGCCAGTCGGCGCCGTGGCGATCGACGCCGAGCAGGTCGAGCCCGTCGCGGCGCGCATCGCTCGAGTCGTACGCATCCCACAACGCCCGTTCGTCGTCGAACCCGAGCGGCGGCAGCGCATCGAGGCCGGCGCCGTCCACCCAGCCCATCCGGCCGAATCCGCCGATGTAGCGCAGCCGCTCGATGTCGAGCGCCCAGAACGTGAAGTCGCCGAGCGCGAGGTAGCGTCCGGCATCGGGCTCGTAGCGCGTGTAGCGCGCGGCGACATGCGGATCGTCGCCGAGCGGCACGAAGCGACCGAGCAGCGTCGCGCGCTCGGCGTTCAGCACGTCGCCGTCCGGCGCGTCGACGACGAGGAATCCCGCGCGCGGATCGGCGGTGAGGTTGCGCGTGTGTTCGGCAAGGCCGCTCACGAGAATCACCGGGCGATGACGTGCATCGGGCGCGAACGGCACGACCGTCGGATAAGGAAAGCCTTGCGGGTCGCGCGCGTGGGTCGCGAGCGTGCCGAGCGCGCAGCGGTGCAGCAGGTGCAGGGCAAGGGCGGGATCGATGTTCACGGTGACTCCTGCGGTCGAAAAGCCTGGGCGGCAACGGTGGCGATGGCGCGCCGCACTGGAACGCTTCGGGCACGCCGCCTGCGCACCGATGTTACTCGCGGCGGCGTCCCGCCGGGCATCCGCCGAATGGCCAACGCGGCCCGCGCAAGCGGCGCGCGCCGAAGCGTGATCGGCCGAACGGCCAGCGCGCCGGCAAGACCGTAAGCGGTTCGATAGAATCGGACCCATCCGACGGGCGCGACGCGCCCGCGCATCGTCCATTCAAGAGCGCTCCGTGTCCGAAACCTCCTCCCGATCCTCGTCCGACTTCGCCGCGCCGCCCGACGCGCATCGCCTGCTGGCCTTGCCGGTCCGCCAGCGTGCACGCACGGCCACGATGGCACTGTTCTTCATCGCCGGCATGATGTACGCGTCGTGGGGCGTGCACGTGCCGACCGTGCGCGACAAGTTCGCGTTGAGCCCGGGGCTGCTGTCGATCGCGCTGTTCGCGGTCGCGGGCGGCTCGATCGCCGCGATGCTGACGATCGCGCGCTGGATCGCGCGCGTCGGCTCGCGCACCGCGTGCCTCGCGGGCGGGCTCGTGATGTCCGCATGCGCGGCGCTGATCCTCGTCGTGCCCGACTACTGGATGCTGCTCGTCGTGCTCGCGCTGTTCGGCTTCTCGATGGCGACGCTGGACGTCGCGATGAACGCGGAGGCGAGCGCGGTCGAGATCGCGCTCGGCAAGCCGATCATGTCGTCGCTGCACGGGATGTTCAGCATCGGCGGGATGTCGGGGGCGGCGGCCGGCGGCGCGCTGCTGTCGGCCGGCATGGCGCCGGCCGTGCATCTCGCGCTCGCGGCGGCCGTCGGCGCGGCGGTGCTGCTCGTCGCGAGCCCGGCCGTGCTGCCGCACGTGCCGCATCACGAGCACGCGCACGGCGGCGGCAATCGCTGGCGCTCGCCCGCGCTGTGGATGCTGGGCGGCATCGCGCTGATCGCGCTGATCGCCGAAGGTGCGATGTACGACTGGGCGACGGTCTACATGCGCGACGTCGTCGCGGCGAGCCCCGCGCTCGCGAGCGCGGCCTATGCCGCGTTCTCCGGCGGGATGGCGGTCGCGCGATTCGCGGGCGACGCGGTGCGCGCGCGTTTCGGCGCGCCGCAGCTCGTGTTCGCGAGCGCATCGCTCGCGTGCGCCGGGATGATCGGCGCTTTGCTGCTGCCGAACCCGATCGCCGTGCTGACGGGCTTCACGCTGATGGGCCTCGGCCTCGCGAACATGATGCCCGTGTTGTTCGCCGCCGCCGCGCGCGTGAAAGGCATCCACGCAGCCGAAGGGCTCGCGCACGTGGCCGGGCTCGCGTATTTCGGACTGCTGTTCGGTCCGGTCGTGATCGGCGCGGTCGCGCAGGCCGTGAATCTGACCGTCGGCCTGTCGGTCGTCGCGCTGTGCGCGGCGCTCGTCGCGGCCGTCGCGCCGAAGGTGCTCGCGCACCTGAAGATCTGACCGCGCGGCTGGCCCGCCACCCGCTGCAGATTCGCCAAAAAGAAAGCGCGCCTGCGTTGCCGCAGGCGCGCCTTTACCCCTTCTGTCGGCCGCTTTTCAGCTTACATCTTCACTTCGTCGAGCAGCGACTTCTTGCCGTTCTTGTAGTTGTACAGCGAGATCACGCCGTGCTGCAGGTCGCCCTTCGAGTCGAAGGTCGTCGTGCCGATCACGCCCGAGTAGTTCGTCGCCGGCATCGCCGCGAGAATCTTCGCCGGATCCGTCGAGTTCGAACGCTTCATCGCATCGACGATGATGTACACGGCGTCGTACGTGAACGGTGCGTAGATCTGGATCGGCTGGCCGAAGCGCTTCTCGTACTTCGCCTTGAACGCCCCGCCGCCCGCCATCTTCTCGAGCGAAGCACCAGCTTCCGAGCACACGACGTTGTCGGTCGCGTCGCCGGCCAGGTCGGCCAGCTTTTCCGTGCACACGCCGTCGCCCGCGAAGATCTTCGCGCGCAGGCCGAGCTGCTTCGCCTGTTTCGCGAACGGGCCGCCGGTGGCGTCCATGCCGCCGTACATGATCGCGTCCGGATTCTCGCCCTTGATCTTGGTCAGAATCGCGCGGAAGTCGACCGCCTTGTCGTTCGTCGCGTCGTGCGACATCACCTTCAGGCCGAGCGCCTTCGCCTTCTTCTCGAACTCGTTCGCGAGGCCCTGGCCGTATGCGGTCGAATCGTCGACCACCGCGACGCTCTTGATGCCCTTCGAGTGCGCGTAGTTCGCGAGTGCCGGGCCCTGCTGCGCATCGGTCGCCACCACGCGATACGTGGTCTTGAAGCCTTGCTGCGTGTAAGCCGGGTTGGTCGCCGACGGCGAGATCTGCACGATGCCCGCATCGCTGTAGATCTTCGAAGCCGGGATCGACGTGCCCGAGTTCAGGTGGCCGACCACCGCGACGACCTTGTCGTCGACGAGCTTCTGCGCAACCTGCGTGGCCTGGCGCGGGTCGGCCGCGTCATCCTGCGGGTCGAGTTGCAGCGTGATCTTCTGGCCGCCGACCGTGAGACCCTTGGCGTTGATCTCCTCGACTGCGAGACGCGCGCCGTTTTCGTTGTCCTTGCCCAGGTGTGCAATACCGCCCGTCAAGGGCGCGACGTGGCCGATCTTGACGACTTGATCGGCGGCCGCGTTGCTTGCAGCTGCAGCGCACAGCATCGCCGCTGCGGTGATCGGCAACAGCTTTTGCATCTTGATATTCATGTAAGTCTCCAGTTTCGGTCCCAATAAACGCCATCGCCCGGTGCCCCGCTGCCATCCCTGTGTTTGCATTCACTGGACGATTCGCCGGTTGCATCGTTCATGCACTTGGCCTCAAGCACGTAGGGAAACAGCCGCTTGTAGCGGCCGCCCGCCCGTACTTGCGCGCAAGTGTAGGTGATCAAATTAATTTGTGGGACTTTTTTGGGGTAGTGGTAACACTACCGATATGGGCGCTTTGGAATGAATGCTCGAATATCGCCGCGAGCCCCACCGGATAAGGGTTTCCGCTAATCTCGGACGGCCGGATGAAAGGTTGATTCAAAGCATTCCCGCGTCATTTCGATTCGGTATTTTGTGCGCGGGATCATTGAATGAAACGCGCGTGACAACACGCGCTTTTCTCGCTTCGATACGAGCCGGTCAGCCGGCCGTCGCGCGCCATTCGGCGTCGAGCGCGTCGACGAGTTGCGACGTCGTGAGCGCGGCGGCGCGCCGTCGCGCGAGCGGCGCGCCCTGCCCGGCCCACAGCGACAGGTAGTCGCCGTCGTTCGCGCGCGCGGCGGCCTGGCGCAGCGGCTGGGTCAGCGCGTTTTGCACCGGATACGGCGCGACGTCGGCCACGCGTTCGCCGAGCCGCGTCATCAGCGTATTGCGCAATCCGCGCGCATGGCGGCCCGTGATCGCGCGCGTGACCTGCGTCGACGTATCGGCGCTCGCGAGCAGTCGCGCTTTCCAGTCCGCTGCGATCGCGCTTTCCGCACACGTCAGGAACGCGGTGCCGAGCTGCGCGCCCTGCGCGCCGAGCGCGAGCGCGGCGGCGATCCCGCGGCCGTCCATGATGCCGCCCGCGGCGAGCACGGGCAGGCCGGTCGCATCGACGAGCTGCGGCACCAGCGCGAGCGTGCCGATCAGCGCATCGTCGGCCGAGCCGATGAAGGTCCCGCGATGGCCGCCCGCTTCGGCGCCCTGCGCGGACAGCGCGTCGGCACCGGCCGCCTGCCACGCGCGCCCTTCGGCGACGTGCGTCGCGGTGCCGATCACGTAGGTGCCGGCGGCCTTCAGGCGCGCGACGTCGGCCGCGTCGAGCACGCCGAACGTGAAGCTCGCGACCGGCACGCGCAGTGCGACGAGCGCGTCGAATTGCGCGCGGAAGTCGGGCGCGTAGCGCGCGGGCGCGGTGCCCGGCGGCAGCCCGAGCGTCGCGTTCAACGGATCGATCGCGGCGAGCGAGCGTGCGACGGTCGCCGCGTCGGGCGCGGCCTCGTGCAACGCGAACAGGTTCACGGCGAACGGACGCGCGGTCGCCGCGCGAATCGCGGCGACTTCGGTCGCGAGACGATCCGGCTCGAACGCGCCGGCGCCGAGACTGCCGAGCGCGCCGGCATTGGATGCGGCCGCGACCATCGCGGCCGTGGTCGCGCCGACCATCGGCGCCTGCACGAGCGGCAGGCGCAGGCCGAAGCGTTCGGAAAACGGAGTGGAAAATGCACGGGCTGGCATGGCGAATCCTTCGATGACGATGTGCGAAAGCGCTTTGTAAAGGCCGATACGTCGACTCTATCGAAGCGGCGCAGCGCCGAAAAATGAATAATCGAGATCGAAACGATCGCTGCGCGAGAAGCAGGTCGGAAACGCTGATTCGACACGCGCGCACACCCGGCAGGCGCGCCGCTTGCGCGCTGCAGCGCCACGGGATTGGTGGCACACTAGGCCGCCCTTTTTTCCATCCGCGGTGCGCATGTCGCGCGCCCGTTCGCCAGGAGTTCCAACGTGACTGCCCAATGGATCGACATCCCGACCGGTAACGACAGCTTCGGCGGCTATCTCGCGCTGCCCAAGCGCGGCGAGGGCCCCGCCGTCATCATCATCCAGGAGATCTTCGGCGTGAACGCGCACATCCGCGCGGTCGCCGACCAGTACGCGGCCGACGGCTTCGTCGCGCTCGCGCCGGACGTGTTCTGGCGCATGCAGCCGCGCGTCGAGCTGACCTACGAAGGCGCCGATCGCGACAAGGGCATCGAGCTGATGAAGAAGACCGACGTCGGTCTCGCGATCGCGGACATCGGCGCGGCCGCCGACGCGTTGCGCGCGCGCCCCGAAGCCACCGGCAAGGTCGCCGCGATCGGCTACTGCTTCGGCGGCCAGCTCGCGTATCGCGCGGCCGCGGCCGGCAAGGTCGATGCGGCGGTCGCCTATTACGGCGGCGGCATCCAGAATGCGCTCGACCTCGCCGGCAAGATCACGCAGCCGATCCTGTTCCACTACGCGGAGAACGACCACGGAATCCCGCTCGACGCCGTCGAGCAGGTGAAGGCCGCGTTCGCGGGCCGCTACAACGCGTCGTTCCATCTGTATCCGGGCGCCGAACACGGCTTCAACTGCACCGATCGCGCGTCGTACAACCAACGCGCGTCGGCGCTCGCGCACGGCCGCACGCTGACGTTCCTCGCCGAGCACGCGTAACGGCGGCCGGCAGCGGGCCCGGCGCGTCGGGCCCGCGTTATCCTCCTTTCATCGCCACGGGTCACAACGGGGGTGACTGCGATGCACTCGGACTATCTCGCGCATGACGCGCTCGGCCTCGCCGCACTCGTGCGCGAGCGCAAGGCGAGCCCGCGCGAACTGCTGGACGCCGCGATCGGCCAGGCCGAAGCGGTGAACGGCGCGATCAACGCGATCGTGCTGCAGGACTACGACGATGCGCGCAAGCGGGCGGAATCGGCCGTCGATACCGGCACCGATGCGCCGTTCGCGGGCGTCCCGTATCTCGTCAAGGATCTCGGCGCGGCGGTCGCCGGGCTGCCGTTGTCGATGGGCAGCCGCCACTATCGCTACTTCGTCCCCGCCGACGATTCGCCGGTGATCGCGCGCAGCCGCGCGGCGGGGCTCAACGTGTTCGGCAAGACCAACACGTCGGAAATCGGCCAGATGCCGTACACCGAACCCGAACTGTTCGGCGCGTGCCGCAATCCGTGGAACCTCGATCACACGCCCGGCGGCTCGAGCGGCGGCGCGGCCGCGGCCGTCGCGGCCGGCATCGTGCCGCTCGCGCATGCGTCGGACGGCGGCGGCTCGATCCGGATTCCGGCGTCGTGCTGCGGGCTGTTCGGGCTGAAGCCGAGCCGCAATCCGGTGCTGGTCGACTCGCCGTCGAACGGCGAGCTGGTGGTTCAGCATGCGGTGTCGCGCAGCGTGCGCGACAGCGCGCTGCTGCTCGACGTGACGACCGGCCAGACGCTGCCGCCCGGCGCGCCCGGCACCTTTCTGGGCGAGCTCGACACGCCGCCCGGTCCGCTGCGGATCGGCCTCGTCGTCGACCCGATGCTCGCGCCGGCGCTTTCCGACGACACGCGCGCGGCGCTCGACGACGCGGCCGCGCTCGTCGAATCGCTCGGCCATCACGTCGAGCCGGCGACGCTGAACATCGACTACGCACGCGCGGCCGAAACCTTTCTCACGCTGTGGGCGACGATCGCCGAGGAGATGGTGCTGGGTGCACGCGCGCTGACCGGGCGCACGCCGAAGCGCGCGGAGTTCGAACCGGCGACGTGGGCGATGGCCGTCGTCGGCAGGCGCATCGCCCGCGCGCGCCTGCCGGACGTGCTCGAATGGCAGCGCCAGCTCACCGTGCAGGTCTCGGGCCTCGTGTCGCGCTACGACGCGATCCTGTGCGCGACGCTCGCGGGGCCGCCGGTCAAGATCGGCGAGCTGCAGCCGACGCCGCTCGAAGCCGCGCAGATGAAGCTGCTCGGCGCGCTGCCGGTAAAACCGCTGCTGCGGGAAATGCTCGCGAAGGCGTCGGAAAAGGCGTTCGCGTGGGCCGGCTGCACCGAGCTGTTCAACCTGACGGGCCAGCCGGCGATGTCGGTGCCGCTCTACTGGAACGCGCGCGGCCTGCCGATCGGCGTGCAGTTCGTCGCGCGTCACACCGACGAGGCGTTGCTGCTGAAGCTCGCGCGCCAGCTCGAACAGGCGCGGCCGTGGTTCGACCGGCGTCCGCCGCTGATGCAGGCGCAGCGCTGACGCCAGCGCCGCCGGCCGTCGGCCGTCGGCGAAAAAAAGCCCCGCCGGTTTTGCCGGCGAGGCTTTTGCGCATGCAACCGCGCGATGACGCTTACATGGAGAGCCGTTCGCAGATCGTCCGCGTCGCGGTCGCCGCGTTCAGCGTATAGAAGTGCAGACCCGGCACGCCCGCGTCGATCAGGCGCTGGCACAGGCTCGTGACGACGTCCGCGCCGAACGCACGGATCGCGTCGCGATCGTCGCCGAAGCTCTCGAGCCGGCGCGCGACCCAGCGCGGCACTTCCGCGCCGCACATTTCCGAGAAGCGCATCAGCTGCGAGAAGTTCGTGATCGGCATGATGCCCGGCACGATCGGCACGTCCACACCCAGCTTGCGCGCATCGTCGACGAAGCGGAAATACGCGTCGGCGTTGAAGAAGTACTGCGTGATCGCGGAATTCGCGCCGGCTTTCACCTTGCGCGCGAAATTTTCGAGATCGGCCTTCGGCGAGCGCGATTGCGGGTGGTATTCCGGATAGCCGGCGACTTCGATGTGGAACCAGTCGCCATGCTCGGCGCGGATGAAGCTGACGAGCTCGGACGCATAGCGCAGCTCGCCGACCTCGCCCATCCCCGACGGCAGATCGCCGCGCAGCGCGACGATATGCCGGATGCCGTGCGAGCGGTACTGGTCGAGGATCGCGCGCAGGTTGTCGCGCGACGAGCCGATGCACGACAGGTGCGGCGCGGCCTCGAGGCCGTCCTTCTGCATGTCGAGCACGGTATCGAGCGTGCCCTGCTGCGTCGAGCCGCCGGCGCCGAACGTCACGGAGACGAATTTCGGCTTCAGCGGCAGCAGCTGCGCACGCGTCGCGCGCAGCTTTTCGACGCCGTCCGCCGTCTTCGGCGGGAAGAATTCAAACGAGAGTTCGATCGATTTCATGATTCGCAAGAATGGGCGCGGCCGTCAGCCGATGTCGCGCTGCCCGAAGATCAGCGCGGACAGCAGCCACGACACGATGCTGTACAGGATCGAACCGAAGAACGCCGACCAGAAACCCGACACCTCGAACCCCTTCAGCAGCGACGACGCGAACCAGAAGCACAGCGCGTTCACGACGAGGATGAACACCCCGAGCGTGACGATCGTGACCGGCAGCGTCAGCAGGATCAGCACCGGACGGATCACCGTGTTGATCAGGCCGAGCACGACCGCGATGATCAGCGCGGTGCCGAAGCTCTTGATGTGGATCGACGGCACGAGGTACGTGATGATCAGCAGCGCGAGGGCGTTGATGACCCAGGTGAGGATGACGCTCATGGAGGGCTCCGGTTCGGTTGTCGATCTGGTCGGTCAGTGGCCGCCGCCGGCCGCCGCACGTGCCCGCGCGGCGGCGGACACGGCGCGGCGGCCGGCGGTCCGGCACCGTGCCGCCGCGCCGCGCATGAACGCGGCGCGACGGCGGCGGTGCATCAGTAGCGGTAGTGGTTCGGCTTGAACGGGCCGTCCTTCTGCACGCCGATGTACGAAGCCTGCTCGTCCGACAGCACGGACAGGTTCGCGCCGATGCGCGCGAGGTGCAGGCGCGCGACCTTTTCATCGAGATGCTTCGGCAGCACGTACACCTTGTTCTCGTACTGTTCGCCGCGCGTGAAGAGTTCGATCTGCGCGAGCGTCTGGTTCGCGAACGAGTTCGACATCACGAACGACGGGTGGCCGGTCGCGCAGCCGAGGTTCACGAGGCGGCCTTCGGCCAGCAGGATCACGCGCTTGCCGTCCGGGAAGATGATGTGGTCGACCTGCGGCTTGATGTTTTCCCACTGATACTGGCGGGTCGACGCGACGTCGATTTCCGAGTCGAAGTGGCCGATGTTGCAGACGATCGCGTTGTGGCGCATCGCCTTCATGTGATCGTGGTTGATCACGTGGTAGTTGCCGGTCGCCGTCACGAAGATGTCGGCCTTGTCGGCCGCGTATTCCATCGTCACGACGCGGTAGCCTTCCATCGCCGCCTGCAGCGCGCAGATCGGATCGATTTCGGTGACCCACACGGTCGCGCCCAGGCCGCGCAGCGATTGCGCGCAACCCTTGCCCACGTCGCCGTAGCCCGCGACGACCGCGACCTTGCCCGCGATCATCACGTCGGTCGCGCGCTTGATGCCGTCGACGAGCGACTCGCGGCAGCCGTACAGGTTGTCGAACTTCGACTTCGTGACCGAATCGTTCACGTTGAACGCCGGGAACGGCAGGCGGCCGTCCTTTTCCATCTGGTACAGGCGGTGCACGCCGGTCGTGGTTTCTTCGGTCACGCCCTTGATGTGCGCGAGGCGCGTCGAGTACCAGGTTGGATCGGCGTCGAGGTGCTTCGCGATCGACTTGAAGAGCGCGACTTCTTCCTCGTTGGTCGGCTTCGCGATCACCGAACGGTCCTTCTCGGCCTTCGAGCCGAGGATCAGCAGCAGCGTTGCGTCGCCGCCGTCGTCCAGGATCATGTTCGCGAATTCGCCGTTCGGCCATTCGAAGATGCGGTGCGAGAATTCCCAGTATTCGTCGAGCGACTCGCCCTTGAACGCGAACACCGGCGTGCCGGCTTCGACGATCGCGGCAGCGGCGTGGTCCTGCGTCGAGAAGATGTTGCACGACGCCCAGCGGACATCGGCGCCGAGCGCCTTCAGCGTCTCGATCAGCACGCCGGTCTGGATCGTCATGTGCAGCGAACCTGCGATGCGCGCGCCCTTCAGCGGCTGCTGCGCCTTGTATTCGTCGCGAATCTGCACGAGGCCCGGCATTTCGGTCTCGGCGATGTTCAGCTCCTTGCGGCCCCAGCCGGCAAGCGCCATGTCGGCGACGATGTAATCCTTGGAAGCTTGCGAATCGATAATGGCGTTCATCACGCCCTCCTTTCTAAAAAAGTTCTAGAAATTGGTGACGTGAGCGCCGTTCAGGAAGCGGGGCCGGCGCGAAGGTTGCCGCACGGCTGCTTGGTGAAGCTTTCCGAGCCTGGCGGACGCAGGATGGTCCGTCGCAACGCTCCTCGGGAAGCGGGAGGGATTGTAGCAAATCGGCGCGGGAAATGCGCGCCGCGCGCCACGCACCGCGCGCGGCGTCGGCGCGCGCGGGCGCTATGAAAGGGTCAGTTCTCGGCGCCGACCCATGCCTGTTCGCGCAACCGCGCGCGCAGGCGCGCGACGGCCTGGCTGTGCAGCTGGCACACGCGCGACTCGCTGACCTCGAGCACCGCGCCGATCTCGCGCAGGTTCAGCCCGCGCTCGTAGTACAGCGACATCAGCAGTTTCTCGCGCTCGGGCAGCCGCTCGATCGCTTCGACGAGCGCCTCGCGCAGATGTTCGTCGAGCAGCGACGACAACGGATCGGCGTGATCGACGCGATAGCGGTCGAGGAACGGCTCGTCGTCGGCCGCGCGATCGAAATCCTCGTAGTAGATGAGCTGGCTGCCGTGCAGGTCCTGCAGCATCCCTTGATATTCGTCGAGCGGCATCTTCAGGTGCTGCGCGATCTCGGTCTCGCTCGCGGAACGGCCGAGCTGCTGCTCGACCTGGTGCACCGCGTACTCGACCTCGCGCGATGTCTTGCGCAGGCTGCGCGGCAGCCAGTCGTTGCTGCGCAGCTCGTCGAGCATCGCGCCGCGGATGCGCTGGGTCGCGTAGGTCTCGAACTGCGCGCCCTGGTCTTCCTTGTAGCGGCCGGCCGCGTCCATCAGGCCGATCATGCCGGCCTGGATCAGGTCGTCGAGATCGACGCTCGCCGGCATCTTCGCGACGAGCTGCAGCCCCAGGCGCCGCACGAGCGGCGCGTATTGCGCGAGCACGTCGGCCTGGGTCATCTTTCCTTGAGCGTTGTACATCATGGCTCTCTCCTTCCGGTGGCGCTCACGCGGCGTGTGCCGCACCCGCCTCGTACGACGGCTTGCCGCCCGCATGCACGGCGCGGCCGGCGCCCGATCGCGGGCGCATCGGCCAGTACAGCAGGTCGGCGGCGATCTGCCGGTAATCGCGCGCGGCGACCGACGACGGGAACGCGTCGACCGCGGTGTGCATCAGCTCGCGCGCATGCTCGACGAGCGGATCGGCGCTCACGCAGCCGGCGTCGGCGATCGACACCGTCAGGTAGCGGCTCGCGACGCCCGCGAGGTTGTCGAATGCGGTCCTGGCGTCGGCGTGGCTGCCGACGTGATTGGTCAGCACGCGGAACTGCGCGACCGCGTGCGCGAAATGCAGGCGCTTCATGCACGCATACGCCTCGGTGATCGCCTGCGCGGCGACCCGCGTGACGATCAGCACGTCGTGCGCCTCGCGCGCGAGCGGGGAGAACGTGCCGTCGGCACCGAGTTGCGCGTCGACCAGCACGATGTCGGCCTGGCCGTCGACGAAGTCGCTCAGTTGCGACTCGCTGTAGCCGTCCCGCGCGGCCGCGCACAGGCCGAACCCGGCGGCGACGCGCGTGCGTTCGCCGTCGCGCAGCCAGGCGCCGGCGAGCGTCGCCGTGGCCGAATGCACGTCGGCGCGCTCGTCGACGACGAGCACGTCCTTGCCGAGCGCGGTCAGCGCGGCCGCGACGTTCACGACGGTCGTCGTGCAGCCGACGCCCGCCGGCCCGCCCGTCACCGCGACGATGCGCGACGCGCGCCCGGCCAGCAGGCGCCGCAGCCCTTCGGCCTGATCGATGATCCGTTTATCCAAATCGCACCTCGTGCAGCTCGGCGGTGGAACGTGCGGTCAGTGCGGAAAGCAGCGTCGGCATGTCCTCGTCTTGCGGCACGAAGGGCGAGCCGTCGCGCGGCACACAGAACGCGCTCTTCAGCAGGAACCGGGTCGATGCGACGTACAGGTTTTCCGGCACTTTCTGGCCGGTCGACACGTAATGGACCGGCAGCTTGTAGCGGATCACCGTGTCGAGCACGCCGCCGAGGTGGGTCGCCTCGTCGAGCTTGGTCAGGATGCAGCCGGCGAGATCGGGATACTCGGCCGCGCTGCGGTAGGCCTGGACGACCTCGTTGAGCGTGTCGCCGTGGCTCGTCGCGTTGAGCAGCAGCAGGCGCTGCACCGGCGCGTTCGCGCCGTGCAGCATCGCGATCTGGTCGGACAGCGCGCGGTCGCGCTGGCTCATGCCGATCGTGTCGATCAGCACGATGTGCTTGTTGCGCAGCTCGGACAGCGCGAGCTCGAGATCGCCCGCATCCTTCACCGCGTGCACGGGCACGCCGAGGATCTTGCCGAAGATGCGCAGCTGCTCGTGGCCGCCGATCCGGTAGCTGTCGGTGGTCAGGAGCGCGACCTTGCTCGCGCCGAAGCGCATCACGCAGCGCGCGGCGAGCTTCGCCGTGGTGGTCGTCTTGCCGACGCCGGTCGGCCCCATCAGCGCGAACACGCCGCCGCGCTCCATCAGCGCGTCTTCGCTCTCGAGCACCGGCAGGTTCGCGGCGAGCACCGACTGCGCCCATTCGGCGGCCTGCTCGATGGTTTGCGCGTCGTCGCCGGACGGCAGGTTGTCGACCAGCATGCGCACCAGTTGCGCGGAGAAGCCGGCCGAGAACAGGTGCCTGGTCAGCGCGCCGTGCACCGGGCTGCGGCGCTGGCGGTCGTGCCACATCAGGCTGTCGAACTGCTCTTCCATCATCCCGCGCATCGCGCCGAGCTCGTGCATCACCGTGTCGTTGACGATGCTCTCGATGCGCGTCTTCACCGCGTCGGCCACCGCGGCCGCCGCTTCCGCGGACAGGCGCGTGCGTTCGGCCGGCTTCGCGGCGCTCGCTTCGCTCTGGCGGGTCATCGGCGCGGCGGCCGACGGGATCCGGCGTTCGGCGTCGCGCACGATGTCGCGCGCCCAGCCGGCCGGCGTCGCGGATGCGGCGTCCTGCGGCGCGCGCGCCGGTGCCTGCGGCGCGGCCGGTGCCGCCTGCGCGCGGGCGATCAGCGCTTCGCGCTGCTGGGTCAGGCGCTTCGCGTGCTCGACGAGCCACGGCGCGGGTTCGGACGCTGCCGCCGGCGCGCCGGCGGCAGGCGCAGGCGCGACCGGCGCGTTCGATGCCGTGTCCATGCCGGCGTCGAAGGCGGCCGCTTCGGCTGCCGGCTTCGTCGCTTCGGCGCTCGCGCCGAACACCGACGAGAACACGTCCGGCAGGCCGCCTTCGCCCGCCGCATACGGATTGACGGCCGGGCGCGCGAGCGCCGCGCCCGGGCGCGACACGATGCCCGGGACGGCTGCGGCCGGCACGGATTCCGGCGCGCGCGGCGCGACGGTGCGCGCCCGGACGGCGGCCGGCGGCGTGACCGCGGCGAGATCCGAGTCGGCGAGTGCGACGATTTCGACGCTGCCGTCATCGAGCGTGCGGTTCGACAGCACGACGGCGTCGGCGCCGAGTGCCTCGCGCACGAGGCGAAGCGCGTCGCGGCTGGTCGCGCCGGTGAATTTGCGAATGTTCAAGCGGAACCCCCGATGACGTTAACGACTTTGATCGTGCGCGTGTCCGGCACTTCGGCATACGACAGCACTTTCAGTTGCGGCAGGCTGCGGCGCAGGAAACGCGCGAGCATCGCGCGCAGCGCGTGCTGCACCAGCAGCACCGGCGGCAGCCCGAGATTCTGTTGACGCAGCATCGCCTGCTGCGTGCCGGTCAGAAGGTTGTGCGCGAGGCCGGGCTCGAGGCCCGGGTTCGCGCCGGTGGCGAGCGCCTGCGACAGCACGCGCTCGAGATTCGAATCGAGGCCCATCACCTGCATCTCGCCCGAGCCCGGATACCACTGCTGCGTGATCGCGCGGCCGAGCGACAGCCGCACCGCGGCGGTGATCTCGTACGCGTCGCCGCGGCCCGCGTGTTCGGACACGGCCTCGAGGATCGTGCGCATGTCGCGGATCGGCACGCCTTCCTCGAGCAGGTTCTGCAGCACTTTCTGCAGCGTCGTCAGCGAGATCGTCTTCGGCACGAGGTCCTCGACGAGCGACGGCGCATCCTTGCCGGTGCGCTCGACCAGCGCCTGCACTTCCTGGCGGCCGAGCAGTTCGGCCGCGTGCTGGACGACCAGATGGTTCAGGTGCGTCGCGACGACCGTGCTCGCATCGACGACCGTGTAGCCGTACACCTGCGCCTGCTCGCGCATCGCGACGTCGATCCACACGGCGGGCAGCCCGAAAGCCGGATCCTGCGTCACGGCGCCCGGCAGCGCGGCCGTCACCTGGCCCGGGTTGATCGCGAGCCACTGGCCCGGGAACACTTCGCCCGCGCCGATCTCGACGCCCTTCAGCGCGATCCGGTATGCGTTCGGCCGCAGTTCGAGGTTGTCGCGGATGTGGATCACCGGCGGCAGGAAGCCGATCTCCTGCGCGAATTTCTTGCGGATGCTCTTGATGCGCTTGAGCAGTTCGCCGTCGCTGTTCTTGTCGACGAGCGGAATCAGCCGGTAGCCGACTTCGAGGCCGAGCGGATCGATCAGCTGCACGTCGTCCCAGGTCGCCTCGTGGCTGTCGCCCGGCAGCGCGGCGGGCGGTGCGATCTCGGTCACGTCGCCGGCCGCCACGCGGGCCGCCGCGCGGCGGACCTGCGTGCGGGCCAGCCAGATCGCGCCGCCGCCGAGCGCGAGGAACGCGAAGTGCGGCATGCCCGGGATCAGCCCCATCAGCACGATGATCGCGCCGGTGATGGTCAGCACGCGCGGGTTGGTGAACAGCTGGCCGGTGATCTGCGTGCCGATGTCCTCGTCGGTCGCGACGCGCGACACGATCACGCCGGCCGCCGTCGAGATCACGAGCGACGGAATCTGCGCGACGAGGCCGTCGCCGATCGTCAGCAGCGTGTAGTTGGTGCCGGCCGCCGCGAACGACATGTCGTGCTGCACCATCCCGACGATCAGCCCGCCGATCACGTTGATCGCCATGATGATCAGGCCCGCGATCGCGTCGCCGCGCACGAACTTCGACGCGCCGTCCATCGAGCCGTAGAACTCGGCTTCCTGCGACACGGCGAGGCGCCGCTTGCGTGCCTGCTCTTCGTTGATGAGGCCCGCGTTCAGGTCGGCGTCGATCGCCATCTGCTTGCCCGGCATCGCGTCGAGCGTGAAGCGCGCGGACACTTCGGCGATCCGCCCCGCGCCCTTCGTGATCACCATGAAGTTGATGATCATCAGGATCACGAAGACAACGATGCCGACCGCGAAGTTGCCGCCGACGAGGAAGTGGCCGAACGCCTCGATCACCTGGCCGGCCGCGTCGGGGCCGGTGTGGCCCTCGAGCAGCACGACGCGCGTCGACGCGACGTTCAGCGACAGGCGCAACAGCGTCGAGAACAGCAGCACGCTCGGGAACGCCGCGAAGTCGAGCGGCTTCATCGTGTACATGCTGACGAGCAGCACCATCACCGACAGCGCGATGTTGAACGTGAACAGCAGATCCAGCAGCAGCGGCGGCAGCGGCAGGATCATCATCCCCAGGATCATGCAGATGAGGATCGGGCCCGCGAGCGCGCGCAGGTTGGTGCCGGCGAACGGATTCTGGCGTTTGGCGAACAGGCCGGTGGTCGGGGTGCTCATGCTGCGTTTCCTTGCTTGCCGAGCGTGTCTTCGGCTTCTTCACGCTCGTCGTCGGCCGATACCGACGACCCCTTGTCGAGATCGGCCGGCACGTCGAGATCGACCGGCGCGGCCGGGAAGGCGCCGCCTTCCGAGCGGAAGCGCCGCAGCTGGTAGACCCACGCGAGCACTTCGGCGACGGCCGAGTACAGCGAGCCGGGAATCTCGCGTTCGAGTTCGACGTTGTGATACAGCGCACGCGCGAGCGGCGGCGCTTCGAGCAGCGGCACGTTGTGCTCGGCCGCCAGCTCGCGGATGCGCGCGGCGACGAGGTTCACGCCCTTCGCGACGACCTTCGGCGCGCGCATCTCGCCGTCCGTGTACTGCAGCGCGACGGCGAAGTGCGTCGGGTTCGTGACGACCACGTCGGCCTTCGGCACGGCGGCCATCATCCGGCGCCGCGCGATCGCGCGCTGCTGCTGGCGGATGCGGCCCTTCACGTGCGGATCGCCTTCGTTCTCGCGATGCTCGCGCTTCACTTCTTCCTTCGTCATGCGCAACTTCTTGTTGTACTGCCAGATTTGGTAAGGCACATCGAGCGCGGCGACCACCAGCATCCCGGCGACCGTCGTGCCGCAGCACACGGCGACCAGGTGCATCGCATCGGCGAGCGCCGAGCCGAGCGGCTGGGTCGCGAGGGCGAGCAGCTCGTCCTTGCTGCGCCAGATCGCGATCCCGCCGATCCCGCCGACGACGAGCGTCTTCGCGAGCGACATCCCGAGCTGGATCGGCCCCTGGATCGAGAACATCCGGCCGAGGCCGGAAATCGGGTTCAGGCGGTCGAACTTGAGCTCGAAGGTCTTCTGCGAGATCAGCCAGCCGCCGAGCGCCATCGGCGCGAGCAGCGCGGCGAGGCCGGTGAGCGCGAGGATCGGCAGCAGCGCGGCGAGACCTTCGACGCTCGCGCTGCCGGCCGCCGACAGCATCCGGTGCGTGTCGAACGCGGTCGCGCGGTCGAACGCGAACGCGCCGCGCAGCATCGTCTGGAGATGGGCGCCCGACGGACCCGCGAGCAGCCATGCGCCGTAGAACCCGGCCGCGAGCAGCGCGAACGAAGCCAGTTCGCGCGAACGCGCGACCTGCCCCTCCTCGCGCGCCTTCTCGCGGCGTCTCGGAGTGGCGGCTTCGGTTCTGTCGAGATCGCTCTCGTCTGCCACGGTGCCTCCAGTCGGGTACGGCGAAATGCCGCTTTCCAGTGACACCGATTATTCATGCGCACGTCAAACGCCGATCGGTCGAGCAAAGCCGGGAAAGGGGGGTATTTCGGGGAATCGGGCGGGCCGGTGCGGCGGGAGGTCGCGGGCAGGCGCGGCGCGCCGGGAGGCGGTGGAAACCGCGTTCGCGGGCGGGTGCGGGGAAGCGGGTGAAGCGGGAGATCGAGGCGGCCGTGGAACGATCGTCGGCCCGCCCCGACGCGACGGCGTCGCGCGTCGAGGCGGGCGGCGCTCAGATCGCCGGGATCGGATCCGAGCCGAAACGGTTCGGGCCGTTGGTGCCGCGCGAGCACATCCACACGAGCAGCAGGATCCCGCCGACGATCGGAATGAACGCGATCAGCAGGAACCAGCCGGAGCGGCCCGTATCGTGCAGGCGGCGGACGGTGACCGCGAGGCTCGGCAGCACCAGCGCGAGCGACACGACGGCCGCGACGATCATCAGCAGCAGCGAAAGCGCGCTCGGGTCGCGCCCCGCCATGGTGATCACCTGGCAGACGATCGACACGACGCTGGTCAGCAACGCGAAATACCAGTATTCGGCACGGCGCGCGCGGCCCTCGAATTTCGCATATTGATTGAGTGCGGAACGAACGGCTTCGGTGAAATTCATTTTATTGCCCTCATGTTTTATACCGGCGACCCCGGAAACAACGCGGGCATTATAAGTTTGAATTTCCGGGCATTGCATCTCTTTTCGCGTGCCGACCGGCTCGCACGCGGGCTCCGGCAGAACTGGAGCGGCTTCAGCGGCGGCATGCCGCATCGCGTGCGGCACGTCACGTCACGTCATTTTTATAATCGCGACGGCCCGGCATAAACGACGGCCAGATAATCCACGACTTGATTACACCAGCATGAAACGCGCCGCGATCGATAATCGAATCGATCGTTCGGCGCACATTTACCGGCCGACCGAGAATATTGCCGAACGTCACGTATGCACGTCGGGAACGGCGCGTCCCGGCCGGCGTTCGCGCTAGCCCGCCGCCGCCTGCTCCAGCACATGGAGATCGAGTTTCTTCATCTTCATCACCTGCGCCATCACGCGCTCGGCGCGTGCCGGATCGCCCGCCATCAGTTCGGCCATCTGCACGGGCACCACTTGCCACGACACGCCGAAGCGGTCGCGCAGCCAGCCGCACTGCTGCGCGCGCTCGTCGCCGCCGTCGGACAGGGCCGTCCAGTAGCGGTCGATCTCCTGCTGGTCGCGGCAGTTGACGACGAACGACACGGCCGGCGTGAGCGGAAACGCCGGGCCGCCGTTCAGCGCGAGAAACGCCTGCCCGTCCAGTTCGAACGACACCGTCATCACCGCGCCCTCGGCCTGCCCCGACGCCTGCGCACCGGACTTGCCGTAGCGGGCGACGTTCAGGATCCGCGCGTCGTCGAACACCGACACGTAGAAGCGGGCGGCCGCCTCGGCGTCGTGGTCGAACCACAGAAACGGCGTGATGCGTTGAATACGCTGGCTCATGGCGCTGTCTCCTCGATGTCGTGCCGGCACCGTTGCCGGTCTTATATCGTAGGCGCTGTGCCGGCACGGCGCGGCCGCCCGATGCGTAGTGCGTCGCCGCTGGCGAAGGCGAAAAAAAAGGGGGCGATCGCTCGCCCCCTTTCCTGCCGCCGCCGTGCGTGCGCGATCAGAACGCGACGTAAGGCTGCGCGCCGCCGCTGCCGGTCCGGTCCATCCCGAAGTAGATCGTCTTGCCGTAGAAGTGCGGCATGCCGATGTCGAGCCAGCCGGCCGCGCCGAACGGGCCCGCGATGTCGTTGAACGCGAACGTCGACGAATTCGCGAACAGCCTATCGGCATTCATGATCGGCATAGACACGCCGCCCGTCGCGCCGTTCTGGCCGGTCAACGTCGCCGTATAGGTGGTAGACCGCGCAGGGCAGTAGAACTGGGTGTTGGTCGAGCACTTCGTCTGCGACGAATCGTTGAAGAAGTACGCGTTCGAGCCCGTATCGAAGAACGCGGTCACGCTGCCGCCGAGGAACGTCGCATTTACGTCGCCCGTCGTCGTCGAGGTCAACACGGTGGACGCAGCAAGCGCGTTGTTACTCTGCGTGCCGATCCCGAACGTCAGCAGACCCGTCGCACCGGTCTGCCCACAACTCGACACTTGCTGCATCTGCACGATCACGCCGTTGTTGTCGGTCGCGAAGCGATGGACCGGATTGGCCACCTGCTGTGCAACCGGCACCGGCGTCACGGCGCAACTCGAATTGCCGTTCGGGCATGCATAGTAGTTGTTGAACGTCGCCGACGTCGACGTCGCGCAGCTCGGGCCGCAATCGACCGGTGCCGGCCCGATGCCGAGGATGCCGTTCGCGCCGAGGTCGCGCGCCGTGTTGGCCGATGCGCCGCCGTTCGTACACGAACTCGGCACATTCGTCGTGCCGAGGTCACCTATGATCTGTACTGGTAGCGAACTAGCGGCCTCACCACCGACCTGCAGGTCGACGGTGCGCACGGAACCCCATGTATAGCTCGACACGAACTTGCCGCATTCTGCGATGGGCGCACCGCTACTCGTGGTCGTAGGGGGCAGGCTATTTAGCACACCCGAGACCGCACTACCGACGAGTCGAAGCCCATACGAGGCGGTGTCGACGAGCACGTTGTCAACGATCTGGCAGTTCGACGAGCCAGGCGCGCAAACTTTCACGCTAACAGTTGGAATGTTGATGACGTTCGCTACGCCGCCACCGACGGTCATCGCCACGGCATTCGCGGCAACATTGGGCTGACCAGCATTGACCACCGCCGTGCAACTATCGGCGTTCGATGAAGACGCCCCGGAATCGTCCCCACCACCGCAAGACGAAAGAAGGACAGTTGTCGCAGCAACCAGGCTAAGCACACCGGCGCGGCGGACAAATACACGAGGAATTCGCAAGATCGCTCTCCCGCTGTCACTGGATGTCGTTGCCGGTCAGCCCGGCAGGCAGCGCCGTCGGCAGCCATGCCTGGCCCGCGAAGGCGCCCATGTGGCCGCCGGTGCGGATCACGAGGCCGCTCGTATCGACGGACACGGGCGCGCGCCAGCCGCGCGCCGCATGCGCGACCTGGACGCCGGCGGTGTACTGCGGGAAATAGCTGCCGAGCAGCGACTCGAGGTCCGGCATGCTCGGCCCGCGCCAGGCGAGGCCGAACACGGTGCCGGCCGCGCTCGTGTATTCGTGGATGACGGTGCCCGATCCGAGCGTGATCTCGCGGACGGTGTAGGCGGCCGCGTTCGCTTGCGCGCCGTCGGCGGAGCGCATCGCGCGCTGCAGCGCGCGCACCGTGGCGGCGCGATCGTCCGCCGGCGGCGACATCGGCGCGCCGCCCAGTTCGGCCTGTGCGTGGACGGCCCACAGCACACCCATTGCGGCCGTCGCATGCGCGGCGGCCCAGCCCAAGCGTTTCAGCTTCACGTTCCCCCCCAAGGGACTGGCTTCGTTGCCGGCGGTGCCATCGTCAGGCGCGGCGCCGCGGGCCAACAAATGAAAGTCTTAAGAATGACGCTTCGTTGCTGCTGACGCGTAGTATGCCTGCGAGTATGCCTGCGGAATGTGTCGCAGTGTCAAATCAATGTTGCATGACGCAACGCAACATGACGTGCGGCACGACCCGCGCGCGGGGGCTCGCCGTGACGAGCATGGGGGAAAGCCATGCGCACCGGGCCGCGCCACGATCGGGCGCGGCGCCGATGCGCCGGGACAGCATCAGAAGCCGAGACTCGCGAGCAGGTCGTCGACCTGCGCCTGGTCCTGCACGACGTCGGACTTGCCTTCCGGCGCGATCTGCGGCCCGTTCAGCAGCGACTCCGGGCTGCCGGTCGCGCTGATCTGCTCGGCCGCGAGCGCGGCCGCGGTCGCCGCGAACTGCTCGCGCCGCTCGGGCGCGATGTTCTCGACGAGCACCGTGAGCAGCTGCTGCTCGATCAGGTAGACCATGTCCATGATCTTCTTGATCACCTGCCCGGTCAGGTCCTGGAAATCCTGCGCGAGCATGATCTCGAGCAGCTGCGCGCTGGTCGCCGACGCCGCCTCCGGCAACGCGCGCAGGAACGTGCGCGTGTCGTCCATCAGCTCGCGCACTTCCGCGTGCTCGATCGGCGCCGCATACCACTGCGCCCAGCGCGCATCGAGCGCCTCGGCCTCGTTCTGGATGCGCTCCTGCATCGGCTTCGCGACCTCGATCGCGTTCAGCACGCGCTCGGCCGCCTGCTCGGTCATCGTCGCGACGTAGCGCAGCCGGTCGCGCGCATCGGGCACGGCTTCCGCCGCGCGCTCGACATGCTTGTCGAGGCCGAGCTCGCGCATCGAATCGCGCAGCGTGCGCGTGACGTGGCCGATGCGCGCGAGGATCCGGTCGCTCGCGTAATCGGCGCCTTCGGCGTGGCCGTCGGCGTTGACTGCCGCGCCGGCGAGCGCCGCATGGATCGGCTCGTTCACGTCAGCTCCCGGCCTTGGCCATCTTGTCGATGATCTTGTTCAGCTTCTCGTCGAGCGTCGCGGCCGTGAACGGCTTCACGACGTAGCCGCTCGCGCCCGCCTGCGCGGCCGCGATGATGTTCTCCTTCTTCGACTCGGCCGTGACCATCAGCACCGGCAGGTGCGTGAGCGTCGCGTCCGCGCGGATTTCCTTCAGCATCGCGAGGCCGTCGAGGTTCGGCATGTTCCAGTCGGAGATCACGAAGTCGAAGCCGCCGCCGCGCAGCCGCGCGAGGCCGGCCGCGCCGTCCTCGGCTTCGTCGACGTTCGTGTAGCCCAGTTCCTTGAGCAGGTTGCGGACGATCCTGCGCATCGTCGGGAAATCGTCCACCACCAGGATTTTCATGCTCTTGTCCATCGTCGTTCCTTTGCAGATTCGTTACCGTCGGGGCCCGCAGCATCGCACGCGCCCCCTGACATTTCATTCAGACGCGCTGCACGCGGTCGCCCATCGTCGCCAGTCGCGCCATCACGCGCCGGCTCATCTCCGAAAGCGGCGCGACCTCGTCCGCGCCGCCGAGCGCGATCGCCTCGCGCGGCATCCCGAACACGATGCAGCTCGCCTCGTCCTGCGCGAACGTGTGGGCGCCCGCGCGCTTCATGTCCAGCAGGCCGGCCGCGCCGTCGCGGCCCATCCCCGTGAGGATCACGCCGATCGCGTTCTTGCCCGCATGCTGCGCCGCCGAGCGGAACAGCACGTCGACCGACGGCCGGTGCCGGTTCACCGGCGGCTCGTCGGACAGCTGCGCGATGTAGTTCGCGCCGCTGCGCGCGAGCAGCAGGTGCGCATGGCCCGGCGCGATGTACGCATGGCCCGGCAGCACGCGCTCGCCGTGCTCGGCTTCCTTCACCGCGATCCGGCACAGGCCGTTCAGCCGCTGCGCGAAGGACTTCGTGAAGCCGGGCGGCATGTGCTGCGCGATCAGCACCGCCGGCGCGTCCGGCGGCAGCGGCGTCAGCACCTCGCGGATCGCCTCGGTGCCGCCCGTCGACGCGCCGATGATGATCAGCTTCTCGGTACTGACGAGCGGGTTGTTGACCATCGGCGCGGCCGGCTGGCCGCTCGCCGCGCGCGCGGCGGCCTGCGGCTGCGGCGTCTGGCGCACGCGCGCGCGCGATGCCGCGCGGATCTTGTCGGCGAGCTTTTCCGCGTAGTCGAGCATGCCGTCGCGAATCCCGACGCGGGGCTTCGTGACGAAATCCACCGCGCCGAGTTCGAGCGCGCGCAGCGTGATTTCGGAGCCGCGCTCGGTCAGCGACGACACCATCACGACCGGCATCGGCCGCAGGCGCATCAGCTTCTCGAGGAAGTCGAGCCCGTCCATGCGCGGCATTTCGACGTCCAGCGTCAGGACGTCCGGGTTGTGCTGCTTGATGAGCTCGCGCGCGACGAGCGGATCGGGCGCGGTCGCGCACACTTCCATGTCGGGCTGGCTGTTGATGATCTCCGTCATCAGGCTGCGGATCAGCGCCGAGTCGTCGACGCACAACACTTTGATCTTCTGCACTGCGGTCATGCCTCCTGCTTTCTCGAAAGGTTGGCCGCAAACGGGCTGCCGGCCTTCGTGTTCGTCGTCTGCGCGCCCGCGCCGCCGCGTGCGCCGAACAGCTCGATGCGCGGGCGTGCCGGCGGCGGCGCGGCCGGCCGCTTCGCCGCGAACAGCTCGACGTGCGCGCGCGGCCGCTCGGCGCGCACGCGGTCGGCCTCGCGCGCCAGCGCGGCTTCGCGCTCGGTCACCCCCGGCACCTGCAGCCGCAGCTTCTTCACCATCGCGCGGCCGGTGCGCGGCATGAACGCGACCTTGCGCGGGTGCACGCCCTGCAAGTCCTCCGCGGTGATGCGGATGCGTTCGAGCGCGAGGTAGCGGCGCACGAAATCCGCGTTGCGGTCGCCGATGTTGATGGTCGTCATCCCGGCCAGCACGGCTGCGCCGCCGAACACCTTCGCCTCGAGGCGCTCGCGGCGCCCGCCGGCCTTGATCAGTTCGTTGATCAGCACTTCCATCGCGTACGCGCCGTAGCGCATCGACTCCGACGCGGCCGCGCCGGCATCGGCGCCGTCGTCGGGCAGCATGAAGTGATTCATCCCGCCGATGCCCGCCAACGGGTCGTGCAGGCACGCGGCGACGCACGAGCCGAGCACGGTCATCAGCACCATGTCCTCGGACGTCGTGTAGAACTCGTTCGGCAGCAGCTTTACGCCGGGGCGTTCGAAGTGGTTGTCGAAGTAGCGATTGGTCGCGATCGGCAGGGCGCTCATCCGCGTTCTCCGTAAGCGGGCACGGCACCCGCGGCACGCGCATGGGCGCGCGGCGCCGCCGCGGCCGGCGCGGCGCCGTGCGGGCGCAGGCCCGGCGCGGCATCGCGCGTCAGTTCGTACACCGTCTGCCCGCGCAGCCGGAACGCCTGCGAGACGTACGTGAAATTCTCCGAATGCCCGGCGAACAGCAGGCCGCCCGGCTTCACGAGCGGCTCGAAGCGCGACAGCACCTGCCCCTGCGTCGGCTTGTCGAAATAGATCATCACGTTGCGACAGAAGATCGCGTCGAACGGCTTCGCGATCCCGTAGTCGGCATCGGTCAGGTTCAGCTGCTCGAAGCGGATCATCGCGCGCAGTTCCGGGCGCACCTTCACTCGGCCGGCCTGCGCGCCCGTGCCCTTCAGGAAGAAGCGCTTGAGCCGCTCCGGGCTCAGGTGCTTGACCTGGTCGTACGTGTAGATGCCGGCCTCGGCCTTCGCGAGCACCTGCGTGTCGAGATCGGTCGCGAGGATCGATGCGCCGCGCGCGGCCGATTCGCCGAGCGCCTCGATCAGCGTGATCGCGATCGAGTAAGGCTCCTCGCCGGTCGACGCCGCCGAGCACCACACCGACACGGGCGCCGCGCGACGCTTCACGAAGTCGGCGAGGATCGGGAAATGGTGCGACTCGCGAAAGAACGCGGTCAGGTTCGTCGTCAGCGCGTTGGTGAACGCTTCCCACTCGAGCGGATCGTCCTCCTGCTCGAGCAGGTCGAGGTAGTCGCGGAACGTGTCGAGGCCGCGTGCGCGCAGCCGGCGTGCGAGCCGGCTGTACGCCATGTCGCGCTTGTGCTCGGACAGCGAAATGCCCGCGCGTTGATGGATCAGCGCGCGGATGCGTGCGAAATCCGCGCCGGTAAACGCGAAGTCGCGCCCCGGCTCGCCCGCGCGGGGCGAGGCATCCGGTGCATCGGGTCGAAACGGTGCGCGCGCGGACGGCATGGCTTAGAAAGTCTCCCAGTCGTCGTCGGACGTGCCGGCCGCCGCCATCGCCGGCTTCTCGCCGTTCAGCGCGGGGCGTACCAGTGCGGGCTTCTCGGCGGACTTCGGCGCCGGTGCGGCGGCCGCCTTCGCGAGACGCGGGCCGTAGCCGCCCGCGGCCGGCGCTTCCTTCGATGCGCGTGCGGCAGCGGCGTCCGGCGCGCGCCGGGTTTCGTGGCTCGCGGCCGGTGCCGCGGCATGCGGCGCCGGTGCGGCGCGACGGGCCGGCTGCGCGGCAGCCTGCGGTGCCGGCAATGCGGCCGGCGACGCTTCGTGACGGTGCGCCGACGGCAACGCCGGCGCCGCTGCATGCGCGGCCGGGCGTGCAGCGTTGCGCGCCGGCGCGAGCGCGATGCCGCCCGCGACGCGCCACTCCGACACGACCGCCTTCATCTGGCGCGTCTGCTCCTCGAGCGACGCGGCCGCCGCCGCGGCCTGCTCGACGAGCGCCGCGTTCTGCTGCGTGACCGAATCCATCTGGCCGACCGCGCGATTGACCTGCTCGATGCCGGTCGACTGCTCGTCCGACGCGGCGCTGATCTCGCCCATGATGTCGGTCACGCGGCGCACGGCCTGCACGATCTCGTCCATCGTCGAGCCGGCGCGCGCGACGAGCGTCGACCCGCTTTCGACCTTCTCGGCCGAATCGCCGATCAGCTGCTTGATTTCCTTCGCGGCGCTCGCGCTGCGTTGCGCCAGCGAGCGCACTTCGCCCGCGACCACGGCGAAACCGCGGCCCTGCTCGCCCGCGCGCGCGGCTTCGACCGCCGCGTTCAGCGCGAGGATGTTGGTCTGGAACGCGATGCCTTCGATCGTGCCGATGATGTCGACGACCTTGCCCGAGCTCGCCGCGATGTCCTGCATCGTCGACACGACCTGGCCGACGACGTCGCCGCCCTGCGTCGCGATGTCGGACGCGTTCACCGCGAGCTGGCTCGCCTGCCGCGCGTTCTCCGCGTTCTGCCGCACGGTGCCGGTCAGCTGCTCCATGCTCGATGCGGTTTCCTGCAGCGACGCGGCCTGCTCCTCGGTGCGCTGCGACAGGTCGGTGTTGCCGGTCGAGATCTCGCGCGCGCCGACGTCGATCGACTCGGTGCCGCGATGCACGGCCTGCACCATCGTCGTCACGGCGTCCTGCATCCGCTTGATGCCGCCGAACAGACGGCCGATCTCGTTGCTGCTGGACACGTTCACCGGCTGCGTGAGGTCGCCGCCGGCGATGCGCTCGAAGTGCGCGATCGCGTCCTCGAGCGGCTTCACGATCAGCCCGCGCATGGCGAAGCGGATCGCGATCACGACGACGAACGCGATCGCGATGCCGGCCGCGATCAGCGCGACCATCAGCGAGATCTGCGACTGCGTCGCGGCCTGGCGCTCTTCAGCGCGCTTCTGCAGCGATGCGATCACGGCCGCCGCCGTCTGGTCGAACGCGACGAACATCGGGCTGATCTTCGCGTCGGCAATCGCGTGGTACGCCGCCATGTCGCCCGCGCGCGCCGCGGCAAATTCGGGCTCGACACCTTCCTTCACGATCGTCGTGTAGCGGGCGGTGAGCTCGTCGACGAGCGCCTGCTCGACACCGAGCTTCGGCGTCGACTGGAACGCCTGCCAGTTCTGGTTCGACTTCGTATACAGCTCCTGCGCACGGTCGAGCACCTTCGCCGCCTCGGCCGTATTGCCGGCTTCGGTCAGCGTACGGAAGCGATCGAGCGCAATGCGCGAGCGCAGCAGGTGCGCGGCCGTGTCGTCCAGCGTGTGAATCGCCGGCAGGTCGACGTGCGCGATCTCGTCGAGCGAACGGCTCGCGTGATTGAGCGCGTAGAGGCCGAGCCCGCCGACCGCGGCGGCCAGGCACACGAGGATGAGTCCGACCGCCGTGAGCGTCGTGCGGATCGACCAGTTATGCAACATTGCAGATTCTCCCGAAATTCCTGCGCGCGCGGCGCGCTTACCCGCCGAGCGTCTCGATCAGCGCCATTTCCCGGCTCGACATCAGCTTCTCGATGTCCATCAGGATCAGCATCCGGCCATCGACGGTGCCGAGGCCCGTCAGGTACTCGGTCGTCAGCGTCGCGCCGAACTCCGGCGCCGGCATGATCTGGTCGGTCTGCAGCGTCAGCACGTCCGACACGCCGTCGACCACCATCCCGACCACGCGGTTCGACACGTTCAGGATGATCACGACGGTCTGGTGGTCGTACTCGACGCGGCCGAGATGGAACTTGATCCGCATGTCGACGATCGGCACGATGATGCCGCGCAGGTTGATCACGCCCTTGATGAAGTCCGGCGCGTTGGCGATGCGCGTGACGCTGTCGTAGCCGCGGATTTCCTGCACCTTCAGGATGTCGATCCCGTATTCCTCGTCGCCGAGCGTGAAGACGAGGAACTCCTGGCCCGTCGCATCGCCCTGCTCCGCGTCGCGGCGGCTGGTTGCCGCGTTCGCCGCGGCCGGATTGATCATTTGGACTTCAGCAGACACGTTTGCCCCCAATCGGTTGAATGGCGAGAGTCAGAAGATGGCGAGCTCGGCGCCGGCTCGGGCGCCGTGCGTCGCACGGGTTTCACGGTTCAGCGCCGCGACGTCGACGATCAGTGCGACGCTGCCGTCGCCGAGGATGGTCGCCGCCGAGATGCCGTGCACCTTGCGGTAATTCGTTTCGAGGTTCTTCACGACCACCTGCTGCTGGCCGACCAGCTCGTCGATCAGCATCGCGAAGCGGCGCCCCTCGGTTTCCATGATCGTGACGATCCCCTGGGTCGGATCGGTGCGCGCGTCCTCGACCGAGAACACCTCGTGCAGCGCGACGAGCGGCAGGTATTCGCCGCGCACGCGCACCACGCGCTCGCCGTTGCCGACCGTGTAGATGTCGTCGTTCGACGGCTGCAGCGACTCCATCACGAAGTTCAGCGGCAGGATGAAGATCTCCGTGCCGACCTTCACCGACATCCCGTCGAGGATCGCGAGCGTGAGCGGCAGCACGATCCGCGTGGTCGTGCCGCGGCCGGCCTGCGAGCTGATCTCGACGTGGCCGCCCATCGACTGGATGTTGCGCTTCACGACGTCCATCCCGACGCCGCGGCCCGACACGTCGGTCACCGTCTCGGCGGTCGAGAAGCCCGGCGCGAAGATCAGTTGCCAGACTTCGTCGTCGCTGATGGTGTCGGGAATCTGCATGCCCTGCTTGGCGGCCTTCGCGAGAATCCGCTCGCGGTTCAGGCCGCCGCCGTCGTCGCTGACCTCGATCACGATGTTGCCGCCGTGATGCGCGGCCGACAGCACGAGCTGGCCGACCGCGTCCTTGCCGGCGGCGACGCGTTTGTCGACGGTCTCGATCCCGTGGTCGAGGCTGTTGCGCACGAGGTGGGTGAGCGGGTCGATGATCCGCTCGATCAGGCTCTTGTCGAGCTCGGTCGCCTGGCCGAACGTGACGAGCTCGACCTGCTTGCCGAGCTTGCCGGCCAGGTCGCGCACGAGGCGCGGGAAGCGGCTGAACACGTAGTCCATCGGCATCATGCGGATCGACATCACCGCTTCCTGCAGGTCGCGCGCGTTGCGTTCCAGTTGCGCCATCCCGTTGAAGAGGCGGTCGTGCAGCGCCGGATCGAACGCGCTCGCCGTTTCCGCGAGCATCGCCTGGGTGATCACGAGTTCGCCGACCAGGTTGATCAGCTGGTCGACCTTCTCGACGCCGACGCGGATCGAGCTGCCTTCGGCGCCCGATGCGGCGGCGGCCGGGCGCGGACGCTTGTCGTCGTGGTGGGCGGCGGCATGGGCAGCCGGCGCGGCGGCTTCGGCGTGCGGTTGCGGGGCCGCTTGCGGCGCCGGTTGCGCGGCGGCGCCCGGCTGCGCCGGCGCTTGCGATGCGGCGGCGGCCGGTGCGGCACCGGCGACTTGTGCGAATACCTCGACGCGCGCGGCCGGCTCCGGCGCGGCGGCCGGTTCGGGCGCGGCCGTCGCGGCGGCGGGCGCCGCCGGCGCGGCCGGCGCGGTCCCGCGCGCGATGCGGATCTGGCTGTCGTCGATCACGAAGCAGCACACGGCGACGATGTCGTCGGACGGCACGTCCGATTCGAGCCACAGCGTCAGGTCCGCGCCCGCTTCCTCGCGGCCGACGATCCGGCCGAGATTGCCGAGTTCCTCGGTGAGCAGCGCCTGGTCCTTCGCGTCGACGCCGACGAGCGTGATCTTCAGGTGCGGGCCGCCCGCGCCGGCGTCGTCCGCCGGATGCGCGGCCGCGACGGCCTGTTCGACCACGTGGTCAGGCGCGCGGTCGTCGGCGACGGGCGCCGGCGCGGCCGTCTCGGCCGGCACCGCAGGCGCGACGTCCGCGGCCGCGGGCGCACCCGCGCCGCTCTCGGCCTTCAGGCGTTCGAGCTTCGCGCAGATCGTCGCGGCAGCCGCCGCGTCCGGTTCCGCGCTGGCGCGATAGTCGACCAGCTGGTCGGACAGCACGTCCTTGGTCTCGAGGAACGCGTCGACCATTTCCTTGGTCAGCGTCAGCTCATGGTTGCGCGCGCGGTCGAGCAGCGACTCGAGGATGTGGGTCGTCTCGGTCAGCGCGGAAAAGCCGAAGGTCGCCGCGCCGCCCTTGATCGAATGCGCGGCGCGGAAGATCGCGGCCAGATCCTCGGGGTCGGGCGAGCCGACGTCGAGGTTCAGCAGCAGCTGCTCCATTTGCGCGAGCAACTCGTCCGCTTCGTCGAAAAAGGTCTGGTAGAACTGCGTGATGTCGAGAGTCATGCCCGGTCACCGGTTGAATTCGTCGCGTACATGTCAGGAGGCGGTCTGCTCGGAGAGCGTCGCGACCAGGTCGATCAGCACGGCCGGGTCGATCGGCTTTTCGATCCAGCCGGTCGCGCCCGCGTCGCGCGCGGCGTCCTTGAAGGCATCGCTGCCTTCGGTGGTCAGCACGAGGATCGGCGTATCCGCGTATGCCGTCAGCTTGCGCAGCGAGGCGATCACCTCGAGCCCGTTCTTGCGCGGCATGTTCTGGTCGGTCAGCACCAGGTCGTACGGCACGGTGGCCGCCATGTCGAAGCCGGCTTCGCCGTCCGGCGCCACCGTCACGTCGTAGCCGGCCTGCGCCAGCGTCGCCTGCAGCAGCGCGCGCATGGTCGCCGAGTCGTCGATGGCGAGAATGGTTCGGATCATGTCTGTCTCGAAATCTGGGAAACGTCAGGGTTTCGGCGCCACGGCGACGGCGCTCGCGAGCGCCGGTCGCGCGGCCGGCGCCGGGCCGTCGAGCTGCTGGGCCAGCAGCTTCGAGCCCGCCGCGTCGGCCGACAGCGTCGTGGTCGTCGCGTCGTCGCGCATCAGCGCGTCTTCGGATTTGCGATTCAGCACGATCACGCTGATCCGGCGGTTTTCCGGATCGAGCGGATCGGCCTTGTTCAGGTTCTGCGTCGAGGCGAGGCCGAGCACGCGCAGCACCTTCGCCTCGTCCATGCCGCCCGCGATCAGCTCGCGGCGCGACGCGTTCGCGCGGTCGGCCGACAGCTCCCAGTTGCTGTAGCCGCCCTCGCCGCCCGCGTACGGCACCGCGTCGGTGTGGCCCTGGACGATGATCCGGTTCGGCACGTCGTTCAGCGTCTTGCCGATCTCGCGCAGGATGTCGCGCATGTACGGCTCGACGTGGTCGCTCGACATCGCGAACATCGGCCGCTTCTGCGTATCGACGATCTCGATGCGCAGCCCCATCAGCGTCGAATCGATGCGGATCTGCTGCTTGAACTGGCGCAGCGTCGGGTTCGCCTCGATCGCCGCCATCAGCTTGATCTGCAGGTCGTGCAGGCGCGTCTGCTCGAGCCGGTCCTGCGCGCCCTGCGCCTGCGAGCGCGTCTTGTCGTCGCCGGCCTTCGCGACGCGGTCGGCGAGCGACGTCGTGCCGTCGGTGCGGCGCAGCGAGCCGGCGTCGAGGCTCGACAGGTCGCGGCCGCCGCCGTTGATGATGCTCGAGTCCTGCGAGCTGCGATCGCCGCTGCCGAACAGCGCGGCCTTCAGCGGCGTGTTGAAGTACTCGGCGATTCCCTTCAGCTGCACCGGCGTGACCGAGCTCAGCAGCCACATCAGCAGGAAGAACGCCATCATCGCGGTCATGAAGTCCGCATAGGCGAGCTTCCATGCGCCGCCGTGGTGGCCCTTCTTCTGCGGGGCCACCCGTTTCACGACGATCGCGCGATCCTTGTTCTTGCTCATCGAACGCTCCGCGTCACTTCGCCTTCACGCGGCGCACGTGCTCTTCGAGCTCGGTGAACGACGGCCGCTCGGTCGAGAACAGCACCTTGCGGCCGAACTCGACCGCGATCGCCGGCGCATAGCCGTTCAGGCTCGCGAGGATCGTCACCTTGATGCACTGGAACATCTTGGTCGACTCGGCCACGCGCTGCTCCGCGAGGCTCGCGAGCGGCCCGATCAGCCCGTACGACAGCAGGATCCCGAGGAACGTGCCGACCAGCGCCTGCGCGATCATCGCGCCGAGCACCGCGGGCGGCTTGTCGGCGGATGCCATCGTGTGAACGACGCCCATCACGGCCGCGACGATCCCGAACGCCGGCATCGCGTCGCCGACGCGCATCAGCGCGTGCGCCGGGCCCTCGCCTTCGGCGTGGTGCGTCTCGATCTCCTCGTCCATCAGGCTCTCGATCTCGAACGCGTTCATGTTGCCGCCCACCATCAGGCGCAGGTAATCGGTCAGGAATTCGACGATGTGGCGATCGGCGAGGATCTTCGGGTATTGCGTGAAGATCGGGCTCTTGTCCGGATCGTCGATGTCGGCCTCGAGCGTCAGCGTGCCTTCCTTGCGCGCCTTCGCGAGCAGCACGTACAGGAGCGCCATCAGCTCCATATAGACGTCCTTGGTGTACTTCGAGCCCTTGAAGAGCGTCGGCAGCACACGCAGCGTCCCCTTGATGGTCTTCATGCCGTTGCCGAGGATGAACGCGCCGACGCCCGCGCCCGCGATCATCAGGATCTCGACCGGCTGGATCAATGCGCCCAGATGCCCGCCTGCCAGCGCGTAACCGCCGAAGACGGACAACAGCGTCACGAGTGTTCCCACGATAATCAGCACTGCCTGTCCCTCACGAATGACCGGCGGGGAGACCGCCGTTAATCAGGTTTACGGCAGTCGGCAGGAAAACTTTCGCGGTCGTGCCGCGGCGGCGCGGCGGTGTTTACCAGCAAGCCCCGGCCGGTTCGCGCGGCGCGCGGCGGCCGTCCGGCGTCCGCTCGCGCCCCGCCCGAAGGCGCTCAGGCCGCGGCGGCGGACAGCTCGGCGCGCGCGGCGGCGGCCTTGCGGGTCTTGCCCGCGCGCGACGGCGGCTGGCAGAGGCCGCACACGAAACCTTGATGCGGATCATGCGCATGCGCGACGAAGTGGCCGCCGCAGCGCGTGCACGGGGTCATCTGCAGCATCCCCGAGTCGAAGAAGCGCACCAGCGTCCACGCGCGCGTGAGGCTCAGCGCGGCCTCGTCGCCGGACAGGTTCACGTGCTCCAGATAGAGCCGGTACGCCTTCACGATCGACTGGATCGGCTCGCAGCGGCCGTGATCCTGCATGAACCGGTAGATGTTGTAGAACAGCGACGAGTGGATGTTGGGCTGCCACGTCATGAACCAGTCGGTCGAGAACGGCAGCATCCCCTTCGGCGGCGACGCGCCCTTCAGCTCCTTGTACAGCTTGATCAGGCGATCGCGCGACAGGCTCGTTTCCGCCTCCAGCAGCTGCAGCCGGGCGCCCAGTTCGATCAGTTCGATGGCGAGGGTGATTTCCTTCACCTCGATCACGACGCTTTTGCTTGCCATGGTGAATAACCGTCCGCTTGACGTTGTTCGGATGAGTGGCCAAAGCGCCGCCGGCCGGCGCGGCGCGCCGGGACGAACGCAAGGCGGGAAGGATCAGCGGACGCTTTCGACCGGCTGGCCGGCCATCAGGATGGCCGAATGCGCGTGCGTGACGACGTCGCTGCGCCCCTTGTCGGCGAGCGACGACAGCAACGCATGATCGTCGAAGCGGAAGCGGCACAACATCTGGTTCGATGCGGCGAGCTTCACGGTCTGGGCGAGCGTGAGGTTCGCGAGCACGTCGGCCAGTTCCTGGGACACGCCCATGCGGAACATGCCCATCGCTTTGTCTTCCCGCAGCAGGCGCTGCGCGAGGAGGAGGTACGACAGGTTGACCTCTTTGATCTCACTGAGCATTTCGCTGGTGGCGCTCATGATTCCCCCGTTAAGAGCTTTGCTTTGGCCTTTCATGTTATGAAAACGTTTGCTCGATCAGGCCGCGCTGGGCGCACCGTCGGCACGTTTATAGTCTTACAGGGCGAATTTTGGCCAAACGGGATTTATGTCGGTATCAGCGAAGTGGCGTATGCCGCGCAGGATTTGTCTGTAAACCGTGTAGGAATTTTTCCGACAAAGCGAATTGAAAGGGAACAAACGGCGGGGCGAGTGACGCGCGAATTCGTCGACGATGCGGTACCGCATGGGACAAATCCGGCTGGAGGCCTTCCGACAAGGCTGCCGGAAAGTGAATCGGTAAAAATTATAGTGGTTTTTCACGATAGCGCAACAATTCTCGTTGCCATATCGCTTTATGTTTCCGCACCCTTTTTATCGGGGTTTTCGCGTATTTCATGGTGTAACAAGCCTTAAGTGTTTGAAAAAACACTCGAACCCCTGAAGGCGATATCGATAATGGACTCCAATGGGCGGCGGCGGGAGCCGTGCCGGCCCGCCCCGCAGCTTGCCGCCCGGCCTCCCGCGCACCGCGCCCCGGACCGGGCCACGTACCGCGAAGCGCGTGCGTCGGCGAGTTCCGCAACCCTGCATCGGACCAGCATGCGCATTCGAGCGCCCCGCGCTGGTCGACACCGGAGAACGCCCATGCGTATTGCCCAGATCGCGCCGCTTTACGAAGCTGTCCCGCCGAAACTCTATGGCGGCACCGAGCGTGTCGTGTCCTACCTCACCGAGGCGCTCGTCGAGCTTGGCCACGACGTGACGCTGTTCGCGAGCGGCGACTCCGTCACGTCCGCCCGTCTCGAGGCGGCATGGCCGCGCGCACTGCGGCTCGACCCGTCGATCCGCGACTCGATGGCGCCCCATATGCGCCTGATCGAACAGGTCGCCCGTGTCGCGCACGAATTCGACGTGCTGCACTTCCACCTCGACTACATGCCGTTCTCGCTGATGTCGCGCCTCGATACGCCTTACGTGACGACGCTGCACGGCCGCCTCGACCTGCCGGAGCTGCAGCCGGTGTTCGACGCCTTCCCGGACGCGCCGGTCGTGTCGATCTCGAACAACCAGCGCAAGCCGCTGCCGCAGGCCGCGTGGGCCGGCACCGTGTATCACGGGCTGCCCGACACGCTGCTCACGCCGCAACCGCACGTGAAGCCCGAATACCTCGCATTCCTCGGCCGGATCTGCCCCGAAAAGCGGGTCGACACCGCGATCCGGATCGCCGCGCAAAGCGGGTTGCCGCTGAAGATCGCCGCGAAGGTCGACAAGGCCGACGCCGATTACTTCAAGGAAGTGATCGAGCCGCTGCTCGGCGAGGCGCACGTCGAATTCATCGGCGAGATCAACGAGGCGCAGAAGCCGGCGTTCCTGTCGGGCGCGAAGGCGCTGCTGTTCCCGATCGACTGGCCGGAGCCGTTCGGCCTGGTGATGATCGAGGCGATGGCCTGCGGCACGCCGGTCGTCGCGTTCAACCGCGGCTCGGTGCCGGAAGTGATCGAGGACGGCGTGACCGGCTTCATCGTCGAGGACGTGCAGGGCGCCGTCGGCGCGCTGCACCGGATCGACAGCCTGTCGCGCGACGCGATCCGCGCACGTTTCGATACGCGCTTCAGCTCGAAAGCGATGGCGCGGCGTTATGTCGAAACTTACGAATCGCTTTGCACGGCGGCAAAACGGCCGGTCTTGCGTCAGGTCGCGGGCGCCTGACGCCGAAATTCGTCAGGAAATATCCGGTGAAATTCGCGCCGAAATCGGCGTGAAAATCCCGAAAACGCCAAAGAGCCGCATCGTCGATGCGGCTCTTTCTTTTTGCGCGGTCATTCGATCAGGAAACGATCGCGGTTTTTCCCGACGATCCAATTCGGCGGCTTGCCGCGCCCGCTCCAGGTTGCGCCCGACTTCGGGTCGCGGTATTTCGGGGGCAGCGGCGCCTTTTTCGGCGGACGGCCGCGCCGCGCGCGCTCCGCGAAGCCCAGGTCCTCGGCCGTCAGGCCATATTCGGCAATCATCCGCTGGACGTCGGCGATCACCGTCGCCACTTCCTGGCGACGCACATCGTCCGCCTGGGCCTGCAACTCGGCGATCTGCGCCTTGAGTTTCGCGTATTGAGACATTTTTCGACTCCCCTTTTCCATGATGCGGCTCCAGCGAGTCCGGCCGGAACGCCAACATCCGTTACGTCATCGTACTGCCGCCCTGCTCTTCGAATTTAATACTGTCATCTTTAACCGATTCGTCGATATCGAGAATGCGGACTTATTCTAATAAAAGCCATTCGCCCGCCATTCAAATTTAACAATCGTTGACCCTCGCGAAGCCGATTCATTTCCTATAATCCAGACCAATTCCGGGCGTCGGAATAAAACTCCGGTCGCCCGTTTGTCTTCAACCCACTTGAACGAGGTCCTTACATGAATCTTTCTCAGCGTCTGGCTGCAGAGGTATTCGGCACGTTCTGGCTGGTGCTCGGCGGGTGCGGAAGCGCCGTGCTGGCCGCCGCCTTTCCGGGCCTCGGCATCGGCTTTGCCGGCGTCGCACTCGCCTTCGGCCTGACTGTGCTGACGATGGCATTCGCGATCGGCCATATTTCGGGCTGCCACCTGAATCCGGCGGTGAGCGTCGGCCTGACGGTCGCCGGCCGCTTCCCGGCGCGCGATCTCGCGCCGTACATCGTTGCGCAGGTGGTCGGCGCCACGCTGGGCGCGTTCGTGCTGTACCTGATCGCGACCGGCAAGCCGGGCTTCGACGTCGTCGGCAGCGGCTTTGCGACGAACGGCTTCGGCGAGCGCTCGCCCGGCCATTACTCGCTCGGCGCGGCGTTCATCTGCGAAGTCGTGATGACGGCCTTCTTCCTGTTCGTGATTCTCGGCGCCACCGACAAGCGCGCGCCGGCCGGCTTCGCGCCGATCGCGATCGGCCTGTGCCTGACGTTGATTCACCTGATCTCCATCCCCGTCACCAACACGTCGGTGAACCCGGCCCGCTCGACCGGCCCGGCGCTGTTCGTGGGCGGCGAGGCGATCGGCCAGCTGTGGCTGTTCTGGGTCGCGCCGATCATCGGTGCGGCAATCGCGGGGATCGTCTATCCGCTCATCGCGGGGCGCGACGATGCCGTCGGCCTCCTGCCCGCATCCGCTCGCACCAACGAATAAAACGCTACGGGGTCACGCGAGCAGAGCAGCGAGCCTCACGCTGTCGAACAACATCGAGGCAGGTAATTTGGACGGGCGCCGCTGGCGCCCGTTTTTCATGGCCGCTCAGGAAGCGGCGACGCCGTCGAGGGTGTCCTCGAGCGCGAACAGCGTGCGCAGGTGGCGGGCGACGCCCGCGTCGAAGTTGTTGCCGATCCGCGGGATGTGCGGCAGGTGCGCGATCAGGTCGGGGTTCGCGTTGTTCATCATGAACGCGTGACCGGCCGTTTCGAGCAGGTCGATGTCGTTCATGTTGTCGCCGAACGCGATGCAGTGGCCGGCGTCGACGCCGAGCCGCGCGAGCACCGCGCGCAGCGCGCGGCCCTTCGACACGTTGGCGGTCATCACTTCGAGACAGTCGGGCAGCGAATACGTGACGTACAGCGCATCGCCGAACCGCACGCGCATCTGCTCGGCGACCACCGCCAGATCGGCCGGCTCGCCGATATACAGCACCTTCGCGATATCGGCGCCGTCGTGCGCGGACATGTCGATCACGTCGTACCGGAATCCCGAATCCTGGTGGAATTCGAGCAGGTGCGGCGCGTCGCGGTCGATCAGCCAGCCGCGGTCGGTGAACAGGTTGACGATCACGCGCCCGTGCGCGCCGGTCACGCCCGGCTGCACGAGGCCGCGGACGATCGCGGGATCGATGTCCTGCGCGTGGATCGCCGTGTCGTCCGGCGCATGCACGCGCGCGCCGTTCGACGTGATCAGGTACGGCCGGATGCCCAGCACGTCGCGGATGCCGGCGACGTCCGCATAGTGGCGCCCCGTCGCGATCACGAACTGCAGGCCGTCGCGGTCGAGCCGGCGGACGGTCTCGATCGTGTACGGATCGAGCTGGTGGTCGCTGTTCAGCAGGGTGCCGTCGAGATCGGTGGCGATGACTTTGTACATGGGGACGGGTGAATGGCGCGCAGGACGCTGCGGAACCGCCATTTTAACGTCGTGCCCGGGGGGCCGCCGGGCGGTTGGGGAACGGGCCGGTTTCGGGCCGTTCGGCCTGCCCGGCCGGCTCACCACTCACCGCACGCTGCCCATTCGAACCGCTCACCCCGCTTCGGCTGCCCTCAATGCCTGCAACGCAAGCCGCAACGCGCCGTGCGCGGAATCGTCGAGCGGCGCGCGCAGCCGGGCCACGTGGCGCGCCGGCACGGCCGGCGCCAGCGCGTCGGCCAGCCCGCCGCACAGCGCGACCGGCAGCGCCTGCCGCGGATCAAGCGCGTCGATCATCTTGCCGATCTCTTCGCCGGCCTGCGCGATCAGCGCCGCCGCACAAGGATGGTCGCGGTGCGCGAACACGATCGGCGCGAGGCGCGCGTAGATCGTCTGGTTCGCATCGCACGACCACTGGACGAGTGCGCCTCGATCGTGCACGCCCGTTTCCGCGAGCAGCGCGCCGGCGAACGCGTCGCGCGGCACGCGGCCGTCGAGCGCCTGCTGCGCGTATGCAAGCGCGCGCATGCCGAGCCACGCACCGCTCGCCTCGTCGCCGGACGGAAAACCGAAGCCGCCCGCGATGCGGCAGTCGCCCGCCGCGTCGAGCGCCGCCGCGATGCTGCCCGTGCCGAGTGCGACGATGAGCCCCGGCGCGCCGCCGTGCGCGCCGACGACGGTCGTATACGCGTCGCTCTCGATCGCGAGCGCGTCGAGCGGCGCCTGCGCACGGAACGCGGCGAGCCACGCGGCGTTGTTGACGCCCGCGAGCCCGCAACCGAGCGCGCATTGCGACCAGTCGAACGCGAGCCCGGCCCGCGTGAAGGCGTCGGCGCAGGCCGCGCCGATCGATGCCCACGCGCGCTCGATGCCAAGGCCGAGCCCCGACGGGCCGCCGCGCCCCTGTGCGAGCTCGCGCCCGTGCCGGTCGGCCAGTACCGCACGGGTGCCGGTGCCGCCGCCGTCGATGCCGATCGCAAAAAGTAGTGCCGTCATGCGTTGATCCTGCTGATTCGAACAGGCGCCAAGCTTAACCGGATCGGCGCCGCGCGCCCATCTGCCGTTCGGCCAGCTATGCCGCGAATGAGCCTTCCGCTATGCTGGCACGATCGAATCGACTCTGGAACGAGGCTGACGATGTCGCAGCGGTGCAACTGGGTAAGGACGGAAGCGGATGCTCACTATCACGATACCGAGTGGGGCGTGCCGTCGCATGACGATCGCCATCTGTTCGAAATGCTGATTCTGGAAGGCGCGCAGGCGGGGCTGTCGTGGTCGACGATCCTGAACAAGCGCGCCGGCTATCGCGAGGCGTTCGCCGAGTTCGATGTCGACGCGGTCGCGCGCTTCACGCCGAAGCGCATCGAGAAGCTGCTCGAAAATCCGGGCATCGTGCGCAATCGCGCGAAGGTGGAATCCGCGGTGACCAATGCGCGGGCCGTGCAGCGCATTCGCGACGACCACGGGTCGCTCGCGCAATTCCTGTGGTCGTTCGTCGACCATACGCCGGTGCAGAACGCGTGGCAGTCGTATCGCGACGCGCCCGCATCGACCGCCGAGTCCGATGCGCTCAGCAAGGCGCTGAAGGAATACGGCTGCAAGTTCGTCGGCTCGACGATCTGCTACGCGCTGATGCAGGCAACCGGGATGGTCAACGACCACGAAACCGGCTGCCCGTGTCACGCCAAATGCGCGGCGCTCGGCGGCAAGCAGCAGCCGGCGCGGCGCCGCAAGGCAGGCTGACGGCGACGCAGCCCCGCCCGGCGGGCCGGGTCGGTGCATCGATACGTCATCGCGTCGTGCGCGGCTCGCACGCACGCGCTGCGTTTCTTCAAACAGATGCCGATCGCGTCACGCCGACGACGCCGAGCGTCGCGATGACCACTTCGGAACGCCCCCCGCGGCGGCCCGAGACCGCCCGGCAATCCGTCGAACCCGCCGCGTCGCCGCCAGGCGGCCACCCCGCCAAGGCTTGAATCCCGAGATCGAAGCCCTTTTCCGGCCCGAAAAGCAAAACGGCGGAGCGGCTTCTTTCGAAGCACGCTCCGCCGTTTTGCGGCGAACCGTAGATGCTCTTAGTGGAGCTTCTTCGGCAGCATCTGGCTGCGCAGGCGCTTGTGCAGGCGCTTGACGGCTGCTGCCTTCTTGCGCTTGCGGACTGCGGTCGGCTTTTCGTAGGACTGGCGTTCGCGCAGTTCAGCGATCAGGCCATTTTTTTCGATAGCACGGCGAAAGCGGCGAATCGCCACTTCGAACGGCTCGTTTTCTTTCAGAAGAATCGTCGTCATGTCGTTCCTAAATTGCTTAAACGGTCAAAAACGTAGCGGCCAAGCGCCACGCACCGGCCATCCGGGCGTCCCCACAACAGGCGAAACGAGCGGAAATACGGCCTCGGAGGCCGGAAAAGAGAGGCACAAAGCACCGCGAGTACGCTTCACAAGCCGCGTGCAGCGCCGCGTTTGACTGCCAGCAAGAGTGCCGGGACGGCACAGGCTTGACAGAAAATCTCAATTCAGCCCGCCATCATATCAGGAAATCACAGACAAAACTATCCTTTTGTCGATCCCGGTTCGCCGCCCCGCGCGGCGCGGCCGCATAAACCGTCTAACGAGACCGTCGCGCAACCCCGCCGAAATCGCTGCCAGCCATACCAGGCGCGGACTTCGCGGCAGCGGCATGCTTCCGTCCCGATTTTCCTCACACATCCCTCTAAAGTTTTCGCCGGGTGCCGCCGTCAACCAGGAAAGGCGGGCAGCGCCACTCGCGATAAAGCGCAACGCCGAAAACGAACCTGATCCTGTCTGTACTCAGGCATTTTCCAAAACGAGGAAGCAAATGCTGAACATCAACACCAACATCCTTTCGCTGTCGACGCAGACGAACCTGTCGGGCTCGCAAAACGCGCTGTCGCAAGCGATCAACCGCCTGTCGTCGGGCAAGCGCGTGAACAGCGCAGCAGACGACGCAGCGGGCCTCGCAATCGCGACGACCCAGACGGCCGCGATCAACGCGCTGAACCAGGGCGTGTCGAACGCGAACAACGGCATCTCGATGGTCCAGACGACCGCCGGCGCGCTCCAGTCGATCGTCGACAACCTGCAACGTATCCGCCAGCTGGCAGTTGAAGCAGGCGACGGCTCGCTCGACTCCAACGCACGTGCAAACCTGCAGTCGGAAGTCTCGACCCGTCTGACGGAAATCTCGCGCGTCGCAACGCAAACGACGTTCAACGGTCAATCCGTCCTGCAAGGCCTGGGCACGGTCAGCTTCCAGATCGGCGCAATCAACGGTCAGACGATCGCAGCGAACTTCGGCGCGCAGAGCTGGGACTCGGCAAACCTCGGCCTCTCCGCGCTGACGGTTTCGAGCGTCACGGATTCGCAAGCCGCGATGGGCTCGATCGACGCAGTGCTGACGAAGGTCAACACGTTCCAGGCAACGCTCGGCGCAACGCAGAACACGTTCCAGTCGGCCATCACGAACACGCAGACGCAATCGACCAACATGTCGGCAGCCCGTTCGCAGATCACCGACGCGGACTTCGCGACGGAAACGGCGAACCTGAGCAAGGCGCAAGTGCTGCAGCAAGCAGGTATCTCGGTGCTGGCACAAGCGAACTCGCTGCCGCAGCAAGTCCTGAAGCTCCTGGGTTAATACCCCACGACCGGCGGCGCGCGTCTCGCGACGCGCCGTCCGCCGGCACGGGCGCCGCGACCTGGGTCCGGCGCCCGCGCCTTTTCATCGCGCACCCGGGAGGCTCACCTCCCGTTGCGCGCTTGTTCGACACCGACGCGCGATTCGCCCGAACCTGTCCGGCGATGCGGACCGGAGCACCCGAATGACCTCGACGACCACCACCACCACGTCCTCCAGCGACCTGAACACCGCGCTCCAGCAGGCTGCGCAGTCCCTCATCAGCGGCTCGACGAAGTCGTCGCTCGACGTCAATTCGCTCGTCTCCGCGCTCGTCACCGCGAAGACCGCCGCGCAAACGACCGCACTCGCGAACAAGCAAACGTCCGACAACACCGAACTGTCCGCGATCGGGCAGATCAAGTCGCAGCTCGCGGCACTGCAAACGGCGCTGAAGGGCCTCACCGACGGCACGGCGCTGTCGGCACTGACCGCGACGGCCAGCGGCTCCGGCCTCACCGCCACCACCGCGAGCGGCGCGGCGGCCGGCACGTACGCGGTGAAAGTCAACGCGGTCGCGACCGCCAACTCGATTTCTTCGCCGGCGCTCACGTCGTCCGACACGATCGGCAGCGGCACGCTGACCGTCGGCGTCGGCACCGGCTCGATGCAGCTGTCGGTCTCGTCGACCGATACGCTCGCGACGATCGCCGCGAACATCAACAAGGCCTCGAACAACCCGGGCGTGACGGCCACCGTGATCAACGCGTCCGACGGCCAGCACCTGGTGCTCTCGTCGAACAACACCGGGGCGGCGAACACGGTGTCGATCACCGCGGGCGCCGGCCTGAACAGCAAGCTCGACTCGACGCAGTCGACCTACAACACGGTGACGCCTGCCGCGGACGCCAACATCACGATCGCCGGCAGCACCGTGACGAGCGCGACGAACCAGATCTCCAACGCGCTGACCGGCGTCACGCTGAACCTGACGGCCGCCGCGGTCAACACGACGCAGACGCTCACGATCGCGCAGGACACGACCGGCATCACGACGGCGATCAACAATTTCGCGAAGGCGTACTCGACCTTCGTCACGACGGCATCGAGCCTGTCGTCGTACACGACCACGTCGTCGGGCTCGACGGCCGGCCCGCTGCTCGGCGACGCGATGCTGAACTCGATCACGAACGGCCTCGCGACCGCGCTCAGCGGCGGCGTCACGTCGGGCGGCAAGACCTACAGCCTGTCGTCGATCGGCATCAACCTGAACACCGACGGCACGCTGACGGTCGACAGCACGAAGCTGCAGACCGCACTCACGACCAACGGCTCGGCCGTCTCGGCGATCTTCAACTCGACGAACGGTGTCGGGGTCGCGCTGAACAACTTCGCGAATTCGTACTCGCAGACGGGCGGCCTGATCGACCAGCGCACGGCCTCGCTGAACAAGGACCTGTCGAATCTGCAGGACCAGGCGACGCAGCTGAAGAACTACCAGGCCTCGCTCACGGCGCAGTACAACGCGCAGTTCACCGCGCTCAACACGCTGATGACGAAGATGCAGAACAACCAGCAGTACCTGACGCAGCTGTTCGGCGGTGCGAGCAGCGCCGGCACGCTCGCCACCAACAAGTGACGGACCGGCACCCGGCCGCCGCCCACGAGGACTACTCGCCATGGAACACACTTCGCTGACACGCGCGCTGGCGCTCACGCACGCGCTCGCGGACGCCGTCTCGCACGACGCATGGGAGCGCGCCGCCGCGCTCGTGGACGAACGCGCGACGCTGCTGATGTCGCTCGACGCGGACCAGACGCCGGATGCGCTCGCGATCGTCCGCGAGATCCAGCGCCTCGACGCGATCATCACCGAACAGGCGAAGGCCGGCCGCGAACGGCTGATGACGAATCATCGGCTGGCGCTGCAGCGCATCGACGCGGCATCGCGTTATCAGTCGACCGGGATGCTCGGCTGAACCGCACCGACGTGTAACGAACGAGAACAACAACGACGCCCGCGAGGGCGCACTCCTCGAAGAGCCGCAGCGATGCGGCTTCTTTCACTCCTCGAAGAGCCGCAGCGATGCGGCTTCTTTTTTTGGGGGATGTCCGCATGCGGCGCAGCGCCTGACCGGCCGCGGCCGTTACCGCGCCGGCGCGTCGTCCGGGGCGCCGGCGAGCCACGCGCCCCACATGCCGTGGAACGCGTCCTCGAGGTGGCGGGCGAACCGCTTCGCGTCGCCGAGCGGCGAACGCTGCATCTGCTGACGCAACCCGGCACGCATCGCCGCGAGCTCGCCGCGATCGCGGGAGAACGCGACGGCCTTCGCGATGTAGTCCGCTTCGTCGCTCGCGATCCAGTCGCCGAGGCCGGCCGCATGCAGCAGGCTCTCGCAGATATGCGTGACGAACCGCTCGCCCTTCATCCCGAGCACCGGCACGCCCATCCACAGCGACTCGGCCGTGGTCGTGCCGCCCGGGTACGGGAACGGGCTCAGCATCACGTCCGCGCGGTTGTACGCAGCGAAGTACGCGTCGCGCGACGAGCCCTGCTCGAGGATCAGGCGGTCGGCGTCGATGCCGTGCGCCGCGAAGCGCGCGCGCGTCGCATCGCAGATGTCCTCGACCGCGAGTTCATACGCCTTGAGCAGCAGCTTCGCGCCCGGCACGGTGTGCAGCAGGCGCGACCAGACGCGCACCACGTCGTCGGTCACCTTCACGAGCTTGCCGAAGCAACCGAACGTGATGTGCCCGTTGCGCAGCATCGGCAGCGGGCCGACCTGCACGTCGTACGGCGGCGGCGTGAAGCACAGGTAGCTGTCCGGCAGCCGCCACGGCCGCTCGACGAAGTGCGCTTCCTCGGCGGCCGGCAGCACGTGCGCATCGCCGAGGAAATAGTCCATCTCCGCGATGCCGGTCGACGCGAAAAAGCCGAGCCAGCTCACCTGGATCGGCGCCGGCTTCCACGCAAAGGCAGGCAGCCGGTTGTGCGCCGTATGCCCGGCCAGATCGACGAGCACGTCGATCCGCTCGTCGTGGATGCGTCGGGCCGTCTGCTCCGTCCCGAGATCCGTGATGCGATGCCAGCCGTCGAAATGCGGCTTCAGCCGCGCGGTGTAGTCGTCCTCGGTGTCGAACGTCGTGAACGCGACCAGTTCGAGCCGCGACCGATCGAGATGCGCGACCACGCTTTCGAGAAAGATGCCGACCGGGTGCCGCCGGAAATCGCCCGACACGAAGCCGACACGCAACCTGCGCCCGTTCAGCGGCGCCGGCCGGTGCCGCCACGGCTGCGCGTGCATCGACATGCGCGAGCCGAACACGCGCGCATCCGCCAGGTACGCTTCGGGGTCGAAGCTGGTCTGGCCCGCGAGGCAGAACAGCAGCGACGTGTAGGTGCCCGGATTGTCGGGATCGCACTCCAGCGCGCGGCGATAGCACCGGATCGCCGCGTCGACGTCGCCGGTCTTGCGCAGCACGTCCGCGAGATGCGCATGCCGGCGCGCGGTGCCGGGTTCGAGTGCGACGGCGGCCTGCGCGCTTTCCAGCGCCTCATGGACGCGCCGCGCCTGGCACAGCGCGATCGACAGGTTCTGGTGAATGTCCGCCGAATCCGGATCGAATTCGAGCGCATGGCGGTACTGCACGATCGCGTCGTCGACGCGGTCCAGCCAGTAATACGCGTGGGCCAGGTTCACGTAGCCTTCCGCGCGGCGCGGATCCAGCTCGATGGCCCGCTTGCCGGCCTCGACGGACTCCTCGATCCGGTTCTGGCTCTTCAGCGCCCGGCTCAGGTTGAGGTGTGCGTCGACGTCGCCGCCGGACAGCTCGACAACCCGTTCGAAATGCTCGATCGCTTCGTCGTTCCGGCCCGCTTCACGCAGCGCGCTGCCGAGACAGTTGTGGACCTGCGGATCCAGCGGATCGAGTTCGACCGCCCGACGCAGCGTCGCGATGGATTCGTCGAGGTCGCCGCGTGCGAGCAGCGCGGTGCCGAGATTGCCGTGCACGATCGCCCGGCCCGGGTTCAGCGCGACGGCCGCGCGATAGCTGTCCACCGCCGCGTCGAATTTGCGCTGCGTCGTCAGCACGTTGCCGAGATTGTTGTACGCGTCCGCGTAGCGCGGGTCGTGCTCGATCGCCTTGCCGTATGCGAGCACCGCCGCATCCGCTTGCCCCAGATCCTTCAGCGCGTTGCCCAGGTTGTTGTACGCCTGCGCATAGTCCGGCCGCAGCGCGATCGCCTGCGCGCAGTGCTGCATCGACGCATCCGGCTGTCGCGCCTCGCGCAACGCGTCGCCCAGGTTGTTGTGCGCTTCCGCGTAGTCCGGCTGTCGCTGCACCGCTTCGCGGTACTGAGCGATCGCATCGTCGAGCCGGCCTCGCTCGCGCAGCGCGTTGCCCAGATTGTTGTGATAGATCGCGCTCGGATACGCGTCGATCGAGCGGCGCATCAGCGCGATTCCCTCTTCCGGCTGCCCTGCCTGACAGGTCAGCAGCCCGAGGAAATGCAGCGCGTCCGGATGCGCCGGCTCGCGCGCGAGCAGCTGCTCGTAGCCCGCCTTCGCGTCGCCGAGCCGGCCCGCCTGGTGATGCGCCAGTGCGGCGCCGAGAATGTCCGTGGTCTGTTGCATGTCGTCGTTTCGTCGTTCGCGCGCCGCCCTGCCGGGCGGCTCAATTCCGTTCGTCGCCCGCTGCGGCCCGCTCGTCGGCGCCGGCGTTCGTCCTGTCCATCCACATCCCGTGAAACGCCTCCTCGAGATGTTTCGCGAAGCGCGGCGCGTCGCACAGCGGCGACGCGAGCAGCCGCGCGCGCAATGCCTGCCGCAGCGCCCCGAGCCGCTGCGGATCGGCCGCGGCGGCCACGGCCTTCGCAACGTAGTCGTCTTCGTCCTGTGCGATCCAGTCACCGAGGCCGACCGTCTGCAGCACGCTCTCGCAGATGTGCGTGACGAACCGCCCTCCCTTCATCCCGAGCACCGGCACGCCCATCCACAGCGACTCGGCCGTCGTCGTGCCGCCCGGGTACGGAAACGGACTCAGCATCATGTCGACGCGGTGATAGGCCGTCAGGTAATCGGCGCGCGGCGAGCGGCCTTCCATTACCAGCCGGCTCGCGTCGATCCCGTGGCGGGCGAACCGCTCGACCGTCCGGCGCACCGCATGCGCGCCGTCGAGCTCGCCCGCCTTCAGGAACAGCCGCGCGCCCGGCACCGCGGCAAGCACCCGCGACCACACGCGCACGACCGCATCGTTCATCTTCCCGAGCTTGCCGAAATAGCCGAACGTCGTCACACCGTTCTCGCGTTGCGGCAACGGACCGACGTCGAGCGCCGGATGCGGCGGCGTGAAGCACAGATAGCTGTCGGGCAGCCGCCACGGCCGCTCGACGAAATGCGCTTCCTCGTCGGCCGGCAGCACGTGCCGGTCGCCCAGCACGTAGTCGATCGCGCGCAGCCCCGTCGACGCGAAGAAGCCGATCCACGTGACCTGCACCGGCGCGGGCTTCCATGCGAACACGCCGAGCCGGTTTAGCGCCGTGTGGCCCGACAGGTCGACGAGGACGTCGATGCCATCCGCACGGATCCGCTGCGCCGCCTGTTCGTCCGACAGGTCGAGAAGCGGATGCCACGCATCGAAATACGGTTTCAGGCGCGCGGTCGTGTCGTCTTCCGCCGCCGACGTCGGATAGGCGATCAACTCGAGCCGGCGTCGATCGAGATGCGCCAGCACGCCTTCGAGGAAAATGCCGACCGGATGCGTCGCCAGGTCGCCCGACACCCAGCCGATGCGCAGTCGTCCGCCCGACGGGCGCGAGCCGGTGTCGGCATGCGCCAGCGGCCGTGCATCGGCTTCGACGTGTTCGCCGAAATGCCGCGCGGCACGGCGCGTCTCTTCCTGGTCGATCGACGGATGCGTGGCGAGCGCGAAGATCAGCCGGTCGTGCAGGACCGGATTCGTCACGTCGAGCTCGACCGCGCGGCGGTAATGCGCGAGTTCGCCATCCACATCGCCGAGCATGCCGAGCACGTCGCCGAGCGTCATGTGCGCGGGCGCCGCGCGATCGTTCAATGCGAGCGCCGCGCGCGCATGATGCAGCGCGTCGTCGGCGCGGTTCTGCTTCAGCAGCACCATCGCGCAGCGATGATGCGCGTCGACGTCGTTCGCATCGAGTTCGGTCGCGGCCCGGTAGCACATGACGGACGCGTCGTATTTGCCCAGATCGTGATACATGTCGCCGAGCATGCGATAGGCGGGACCGTGATCGGGCGCCAACTCGAGCGCACGCGTCATGCACTCGGCCGCACGCGCCGTCTGCCGCCGGCGGTACAGCACCTCGGCCAGGCCCGCGTGCGCGTCGGCGCGCAACGGCGACAGTTCCGCGGCGCGCTCGAAATGCTCGATCGCCGCGTCGGCCTGCCCTGCGTCGCGCAACGCGGTACCGAGATCGACACGCGCCTGCGCGTCGGCAGGCGCCAGTTCGACGAGACGGCGCAAGGTCGCGATCGCCTCGTCGCGGTCGCCGCGCGCAAGCAGCGCCGCGCCGAGATTGCGGTGCGCGATCGGGCTGGCCGGGGCCAACGCGACGGCCGCGCGGTAGCTGTCCACCGCCGCGTCGAATTTGCGCTGCGTCGTCAGCACGTTGCCGAGGTTGTTGTACGCATCGGCATAGCGCGGGTCATGCTCGATCGCCTTCCCGTATGCGAGCACCGCCGCATCCGCTTGGCCGAGGTCCTTCAGCGCGTTGCCCAGGTTGTTGTACGCCTGCGCATAGTCCGGCCGCAGCGCGATCGCCTGCGCGCAGTGCTGCATCGACGCATCCGGCTGCCGCGCCTCGCGCAACGCGTCGCCCAGGTTGTTGTGCGCTTCCGCGTAGTCCGGCTGCCGCTGTACCGCTTCGCGGTACTGAGCGATCGCATCGTCGAGCCGGCCACGCTCGCGCAGCGCGTTGCCCAGATTGTTGTGATAGATCGCGCTCGGATACGCGTCGATCGAGCGGCGCATCAGCGCGATTCCTTCCTCCGGCTGCCCTGCCTGACAGGTCAGCAGCCCGAGAAAATGCAGCGCGTCCGGATGCGCGGGCTCGCGCGCGAGCAGCTGCTCGTAGCCCGCCTTCGCGTCGCCCAGCCGGCCCGCCTGGTGATGCGCCAGTGCGGCGCCGAGAATGTCCGTGGTCTGTTGCATGTCGTCGTTGCGTCGTTGCGTCGTTCGCGCGCGGTCCGGTCGATGAGTCAGTCGAGCGGGCGGGCGATGTCGCCGGCCCGGTCCGCGCGACGGGCCCACATTCCGTGGAACGCGTCCTCGAGATGCCGCGCGAAGCGCGGCGCATTGCACAGCGGCGATGCGATCAACTGCATGCGCAGGCCGGTCCGCAGCAGCCGCAGTTGCGCCGGATCGGTCGCGAAGGCCGCGGCCTTCGCGACGTAGTCGTCTTCGTCGCGCGCGACCCAGTCGGCCAGGCCGACCGTCTGCAACAGGCTTTCGCAGATGTGCGTGACGAACCGGTCGCCCCGGATGCCGAGCACGGGCACACCCATCCACAACGCATCGGCGGTCGTCGTGCCGCCCGAATACGGGAACGGGCTCAGCATCACGTCGACGCGGCGATACGACGCCAGGTATTCGCCGCGCGGCGCATTCGGCTCGAGCAACAACCGCGCCGGATCGATGCCGTGCTGCGCGAACCGCTCGCGCGTGCGGCGCACCGCGTACGCGCCGGCCAGCTCGCTCGCCTTGAGCAGCAGCCGCGACCGGGGCACCGCCGCGAGCACCCGCGACCAGACGCGCACGACCGCATCGCTCATCTTCCCGAGCTTGCCGAAATAGCCGAACGTCACCGCGCCGCCGGCCAGTTGCGGCAGCGGGCCCGGCACGATCGCATCGCGCGGCGGCGTGTAGCACAGGTAGCTGTCCGGCAGCCGCCACGGCCGCTCGACGAAATGCGCTTCCTCGTCGGCGGGCAGCACGTGGCGATCGCCCAGTACGTAATCGATCGCGTCGAGCCCGGTGGTCGCGACATAGCCGATCCACGACACCTGCACCGGCGCCGGCTTCCACGCGAACAGCGCGAGCCGGTTGAAGATCGTGTGGCCCGCCGCGTCGATCAGGATGTCGATCGCATCGTCGCGAATCCGCCGGGCCGCGGCCTCGTCGCTCAGCGCGGCGAGGCTCGTCCAGCCCGCGAACAGCGGGCGCAGCCGCTGTGTCAGGTCGTCCTCGACATCGCGGGTGGGATACGCGACGAACACCACGCGCGTGCGATCGGTCGCGCGCAGCACGCTTTCGAGGAAATAGCCGACCGGGTGATGCTTCAGGTCGCCCGATACGATGCCGACCCGCAGCGGTCTCGCGCCGTCGGCCGTCGGCCACGAGCGGTACGGCACCGCTCGCGCGGCGGCCTGCGCGCCGTAGCGCCGCGCGGCATCGAAATGAACGTGCGGCGCGGCGGCCGCGCTGTAATTCAACGCGAACAGCAGGTTGTCGTGCGGCTCGAGCAGATCCGGCCGCAACGCGATCGCGGCGCGGTAGCCCTCAAGCGCGGCCTCCAGTTCGCCCGCATCGAGCATCGCGTTCGCGAGATTGTTGTAGGCCTGCGCGTGGTCGGGCCGCAGCCGGATCGCCGTGCCCAGCGCCTCCACCGCGCCTTCGCAATCCTTCAGCGTGCGCAACGCGTTGCCGAGGTTGTTGTACGCGTCCGCATCGTCCGGCTGCAGCGCGAGCGCCTGCCGGAAGCACTCGGCCGCCGCCGCGGGCCGGTTGTGCGCGGCCATCACGGTGCCCAGGTTGTAGTAATAGCGTGCCTGCGGATCGCGCCGGATCGCATCCGCGATCGCCGCGACCGCGCCGTCGAAGTCGCCGCGGCGAAACGCGACCAGCCCGTGCACGTGCAGCGCCTCGGCCCGCTCGGGCTCGCGCTGCCGCACCTGTCGGCACAGACGCTCGGCGGCGTCGAGCCGGCCCGCTTCGTAATGGTCCAGCGCGGACGCGAGCAGTGCCTCGACTGGCGTGTCCGCGCCGGACGGGCCGTCGGACGGTTCCCGTACGCCGCCGGACGGGTGTCCTCGTTCGAGGAGGTTTTCGTTCATAGGCGGGGCTTCCGGTGGGTCCGCTGGGTCTGCGATAGGCATGGATGACGAACCGGCCGCCCGGGCGACTGCCCCGGACGATGCCCGGACGGCGCTTCCGGCGTGCGACAACCGGCGCCCCCAGCCGTCAGGCCGGGGGGCGCCGGGTCGCATGAAAGGCAGGCGCGGACACGCCGGCGCGTCGGCGCCGACGGCAGGAAACTCGCGGATATTGTCGCGACGTTCGCCGTGTTTCGAAGGGACGATCAGTCGAGCAAAACACCCGTAATTCGTCGCATCGCGAGGCGGGGTGGCATCTCGGGGGCGGTCTGGCGACTCGGCGCTCGGCGGCCGGCACGTGCGCGAACCGTGCGGTACCGGCACGATGCGCGCGAGCGCGTGGCCGATCAGGTTCAGGTTTCGCGGTCACGTTGGCCGGCTTGTCGATGTTGACCGCGCCGAACGAGCCGGCGGCCGATCGTGCCGCGGGTAGCTCGTAATGACGTCACGTGCTCGACGAACATCCGTCGCGGCTGCCGGTCGTGCTGTAATCGAGGCAAAAAAAACCGAGAAGCGACTGGAGAAGGACAACAAGTCGCATGATCATGGCGATGAAAACAAAACGAAGACAAAACTGCGGCGGGTAGTTTTCTTTCACGTGCCGCTTTTGCCTCCGCGGTGAATTTTTGTACTTGAGCCGCCTTGCCCCACGACAAAAAACGATGATTTTGTTGCAGATTCCATCACCAAAATAATGCATCACCCGGTCAGCCCCCATACCCGGCTCATTATTGGAATACACATCAACAACAAACACGGGCAGCGCGCACCACAAGCCCGACACTCAGCCGCCTTAACACCGTTAAATCAAGCACATACTTAATTTTCTATTCCACCCAAAAACCTCAACCAATAATCGAATTTCAACTTGAATAGATTTAAAAACAGTCACCAATTAAAATCAAGAGTCACATCGATTATTTACAATCACAAATCCTGCGATATGTGACAGGTAGCATTTTTCAATCCTCCGCCTAATATTCGCTTGCCGAGCCGATTAAAGCCCGGCGAATACCGCATCGACGGGGTGAATTTTCAAAGATCGATCAGGAGAGTAAAAATGGGCGTCTATATTATTGAATATGCTCAAGACCCGACTTATGTGATTGGCGTGACCGATCAGTCGCAGGACAGCGGAGTCGTACTGCGAAGCAAGAACGGGCTGCCGCCTCGCTATGCATTCTGGGATGTCAACTTCGATACGGGCATCATCTCGTTGAACGGAAGCGGCGGCGTGCTTGCGATCGGCGCGGACCGAATCGCGCCGGAAGCCCTGCTGCGGCTCAAGCCGCCCCCCGCCGCGATCCAGTGGGACTTCTTCTCTCATCCCGGATACATCGTGCCGCAGGCAGACGAAAGCCTGTGCCTCGACGACAAGGGCCGTGTCGTCAGCAACGGGAATCCGCTCTGGCTATATCCGATCAACGGCTCGCCGGCCCAACAGTGGCGTCTGGTTCCGTTGAACAACCTGAAGTCGTTCGAGTAACCCGCGGATCGCGGCGCGCGGCTTTCGCGGCTCGCGCGTCGTCTGGATTGGTTGCACCGGGGAGCATCGAATGCGCCGCGCGCGACAACAGCCCGCTGAACTCCGTTCGGCGGGCTTCTTTTTTGGTTCGTCGCAGATCAGCGGGAAAGGCTGGCGCACGCTGCAATCCAGCTGCGCGACGGAACACGACGAACGGGGAAATTCGCTGGAAGCCTGATCAGGCCATTTGGCAAGCGCACGAAAGCTGTTCCCCTTTCGTTGGGAGATTGTGACGTGTTGACGCTGCTTCAGGACGTGGCGCTTGACCGTGTTGAGGCTACGGCGGTCGAAGTTCGCGCTGCTACCGCTATTGCCCTTCCTCTACGCGAAGACAGGTGAAGCCGGTAAGAAGGACGAGCAGGCCAAGCGGGCGAAAAACGCGGCCAGCCGATTCTCGCCATCTGCTCCTCCGCGTCTCTTGTTAGTAACCGCGACAAGCAGGAGGATGAGTAACAGGTACCGACACATTTTGACGCAGCGCCGCATTGTGATTACAATCCGTGCCGCGGGGTGGAGCAGTCTGGCAGCTCGTCGGGCTCATAACCCGAAGGTCATAGGTTCAAATCCTATCCCCGCAACCAACATCGAAGCCCGCTATGCGAAAGCAAGCGGGCTTTTTGCTTTCGCGCCAGAGCGCTGTGTGTCTGAATGATGCACCTTACTCGCCGACATCTCGGATATAGAGGCTGTCAACCCACTAAACCAAGCCCCGTCCCGCGCGGGGCTTTTCACTCGTGCTACCGCTTGACGACTGTATCGTCGAGCTAATGTTCGGTGATCGGCAAATGGACCGGCATCGCACACGCGCGCAGGTTTTGCCCTCATGCTGCCCTAGCGGAGCATGGCGGAAGATCAATTCGAGGAATAAAACTGCTGAGAGCCTTACTAGGCTTGGCGCGCCCGGCTGGGATCGAACCAGCAACCCCTGCCTTCGGAGGGCGTCGCCCAAGCGTATGGTTGCTGGTTCGACCCAGCAAAATCAAGGACTTAGCCCTTCTTGCGAATCTGGGCCTGATACTGGTGGGGGCCGCGGTGGGTGATGGAAGCCATCGCCTGTTCCTTATCTAGTTTAGGGAACAGGGTATAGGTGCGCCGGAGAGGTCACTGCAGCAGAATTGCTGCAAATAATCGAAAAGATTTCAACGGCGCCGCAATGTATCGCAAAAGCCCTTGATTTTACGGCCTATTTTTGGCGCGCCCGGCTGGGATCGAACCAGCAACCCCTGCCTTCGGAGGGCAGTACTCTATCCATTGAGCTACGGGCGCGTGTGACAGTGAAACGACCCCAATAAACCGGCCGCCCACCATTGGCAAGACGGCAAGGATACCCGGTTTCCCATGAAGCGTCCACCTTGCCTGCAGAATCCCCGTCAGGCCCCCATTCGTGCGGGTAAACACGCGCCTTCGCGCCGCTCGCCGTGATGTAAACGTTCCGTCTATAATCGTCCGTGCTTCATTGGACTGCCATTTTGCCGTTGCACCGCGCTCACAATTCCTATTCACGGAGACGAGGCAAGCATGAGCGAAGCACCCCACGAATCTCCCGTCAAAACCCCCGGGCAGCTGATTGCCGTCGTCATCGCATCATTCGCGATTCCGATCGCCCTGATCGTCCTGTTTGCCACCTATGCCAACCACGCGTTCCGCTCGGGCGCAGGCACGGACGCGCTATCGGACGAACAGGTCGCCGCGCGGATCGCGCCGCTCGCGAAGGTCGACGTGAAGGACGCCAACGCGCCCCGCACGTACAAGACCGGCGAGGAAGTCTACAAGGCCGTGTGCGTGACGTGTCACGGCACGGGCGCCGCCGGCGCGCCGAAGTTCGGCAACAAGGACGACTGGGCCCCGCGCATCTCGCAAGGCTTCGACACGCTGCTCAAGACGGCGCTGTCGGGCAAGGGCGCGATGCCGCCGCGTGGCGGCACGAATCCCGACGACGTCAGCGACTATGAAATCGCGCGCGCGATCGTCTACATGGCGAACAACGACGGCGCGAACTTCCCCGAGCCGGCTGCCCCGGCCGCCAATGCGGCGCCGGCGGCGAGCGGCGCGGCGGGTGCGGCAGGCGCGTCGGGCGCCGACGCGTCGAACGCGCAAGCCGCCGCTGCAATGGCCGCGATCGCCGCGATTCCGAAGGCCGGCGAAAAGCCCGCGGCCGCGCCGGCCAGCGCCGACGCCGCATCGGCCGGCAAGGCGCTGTATACGCAGGTCTGCCAGGCGTGTCACGCGGCCGGCGTGCTCGGCGCGCCGAAGTTCGGCAGCAAGGAGGACTGGGCGCCGCGCCTGAAGGACTCGATGGATACCGTCTACAACTACGCGCTGCACGGCAAGGGCGCGATGCCGCCGAAGGGCGGGTCGAGCGCGTCCGACGCAGACGTGAAGGCGGCCGTCGACTACATGGTCAACGCATCGAAGTAACGCCTGCCGGCCAGAAAAAACCCCCGCGGCGCACGCGCATCGCGGGGGTTTTCTTTTGCCGGGGCGGCCGGGCCGGCCGCTCCTCGCACGTCACTTCTGCAACAGCGCCTTCAGGCTCGCGAGCCGGTCCTTCGGCGTCATCGGCGCTTCCTCCGGCGTCGGCGGCGGCGCTTCGTCGAGGCCCATCTCGGGGATGAAGCGCGACGGTTCGCACACGACCGTCTCGCGCGCCCGCTTGCGCTTCTTGCACCAGTTCAGGTGCAGGCTGCGCTGCGCGCGCGTGATCGCGACGTACATCAGCCGGCGCTCCTCCTCGATCCGCTCGTTGTCGATCGGGCCGTCGTCCTCGCTGCCGCCGCGGTGCGGCATGATGCCTTCCTCGACGCCGACCAGGAACACGTGCGGATACTCGAGCCCCTTCGACGCATGGACGGTCGACAGGCGCACCGCGTCCGGATCCTCGTCCTTGCCTTCGAGCATCGACATCAGCGCGACGGTCTGGATCAGGCCGAGCAGGTTCTTGCCGGTATCGGCGAGCCCGTCGGCGTTGTGGAAGCCGTCGGCCTCGCCGTCGACGGCCTCCGTCTCGGGCTTGGTGCCCTTGCGCTTCAGCCATTCGAGGAATTCGAGCACGTTCTGCCACTTCGACTGCGCCTGCCGCTCGTCGAACGCGTCGTACAGGTAGGCCTCGTAGTGGATGGCCTCCATCATGTCGTCGAGCACGACGGTCGCGGGCTCCTTGTCCGCGCGGTCGGTCAGGCGCTGGATGAAGTCGCAGAACATCCGCAGCGGCTCGACCTGGCGCGCGGACAGCCGCGCCTCGATCCCGCCCATGTACACGGCCTCGAACAGCGACACCTTCGCCTGCCCCGCGAACGAGCCGAGCGCTTCCAGCGTCGTGTTGCCGATTCCGCGGCGCGGCGTCGTGACCGCGCGGATGAACGCGGGATCGTCGTCGGCGTTCGCGATCAGGCGCAGGTATGCGCACAGGTCCTTGATCTCGGCCTTGTCGAAGAACGACTGGCCGCCCGACAGCACGTACGGAATCCGCTCGCGCCGCAGCACCTGCTCGAAGATCCGCGCCTGGAAGTTGCCGCGATACAGGATCGCGTAGTCGCGGAACTGCGTGCGCCGCTCGAACTTGTGCGCGGACAGCCGGAACACGACCGATTCGGCTTCGTGTTCCTCGTCGTTGCACGGCGTGACGGTGATCGAGTCGCCCATCCCGTGCTCGGACCACAGCTTCTTCTCGAACAGCTTCGGGTTGTTCGCGATCACGTTGTTCGCGGCGGTCAGGATCCGCACCGTCGACCGGTAGTTCTGCTCGAGCTTGATCACGTGCAGCTTCGGGAAATCCTTGCCGAGCTGCGCGAGGTTCTCGAGCGTCGCGCCACGCCAGCCGTAGATCGCCTGGTCGTCGTCGCCCACCGCCGTGAACGCGGCGCGCGGGCCGGCGAGCAGCTTCAGCAGCTCGTACTGGCACGCGTTGGTGTCCTGGTATTCGTCGATCAGCAGGTAGCGCAGCTTGTTCTGCCAGCGGTCGCGCACCTGCTCGTTCTTCGCGAACAGCTCGGCCGGCAGGCGGATCAGGTCGTCGAAGTCGACCGCCTGGTAAGCGTGCAGCGTCGCGACGTAGTTGCGGTAGACCAGCGCAGCCTGGTGCTCGTCCTCGTTGGCCGCGATCGTCATCGCCTCGTCGGGCATGATCAGGCCGTTCTTCCACAGCGAGATCGTGCTCTGGATCTTGCGGATCAGGCCCTTGTCGGTGGTGCCGATCTGCTCCTGGATCATCCCGAAGCAGTCGTCCGAATCCATGATCGAGAACTGCGGCTTCAGGCCGACGTGCTCGGCCTCCTGGCGCAGGATCTGCACGCCGAGCGAGTGGAACGTGCACACGGTGAGCTGGTTGACGGGCACCTTGCGGCCTTCCTTGCCGGGCGTGGTGAGCGTCTTGCCCTCCAGCAGCTTCGACACGCGCTCGCGCATTTCGGCCGCGGCCTTGTTCGTGAACGTGACGGCCGCGATGTGGCGCGGCTCGAAACCTTTCGCTTCGATCAGGTGCGCGATCTTCTGCGTGATCACGCGGGTCTTGCCGCTGCCCGCGCCGGCGAGCACGAGGCAGGGACCGTCGAGGTAGCGCACCGCTTCGTTCTGAGCGGGGTTGAGGCCTGCGGACATGATGACGGATGATGTTGCGGTTGACGGCGAAACGCCGGGAGGATGCCGCGCGCGGCAGGCCTGGATTGCAGGCGGACACGCGGGGCAGGACGCGCATGTTAACACGTCGGCGGTGGCCGGCGGCTGACGATGCCGCCGGGTAGCGACGCGCAACACCGGCGGGCTTCGCGCCCCTTTTCCGGCACCCTTTTCCCGCGTCCTTTTCCGGCACCCTTTTCCCGCATCCTTTCCCCACGCGCTTTCCGTGCGCTGCCCGCGTCGGCGGACGCACGCCGAACATCCGAACAGGCAGCAAATCTCCCCTCTGTTTGATCCATCGTCGCGCGGCCCCCGGCGGCAACATACGCGAAACGTCGGCGAGTACGCGCCGCCGCCCCTTCATTCGCCGTCATCGACTTCCGCCGCCATGAATGACACCGTCATTGCCGCTCCCGTCTCCGAGGCCGAGCTGGCCCGCGCCGCCGCGCTTCACGCCGCCGGCTCGCTTCAGGACGCGGAGCAGGCCTACCGCCAGATCCTGCAAGCGCATCCCGAACACGCCGATTCGCACCTCCGCCTCGCGACGGTGCTCGAACAGCTCGACCGGCGCGACGCCGCGCTGCGGCACTTCCGGGCCGCGGTGGCAACCGAGCCGTCGCAGCGGCGCTACTGGATCGCGTGCATCGACGCGCTGACGCGCGACAACCAGATGGATGCGGCGCGCGCGCTGGTCGCGCAGGCCCGCACGCACGGCATCGACGCACTGTCGCTCGAACTCGCGGCGGCCGATGCGCCGTCGGCCTCCGCCGACGAGCTGGCGGCCGTGCTCTCCGAATTCATGAACACGCTCGCCGCGCTGCTCGACAAGCGGCAATTCGCGCAGGCCGAAGGCATCGCGACCCAGCTGACCGAATGGATGCCCGACGTCGGGCTCGGCTGGCGGGCGCTGGCCGTCACGCTGGTTCAGCAGGAGCGCCACGCGGAAGCGCTCGCGCCGATGCGCAAGGCCGCCGCGCTGATGCCCGACGACGCCGACACCCGGCAGGACCTCGCCGACCTCGAGGCGCACGTGATGCAATCCGCGCCGGCGCCGCAGCCCGTCGCGCTGCCGCTGGTGCCGAACGCGACGCTCTGCACGACGCTGCCGGGCAGCCGTCAGTTCCGGCATTTCGCGGGCGGCCTGGTCGCCACGGTGCCGGTGCTGATCCCGACCTTCAACAATCCGACCTATACGCGCCGGATGGTGGCCCAGCTGAAGGCGCGCGGCCTGCGCAACATCGTGATCGTCGACAACGCGTCGAGCGCGCCGGACATGCTCGCGTTCCTGGAAAGCGTGCAGGACGACGTGACCGTCGTGCGCCTGGATCGCAACGCGGGCCCGCGCGACCTGTTCCTGTCGGACGCGAACTACGCGCGCCTGCCGGACCTCTTCTGCGTCACCGATCCGGACCTCGAACTGAACGACGCGCTGCCGCCCGAATTCCTGTTCGAACTGATCGACGCGACCGAAGCGTTCCAGACCGGCAAGGCCGGCTTCGCGCTCGACATCTCGCAACCGGAGCTGATGAAGGAAACGACACTCTTCTGCGGCGACCGCCAATACACGACGCTCGAATGGGAAGCGAACTTCTGGCGCCACCAGATCGGCAGCACGGCGGGCGGCGACCCGATCTACAACGCGCCGATCGATACGACGTTCGCCGTCTACAACAAGCGCTACTTCCGCCGCGACTCGCATCTGTGCGGCGTCCGGTTCGCGGGCCGCTACACCTGCAAGCACGTGCCCTGGTACAAGGAGACCGGCCTGACGGACGCGGAGGAGCAGTACTACCGCGAACACCAGAAGTGGTCGAACTACCTGGCCTGATACACGGCGGCGGCGAGCATCGGCGCATCGCCGCGCCATGCGTGCACGCCGCCCTCTTCGCCCGACAACCCTGACACCCCGCGCCATGCTACCCAGAGTCAACCTCGTCAAGACCGACAACGCCGATTACCTGCTGTTCGCGACCCGGGACGCGATTTCGGCGAACCTCTATTACAACGGCTCCTGGGACGCATCGCTGCTGACCATCAGCCAGATGTTCTACGCGAACGAGGAGGCGCCGCTGGTCCTCGACATCGGCGCGAACCTCGGCGCCTATGCGGTGCCGATCGCCAAGAGCATCGCCGCGCAGGGCGGCATGGTCTACGCGTTCGAGCCGCAGCGCATCGTCTACTACCAGCTGTGCGGCAACGTGTTCCTGAACCGGCTCGAGAACGTGCACGCGTTCAACGTCGCGATCGGCAACCAGGACGGCATCATCCCGCTGCCCGCGATCGACTATTCGCGTTCGATCAACATCGGCGGCTTCTCCCTCGACGAGCAGTTCAACCTGCGCCGCAACTCGGTCGAGACCGTCGCGAGCCAGCAGCCGAGCGACGTGCCGATCGCCCGGCTCGACACGCTGAACTTCCCGAAGTCGCCGTCGCTGATCAAGATCGACGTCGAAGGCCTCGAACTCGACGTGCTGAAAGGCGGCACGGCCTTCCTCGAACGGCACGGCTTTCCGCCGCTGCTGCTCGAGGCCTGGAACCTCGAATGGTTCTCCGAAAAGCGCGCCGCGCTGCTCGACTATCTGAAGACGCTCGGCTACACGTGGTTCGCGATGGGCGACGAGCTCGTCGCGCAGCATCCGTCGTTCGCGCGGCAGGTCAGCTTCGAGACGGGCGCCGACGGCGTGATCCGGATGAACCGCACCCGCTGACGGTTCGACCCCGGCGCGCCGTCACGCGCGCAGGCGCTGCCTGAGCGCGTCGGCGGCCTGGGCGGCCCACGCGGCGCACGCTGCCGCGCCGGGATGAAAGCCGTCCGCCGCCATCAGGTGCGGCTCGAGCGGCAGCGCGACACGCAGGAACGTGCAACGCGGCTGCGTCGCGGCCCACTCGGCGAGCGTCGCGTTGAGCCGCTTCGCGCGCAGGCCGAGATACCACGCGAGGGGCTGCGGCAGCGCCGGAAAGCGCTCGATCGGCGGCACCGCCGACAGGATCACGTGCGCGACCCCGAATCGCGCGGCGAGCAGCTCGACGAGCGCCGCCTGCGCGGCGCGCCAGCGCGCCGGCGACACGCCGCCCGTCACGTCGTTCACGCCGAGCGACGTCACCGCCACATCGAACGGCTGCGCCGGCTCGGCGGCAAGCCAGTCGACGAGTTCCTCGGCGGTCAGCCCCGTGCGCGCCAGCAATTTCCAGCTTACGCGGTGCGATGCCGCAAGCGCGCGGGCGAGCTGCCCCGACAGCGCGTCGCGCTGCGACGCGACGCCGACGCCCGCGGCGGCCGAATCACCCAGCACCAGCACGCGCAGCGGCGGCCCGTCGCCGGCCGTGCCGTCGCGCGGACCGGCCGCCTCGGCGAGCCGCGGCGTGACGCGGCGCACGCGCCGCCCCTGCATCAGCAGCAACGGGCCCAGGGCGGCGGTGGCAAGCGGATATCCCATGGTTTCGATCCGGTAACGGGGCAAGCAGGCGACGCGGGACGCGCCGGAACGGCCCCATTGTGTCGGATTCGCGCGCCGGCGGGCGCGATCCCGCCATTCGGCCGAGGTCATTCATGCGCATGCGCACCGGCTCCCTGTCCGTTCGGCCAACGCCCGCTCGCGCGCGTGCCGCCGTGCCACAATAGCCGTCCGCGCGGCCGGTGGCCGCAGCGCTTTGCCCCCTCGTACGCAGCCAAGGATTGCCATGTCGTCATTGCTCAGGATTGGTTTGATGGGTTTCGGTTTCGCCGGCGCGACGTTCCACGCGCCCGTGATCGCCACGAGCGGCCGCACCGAGGTCGCCGCGATCGCGACGGGCCAGCCCGATCGCGCGCGCGCCGCATACCCGGGCGCACGCATCGTCCCCGATCTCGACACGCTGCTCGGCCTCGACGACATCGACTGCGTGGTGATCGCCACGCCGAACGACACGCACTTCACGCTCGCCCGCCAGGTGCTCGAAGCCGGCCGCCACGTCGTCGTCGACAAGCCCGTCACGCTCACGGCCGACGAAGCGCTCGCGCTCGCGCGGCTCGCGAACGCGCGCAGCCGCCTGTTCGCGCCGTTCCACAACCGCCGCTGGGACGGCGACTTCCTCACCGTGCGGCGCATCGTCGAATCCCGCGAACTCGGGCGGCTCACGTATTTCGCGTCGCACTTCGACCGCTTCCGGCCGACCCCGCGCACGCGCTGGCGCGAGGAGCCCGCACGCGGCGGCGGCCTGCTGCTCGACCTCGGCCCGCACCTGATCGACCAGGCGCTCGCGCTGTTCGGGCTGCCGGAAACGGTCAGCGCCACGGTCAAGACGCGCCGCGACAACGGCACGGCGCCCGATTTCGTGCACCTGCTGCTCGGCTATCCGGACAAGGACGTCGCGCTGCACGCGAGCGCGCTGTCGGCGATCGAGCCCGCGCGCTTCACGCTGCACGGCACGCGCGGCAGCTACCAGAAGTTCGGGCTCGACACGCAGGAAGACCAGTTGAAGGCCGGCCTGACGCCGGACCACGTCGAGTTCGGCGGCGGCAACCCGCCCGGCGTGCTTCGCGTGCTCGACGGCGAAGTCGAGGTCGAGCGGCCGGTACCGACGCTCGACGGCCAGTACGCGGAGTTCTACCGCGCGCTCGCCGCGTCGGTCCACGACGGCGCGCCGTTCCCGGTCACGCCGCAGGACGCCGTCGACGTGATGACGATCATCGAGCTCGCCGCGCAAAGCGAGCATGAAGGCCGCCGGGTACCGTTCGTGCGCCGCACCGTCTGACGGCCGCCGGTCGGGTCGGTGCCGTCCCGGCCTCGGCCATCGCGTCGGGCCGCGCCGCCCCCGGCAGCGGCAGCGACCACGCGTCAGCCGCCGCGACAACACGATCCCGAACATTCCGTTACAAATGGTGCGGGAACGAAAGTCAGCGGTCGCCCGGTCTGATGCGTTTCTCAAAAAGTCGATCCGACACCAAACCGTCAGGAGAATGTGATGCAACGGTTGATTCGCGCAGCGGCATGCTGCGTCCTGGTTTCCTCGCTCGCGGCCTGTGTCGTGCAGCCGCAGCGGCCGGCCCGACAGACGCCCCCGCCCCCGCCGCGGCCGAATCCGCAGGTCGTCGCGAACGATCGCCTGCTGGAGGTCCAGGGCCGGATCGACAACCTGCACCGCCGGATCGACGCGCGCGTCAACGGCGGCTACTACCCGCCGCCGTACGGCGCGCAGTTGCACCACCGGCTCGACGTGATCCGCCAGGAAGCGAGCGACATGTCGACCCAGCACAACGGCGGCCTGTCCGGCGACGAGCAGCGCGTGCTGAACCAGGAACTCGACACGGCCGCGCGCGCGATCGGCGAGTAAAACCGGCCATGCCGGCGTCCGCCGGTGCCGGCAAAAGCGGCGGCGTCCCTCACGCCGCCGCTTGTCGCGAAGCGACATTATTTTGCCCAAATTGACAATGCCGACCCGCTCGCGTACAGTCGCCCGCACGCGTCGGGAGAGCGTGTGGCCGCGTAGCTTCGCAACGCCGGTCGCGCCGCCGAAGGGGCACACCCGCAAACTCTCAGGCAAAAGGACCGACCGCGTCGGGGATCCCGTCCGCGCTTCGCGCGGGCCGCACTCCCCGCACTCTGGAGAGCGGCAGTAGCCCGCTGCGCGATTGCAGCGCGGGCAGGCTGCCCACCGAAGGGGCGCGCGTTCGCCGGCTCGTGGCCGCGGCGCAATCTCTCAGGTATCGAGGACAGAGGGGCATGTATCGCATCGCTCGCAGGCACACGGCCGCGACGGTCGGCACATGGCCGTTCTGACCCGCGCGCAAGCGCCTTGCCTGAGGCCTCGATGACTGCACTGAATCAAACCCCGCTCAACGCCGCGCACCGCGCGCTCAATGCCCGCATGGTCGACTTCGGCGGCTGGGACATGCCCGTCAACTACGGCTCGCAGATCGAAGAACACGAAGCCGTGCGCACCGACGCCGGCATGTTCGACGTGTCGCACATGTGCGTCGTCGATTTCACCGGCAGCCGCGTGCGCGCGTTCTTCGAACACGCGATCGCCAACAACGTCGGCAAGCTCAAGACCCCCGGCAAGGCGCTCTACTCGTGCCTGCTCAATCCGCAGGGCGGCGTCGTCGACGACCTGATCGTCTATTACTTCACCGAAGACTTCTTCCGCGTCGTCGTCAACGCCGGCACGGCCGAGAAGGACATCGCGTGGTTCAACCAGCTCAACGAACAAGGCGGCTACGGCCTGACCATCGCGCCGCGCCGCGATTTCGCGATCGTCGCCGTTCAGGGCCCGAACGCCCGTGAAAAGGTCTGGACGACGGTGCCCGCCGCGCGTGCCGCGACCAGCGAACTGAAGCCGTTCAACGCCGCGCAGGTCGCCGGCACGCCGTTCGGCGATCTCACCATCGCGCGCACCGGCTACACCGGCGAAGACGGCTTCGAAGTGATCGTCCCGGCCGTGCACGTCGAAGCGCTGTGGGCCGCGCTGCAGCAAAACGGCGTGCGCCCCTGCGGGCTCGGCGCGCGCGACACGCTGCGCCTCGAGGCCGGCATGAACCTGTACGGCCAGGATATGGACGACACCGTGTCCCCGCTCGACGCAGGCCTCGCGTGGACGGTCGACCTGTCGGCGCCGCGCGAGTTCGTCGGCCGCGCCGCACTCGAGCGCGACGGCTCGCGCGCCGCGTTCGTCGGCCTGATCCTGCAGAAGGAAAACGGCAAGGCGGGCGGCGTGCTGCGCGCGCACCAGAAGGTCGTCACGCCGCACGGCGAAGGCGAGATCACGAGCGGCACGTTCTCGCCGTCGATGCAGGAATCGATCGCGTTCGCGCGCGTGCCGGCGGCCGTCCAGGTCGGCGACATCATTCATGTGCAGATTCGAGACAAGCAACTTCCCGCGCGCGTGGTAAAACTGCCGTTCGTGCGCAACGGCAAGGTCCTCGCTGCGTAACGACCGAGAGGCGACCGGGAGGCCGCCTCCCGGGAAGCCGGGAAATGGCGCCCGGCGCAACCACACCCCGGCGCGTCCCGGCGGCGCGCCAGCATAACGAACACACCCTTTTATCCAGGAGCATCCGATGAGCAACGTCCCGGCCGATCTGAAGTACACCGACGAACACGAGTGGATCCGCACCGAAGCCGACGGCACGCTGACGGTCGGCATCACCGATCACGCGCAGAGCACGCTCGGCGACATCGTCTTCCTCGAACTGCCGCAAGTCGGCAAGTCGGTGAACGCGGGCGACGCCGTCGGCGTCGTCGAATCGGTGAAGGCGGCATCCGACATCTACTCGCCGGTGTCCGGCGAGGTCGTCGCCATCAACGAAGAAGCCGCCGACTCGCCGGAAGAAGTGAACGGCGACGCATACGGCACGTGGCTCTTCAAGATCAAGCTCGCGGCCGGCGCCTCGACCGACAAGCTGATCGACGCCGACGCCTACAGCAAGCTGATCGACTAATTTTCCCTACCCGAACCGCGCGCGGCCGGCCAGCCGGCCCGCGCGGGACCAGAGTCACGCCATGAAGCTCGAACACCCGGACCGCCTGATGAACCGCACGCCCCTCTCGCTCGCCGCGCTCGAAACGCACGACGCGTTCGCAGAACGCCACATCGGCCCCGATGCCGCCAGCCAGCAGGCCATGCTCGACACGCTCGGCTTCGCGTCGCGCGCCGCCCTGATCGACGCCGTGATCCCGGCCTCGATCCGCCGCGCCGAAACGCTGCCGCTCGGCCCGTTCGCGCAACCGAAGAGCGAGGCCGAAGCCCTCGCCGCGCTGCGCGCCCTCGCGGACAAGAACCAGGTGTTCCGCTCGTATATCGGTCAGGGTTACCACGACACGCACACGCCGGCCGTGATCCTGCGCAACGTGCTCGAAAACCCGGCGTGGTACACGGCCTACACGCCGTACCAGCCCGAAATTTCCCAGGGTCGCCTCGAGGCGCTCCTGAACTTCCAGCAGATGGTCGCCGACCTCACGGGCCTCGCGATCTCGAACGCGTCGCTGCTCGATGAAGCAACGGCCGCGGCCGAAGCGATGACGCTGCTGCAGCGCACCGGCAAGCCGGCGTCGAACGTGTTCTACGTCGCCGACGACGTGCTGCCGCAAACCCTCGAAGTAATCCGCACGCGCGCGCTGCCGATCGGCATCGAGGTCAAGACGGGCCCGGCGGCCGACGCCGCGCAGGCCAACGCGTTCGGCGTGCTGCTCCAGTACCCGGGCGTGAACGGCGACGTGCGCGACTACCGCGCGCTCACCGAAGCGATCCATGCGGCGGGCGGTCATGTCGTCGTCGCGGCCGACCTGCTCGCGCTGACCGTGCTGACGCCGCCCGGCGAATGGGGCGCGGACGTCGCGGTCGGCAACACGCAGCGCTTCGGCGTGCCGATGGGCTTCGGCGGCCCACACGCCGCCTACATGGCCGTGCGTGACGAATTCAAGCGCCAGATGCCGGGCCGCCTCGTCGGCGTGACCGTCGACGCGCAGGGCAAGCCCGCGCTGCGTCTCGCGCTGCAGACCCGCGAACAGCACATCCGCCGCGAGAAGGCGACGTCGAACGTGTGTACCGCGCAGGCGCTGCTCGCGATCATGGCGAGCATGTACGCGGTCTACCACGGCCCGCACGGCCTGAAGACGATCGCGCTGCGCGTGAACCGCATCGCGGCGCTGTTCGCCGCCGGCGTGAAGCAGCTCGGCTTCGCGACCGTCAACGACACGTTCTTCGACACGCTGACGATCGACACCGGCGCGCGCACCGCGCAGGTCCATGAATTCGCGAAGGCCAAGCGCATCAACCTGCGCCGCGTGAGCGACACGCAAGTCGGCGTGTCGGTCGACGAAACGACGACCCGCGACGACCTCGCCGATCTCCTCGCCGTGTTCGCGCAGGCCGCGGGCGGCACCGCGCCGGGCGTCGACGCGCTGGACGCGGGCCTCGCCGGCGTCGCCGCGCTGCCGGCCGGCCTCGAACGCACGAGCGCCTACCTGACGCACCACGTATTCAACCGCCACCATTCCGAAACCGAAATGCTGCGCTACCTGCGCAGCCTGTCGGACAAGGATCTCGCGCTCGACCGCTCGATGATCCCGCTCGGCTCGTGCACGATGAAGCTGAACGCGACGTCGGAAATGCTGCCGGTCACGTGGCCCGAATTCGGCCGGATCCACCCGTTCGCGCCGGCCGAGCAGACCGTCGGCTACCGCGAGATGATCGACCAGCTCGAGCAGATGCTCGTCGCGGCCACCGGCTACGCGGCCGTGTCGCTGCAGCCGAACGCCGGCTCGCAGGGCGAATACGCGGGCCTGCTGATCATCCACGCGTATCACGCGTCGCGCGGCGAAGCGCATCGCGACGTGTGCCTGATCCCGGCATCCGCGCACGGCACGAACCCGGCGTCCGCGCACATGGCCGGCATGAAGGTCGTGGTCGTCGCCTGCGACGCGCAGGGCAACGTCGACATCGCCGACCTGAAGGCGAAGGCCGAGCAGCACGCGAACGACCTCGCGGCGATCATGATCACGTATCCGTCGACGCACGGCGTGTTCGAGCAGAACGTCCGCGAAATCTGCGAGATCGTGCACGCGCACGGCGGCCAGGTGTACGTCGACGGCGCGAACATGAACGCGATGGTCGGCCTGACCGCGCCGGGCCAGTTCGGCGGCGACGTGTCGCACCTGAACCTGCACAAGACCTTCTGCATCCCGCACGGCGGCGGCGGCCCGGGCGTCGGCCCGGTCGCGGTCGGCGCGCACCTCGCGAAGTTCCTGCCGAACCAGCGTTCGACCGGCTACGCGCGCGCGGAAGACGGCATCGGCGCGGTGTCGGCCGCACCGTACGGCTCGGCGTCGATCCTGCCGATCTCGTGGATGTACATCGCGATGATGGGCGCGAAGAACCTGACCGCCGCCACCGAAACCGCGATCCTCAACGCGAACTACATCGCGAAGCGCCTCGCGCCGCACTACCCGGTGCTGTATTCGGGCCCGGGCGGGCTGGTCGCGCACGAGTGCATTCTCGACCTGCGTCCGCTCAAGGAAACCAGCGGCATCAGCGTCGACGACGTCGCGAAGCGCCTGATGGACTACGGCTTCCACGCGCCGACGATGAGCTTCCCGGTGCCGGGCACGCTGATGGTCGAGCCGACCGAATCGGAATCGCAGGAAGAACTCGACCGCTTCATCGCCGCGATGATCGCGATCCGCGAGGAAATCCGTGCGGTCGAGGAAGGCCGCGCCGATCGCGAGGACAACCCGCTGCGTCACGCGCCGCACACGGCAGCCGTCGTCACCGCGAACGAATGGCCGCACGCGTACTCGCGCGAGCAGGCCGCGTACCCGGTCGCATCGCTCGGCACGAACAAGTACTGGCCGCCCGTCGGCCGTGCGGACAACGCCTACGGCGACCGCAACCTGTTCTGCTCGTGCGTGCCGATGTCGGAATACGCATAACGCCCGCGCGCACCGGAGTCCGGCCGTGACGACACCGCACGCAACCGCCGGTTGCGTGCGGTTTTTGCGCTCTCGGCCGGCCCGATCGATTCACGCTCGCCCCCCAATCCGGCTAACATCACACGCGATCCAGCCAATCAAGGAGTTCCGCATGGTGCGTCCGATGTTTCCGGGCCATGGTGCAACGCGGGAGCGGCCGCGCACGCGCCGCTTCGTGCCGCTGCTCGTCGCGTCGCTGTCGTTTGCCGCCGCCGGCCTCGGCACGGCGGGCAGCGCGCGCGCGGCGATGAATTTCTGCGCGGCGCCCGCGTTGCAGGCGAGCGAGACGACGCAGGCCGAGCCGGGCGTGCAGGCGCTGATCCGCAGCGTCGACGCGCGTATCGGCGAGCAGCCGAAGGCGTTGCCGCGCGTGCACACCGAAGGCACGCTGCCGCACGAAGGCATCTACGACCAGAGCGCCGACGCGCTCAAGGACATGGAGCTGATGCGCGACGCCGCGCTCGCGTGGCGCGTGACCAATGCGCCGCGTTACCTGCAGCTCGTCGACCGCTTCCTGTCCGCGTGGGTGTCGACCTACCAGCCGAGCTTCAACCCGATCGACGAGACGCGCTTCGACAGCCTGATCGTCGCGTACGACATGACGGCGAGCGCGCTGCCGGTCAAGACGCGCAACGCGACGGCGGCGTTCATCGCGAAGCTGGGCGCCGGTTACGTCGCGCAGATCGACGCGCAGAAGCGCCCGCTCGCCGGCACCTGGCGCAACAACTGGCAAAGCCACCGGATCAAGCTGATTGCGCTGTCCGCGTTCACGCTCGGCGACCGCAAGATGATGAACGCCGCGCAGCGGCTGTTCGTCGAGCATCTCGCCGACAACATCGGCCCGGACGGCAAGACCTGGGATTTCGAGGAGCGCGACGCGCTGCACTACGCGGTGTATGACCTCCAGCCGCTGGTGACGGCCGCGCTGGCCGCGCGCCGCTTCAACCGCAACTGGCTGCGCGAGCGCGGCGCGAACGGCGCGACGCTCGCGGCCGCGCTCGACTGGCTCGTGCCGTACGCGCTCGGCGAAAAGACGCACGAGGAATTCGTGAATTCGCCGGTGCCGTTCGACGCGAAGCGCCGCGAAGCCGGCTTGCCGGGCTACACGGGGCAGTGGGACCCGAAAAACGCCACTGAACTCTTTCATCTGGCCGCGCGGCTCGACGGGCGTTATGCCCGCGTCGCGCGGCAGCTTTCCCCCAATCCGCCCGCATGGCTCGCCGCGTGCCTGCCGTTGCAGGCGCGTTAGCACTATTCTCAAAGCAAGGCAGGAATCCAAATGGCAGTCAGCGTGTTTGACCTCTTCAAGATCGGCATCGGCCCGTCCAGTTCGCATACGGTCGGACCGATGCGCGCGGCGCTGATGTTCGTCCAGGGCCTCGAGCGCGACGGGCTGCTCGACGCGACGGCCAACGTGAAGGTCGAGCTGTACGGCTCGCTCGGCGCCACCGGCAAGGGCCACGGCACCGATCGCGGCGTGATGCTCGGCCTGCTCGGCGACGCGCCCGACACCGTCGACCCCGACACGATCGACGCGCGTCTGGAGGACGTCCGCAAGTCGAAGAAGCTCGCGCTGCTCGGCACGCATCCGGTGCCGTTCGTGCTGAAGGAGAACATCGCGTTCTACCGCCAGGCGCTGCCCGAGCACCCGAACGGCATGAAGCTGCGCGCGTCCGACGCGAACGGCGCGGTGCTGGTCGAGCGCACTTACCTGTCGGTCGGCGGCGGCTTCGTCGTGACGGCCGGCGCGCCGAACACGAAGGTGCTGAGCGCGGCCGAGCAGATGACGCATCCGTTCCGCACCGGCGCCGAGCTGCTCGCGCTGGCCGAGTCGACCGGCAAGTCGATCGCGCAGCTGATGTGGGAAAACGAGCGCGCGTGGCACACCGAGGAAGAGACGCGCGACGGGCTGCTGAAGATCTGGGCCGTGATGCAGTCGTGCGTGTCGCGCGGCTGCGGGATCGGCAACCCGGAAGCCGACGGCAACCTGCCCGGCCCGTTCCAGGTCAAGCGCCGCGCGCCGCAGCTGTACCGCACGCTGACGGGCAGCCCGGAGCGTGCGCTGCAGGATCCGCTGTCGATGATCGACTGGATCAACCTGTACGCGATCGCGGTCAACGAGGAAAACGCGGCCGGCGGCCGCGTCGTCACCGCGCCGACCAACGGCGCGGCCGGCATCATCCCCGCCGTGCTGCACTACTACACGCGCTTCACGCCGGGCGCGAACGAGCAGGGCGTGATCGACTTCCTGCTGACGGCCGCCGCGATCGGCATTCTGTACAAGCTCAACGCGTCGATCTCCGGTGCGGAAGTCGGCTGCCAGGGTGAAGTGGGTGTCGCCTGCTCGATGGCGGCCGGCGCGCTCGCGGCCGTGCTCGGCGGCACGCCGCAGCAGGTCGAGAACGCGGCCGAGATCGGGATGGAGCACAACCTCGGCCTCACCTGCGACCCCGTCGGCGGGATGGTGCAGATCCCGTGCATCGAGCGCAACGCGATGGCATCGGTGAAGGCCGTCAACGCGGCGCGCATGGCGCTGCGCGGCGACGGTTCGCATTACGTGTCGCTCGACTCGGTGATCAAGACGATGCGCGAAACGGGCGCCGACATGAAGACGAAGTACAAGGAAACGTCGCGCGGCGGGCTGGCGGTGAATATCGTCGAATGCTGATGCGGTGACGGCGGGCGGGCGCACGCGCCGGGGCGCGCCACCGCCCCGCTCGTTCCGACACTTTTCGCCGGCCGGCGCACCGGCGCCCCGCCGACAGGCGTAAGCTGTAGCTCCCGCTACCCAGGGAGACGGCAGCCTATGTCGCATTCCAAGGATCTCGAGCCACGCGCCACCTCCGGCGCGCGACTGCTCGTCGATGCGTTGCTCGCCAATCACGTCGAACGCGTGTTCTGCGTGCCGGGCGAGAGCTTCCTCGCCGTACTCGATGCGCTGGCGGACGACACCGCGCGCATCCAGACGGTCGTCTGCCGCCACGAGGCGGCCGCTGCGAACATGGCGGAGGCGGTCGGCAAGCTGACCGGCCATCCCGGCATCGCGTTCGTCACGCGCGGGCCCGGCGCGACCCACGCGTCGATCGGCGTGCACACCGCGTTCCAGGACTCGACGCCGATGATCCTGTTCGTCGGCCAGTGCGCGCGCGAGCACCTCGACCGCGAAGCCTTCCAGGAAATCGACTACCGCCGGATGTTCGGCCAGATGGCGAAATGGGTCGCGCAGATCGACGACCCACGCCGCATTCCCGAATACCTGAGCCACGCCTTTCACGTCGCGACGTCCGGCCGGCCCGGTCCGGTCGTGCTCGCGCTGCCCGAGGACGTGCTGTCCGAAGCCTGCGCGCCGCAGCCCGTCGTGCCGGCCGCGAAGCGCGTCGCGGCATCGCCGTCGGCCGCGCAGGTCGACGAGCTGCGCGAACGGCTCGCGCGCGCCGAGCGGCCGTTCGCGATCGTCGGCGGCAGCGGCTGGACGCCCGACGCATGCGCGAACCTGCGCACCTTCGTCGAGCGCTGGCAACTGCCGGTCGCATGCGCGTTCCGCTTCCAGGACACCTTCGACAACGCGCACCCGAACTACGCGGGCGACGTCGGTCTCGGGATCAATCCCGCGCTCGGCAAGCGGATCCGCGACGCCGACCTGCTGCTGGTGCTCGGCCCGCGCCTGGGCGAAGCGACGACCGGCGGCTACACGCTGCTCGACATCCCGAAGACGCACCAGACGCTGATCCACGTGCATCAGGGCGCGGACGAGCTCGGCCGCGTGTATGCGGCCGATCTGCCGATCGTGTCGGGGATGCCGGAGATCGCGGCGCCGCTCGCCGCGCTCGAACCGTCGGCGCACCCCGCGTGGGCCGGCACGGCCGCCGACGCGCACCGTGCATACCGCGAATGGCATGCGCCGCTGCCGATGCCCGGCGACGTCCAGCTCGGCGACGTGATGGTGCAGCTGCGCGAGCGCCTGCCGCACGACGCGATCCTGACCAACGGCGCCGGCAACTACGCGATCTGGCTGCATCGCCACTTCGCGTACCGGCACTTCCGCTCGCAGCTCGCGCCGACCAGCGGCGCGATGGGCTACGGACTGCCCGCCGCGCTCGCCGCCAAGTCGCTGTATCCGTCACGCGCCGTCGTCGCGCTCGCCGGCGACGGCTGCTTCATGATGGCCGGCAACGAACTCGCGACCGCGATGCAGTACGGGCTGAACATCGTCGCAATCGTCGTCAACAACGGGCATTTCGGCACGATCCGCATGCATCAGGAGCGCAACTATCCTGGGCGCGTGCACGGCACCGGGCTCACGAATCCCGATTTCGCCGCGTATGCGCGCGCGTTCGGCGCGCATGGCGAGACGGTCGAGCGCACCGCCGACTTCGCGCCCGCGCTGGAGCGCGCACTGACCTGCGGGCTGCCGGCGCTGATCGAGATCCGCATCCCGCAGGACGCCAGCACGCCGGCCGCGACGCTCGAGCAGATCCGCGAACAGGGCCGCCGCGCGCGCGGCGCATGACCGTGGAACGGCGCACCGCCGCGGCCGGCCTCGCGCTGTCGCGCGACGACGCGCTCGCCCACCCCGGCACGCTGCTCGCGCCCGACGGCACGCTCGTCGCGCCGTACGACCTCGAGCACGGCGGCGGCCCCGCGGAGGATCACGTGCCGGCCGCGCCGGCGCTCGGCCTGCTGCACGCCGCGCGCCAGCCGTTCCGGCTCGACTACGACCGCATGACGGACGTGCACGTGATCAACGGAATGGGCGTCACGCTCGGCGACTCGGTGATCGGGCTGACCGCGCTCGCCGCGCTGCGCGCGATGTATCCCGGCCTGCGCTTCACGCTGTTCCGGCCGGCCCGCGCGCCGCGCTACGTCGACGCGCTGTATGCGCTCGCGGCCGACGTCGTCGCGCCGTCGCGTGCGCTGCCGTGCGCCGCCGATGCGCTGCCCGCGCACGCGCCGTGCGTCGATCTCGGCAACCACCTGTATTGGCCCGCGTTCGCGCGGCAGCCGATGATCGACTTCTTCCTGGACGCGCTCGGCGCCGATCCGGCCACGGTGCCGCCCGCCGCGAAGCGCAACCGCTGGCTCGCGCGGCTGCGGCTGCCCACGCTGCCGGCCGAATGGCGGCGGCCATACGTGCTGTTCTGCCCGACCGCGAGCACCGCGGTGCGCAGCGTGCCGCCGGCGCTGCACGCGACGTTCGTCGAGCGACTCGCGCAGCGTTACGGGCTGCCGGTGGTCGGCTTCGGCCCGGTCGCGCATCCCGCTTACGTCGACGTGAGCCGCGACGCGGCCGACACCGCGCGCTTCATTGCCTGGGTCAAGGGGGCGAGCGTGCTGTTCGCGCCCGATACGTCCGCGCTGCATCTCGCCGACGGCTTCGACGTGCCGACGCTCGGCTGTTTCACGACGATCGGGCCGGCGCTGCGCGTGCGCGACTATCCGCGCTGCGTGCCGGTCGCGCTCGACGTGCCGGCCGAATTGCACGGGCTGCATCGCAGCGAGCAACCGGACGATCTCGCGGCGGTCGAAGCCGCATACCGGGCGATCGACTGGGATGCCGTGCCGTGGCCTGCGCCGCGCGACGCGGCGGCTACGTCCGGATAGAAAAACGAAAATCGCCCGAAGGATCGGGCGTGCAGCGGCAGCCATGGGCCGCCGCCCAATTCATCCGGCCGCCACCGTCACCGCGCGCTCGCGCAGCGTCTCCGACGGCCGCTTGCCGAACAGCCGCCGATAGTCGGTCGCGAACTGGCTCAGGTGCCAGAAGCCCCACGCCTCCGCGACGTCCTGCACCGAGCCGGCCGCCCGCCCGCACAGGTCGCGCCGCGCGCCGTTCAGCCGCAGCGTGCGCAGGTAGGTCGCGGGCGCCATGCCGAGCACGTCCTGGAAGCAGTACTGCAGCGTGCGCCGGCTCACGTGCAGTTGCTCGCATAGCTCGGGCACGCCGACCGGGCGCGTGCGGTGCGCGAGCACGTACTCGCGCGCCTGCTCGACGATCCAGCGCCGTGTCGACGGCGCGCCGCCGACGCCGTCGTCCGCGGGTTGCGCGCACGCATCGAACAGCGCGGCCAGCACCTCGGCCTGCAGGTCGTCGCGCTGCGCGTCGGGCAGCGGCCCGCCCACGGCCGCCGCGCCGTCGAGCCGGCGGCCGAGCAGCGCGCACAGGCGCGCGAGCCGCGTATCGCCGACCTGGATCACGCGCTGCGTGAACAGCCGTTCGTCGAGCGCGCGGTGTTCGACTTCCTCCGCGTAGCGGCGCAGCACATCGCCGCGCACGACCACGCCGTAGATCGAGAACTGCGCGGGCGTCAGCAATTCGAATTCGACGTTGCCGGGCCGGAACGCGAGCGCACCGGGCCCGATGCGGCACGCATCGACGCGCGCGGTGCCGTCGCTGACCAGCGGGATGCCGAACCAGTACGCGTCGCCGCGCACCTCGCATGCCTGGCGCAGCAGGTGGCTGGTCGATTCGCGAAACAGCTTCATCGTGTCGAGCGGCAGCTCGGTCAGCGTGCCGACGAAACGGCCGGCCGCGAGCTGGTCGTAAGTCTGCCGCCAGCCGATCAGGTTGCGCGCCTGCTCGTCGGCGTCGTGCGCGACGCTGACCACGGCCTGGCCGGCGAGCGCGTCGTCGCCCTGCGCGCTGCACCGCGTGTCCTCGGCCGTCGGCTCGGCCATGCACTCCACTCGTTGACCCATCGTGTTCTCCTCACCCGCCCGGAACTGCGTCCAACACGCAAGTCCCGTGCCGAACCGCGCGGTCCGGCGACAAGCCCGTCATTGCACGCCGTGCGGCCGCCGCGCGCCATGAGGGCGCACCCGGAGGCGGCACGCCACGCACCGCGCGGGTGCGGCATGCGCGCAGCGCGCAGCCCGGCGACGCGCTACGCGCCCGGCCGCAACCGCACGACCCGCGTGCCGCAATTGCCGTACGCCTGCGCGACCGCCAGCTCGACGATCGGGCTGCCGGCCGGCCAGGGCGCGGCATCCGCCGCCGGCAGATCGGCGCGCAACGTCGCGCGGCCGTTGATCCGATAACGGATGCCGCGCACGAAATCGATGAACAACAGCCCGATGCCGCTGCCGTCGCACGCGCGCGGATCGATCCGGTCGCCGTCGCCGTGCGTCGGCAGCGCGAAGCGCAGCGTCTTCGTGTCGATCACGCGCACGACCGGCCACAGGTCGCCGTTCGCGTCGCGCATGCCCTGCACGATGTCGCAGGTCACGCGCGCCGGGCCGCCGCACGTCGTGCCGACGAACATGAACGGCTGCGATTCGACGAACTGGCGCACGCCGATGCTCAGCCGCGTCGTGACGACGTCGCTCATCCGCTCGGCTTCGTCGGCGACGCCGAACCGGTGCTGCGCGTCGAGCTCGCCCGCGTGGAACACCGGGTGACGCGGATAGGATCGGGGCGGTTCTGCCATGCTGGTTTCCGTCGGGGCCATCGATGGATGCGCGATGCGGGCGCGAACGCGCGACGGCCGGTGCCGCGCAGCCGACGCGCGTATCGAATGACGAAAGGCGAAAAACGGCGAAGTGCCGGACGATCGCCCGGACCGTCGAACGTTGCACGGCGATCCGGCGTCGGACGACACGCCGCCGTCCGGCACCGGCCACCGCACCGGGCAGCATTGCGCCGCCGCCCGGCCCGCACTTCGCCTCCCCGCGCCGGCGATCAGAAGAACCCGAGCGCCTCGGCCTGGTAGCTGACCAGCAGGCACTTCGTCTGCTGATAGTTCGACAGCGCCATCTTGTGCGTCTCGCGGCCGATACCCGACTGCTTGTAGCCGCCGAACGCCGCATGCGCGGGGTACAGGTGGTAGCAGTTGGTCCACACGCGGCCGGCCTCGATCTCGCGGCCCATCCGGTACGCGCGCGTGCCGTTGCGCGTCCACACTCCCGCGCCAAGCCCGTAGAACGTGTCGTTCGCGAGTTCGATCGCTTCCTGCTCGTCCTTGAACGTCATCACCGACGCGACCGGCCCGAAGATCTCTTCCTGGAACACGCGCATCTTGTTGTTGCCGAGCAGCATCGTCGGCTTCACGTAGTAGCCCGTGCCGAGGTCGGCGGCCGGTGCCGTGCGCTCGCCGCCCGTCAGGCATTGCGCGCCTTCGTCGCGGCCGATGTCGATGTACGACAGGATCTTGTCGAGCTGCTGCTGCGACGCCTGCGCGCCGATCATCGTCTGCAGGTCGAGCGGGTGGCCGGCCTTGATGCGCTCGACGCGCGCGACGGCCTTCTCGATGAAGCGTTCGTAGATCGATTCCTGGATCAGGATCCGCGACGGGCACGTGCACACCTCGCCCTGGTTCAGCGCGAACATCGCGAGCCCTTCGAGCGCCTTGTCGAGGAACGCGTCGTCCTGGTCGAGCACGTCGGCGAAGAAGATGTTCGGGCTCTTGCCGCCCAGTTCGACCGTCGACGGGATCAGGCTCTCGGCCGCGGTGCGCAGGATGTGCTTGCCGACCGGCGTCGAGCCGGTGAACGCGATCTTCGCGATGCGCTTGCTGGTCGCGAGCGCCTCGCCCGCTTCCTTGCCGAAGCCGTTGACGATGTTGATCGTGCCGGCCGGGAACAGGTCGCCGATCAGCTCCATCAGCACCAGCACCGACGCGGGCGTCTGCTCGGCCGGCTTCATCACGACGCAGCAGCCGGCCGCGAGCGCCGGCGCGAGCTTCCATGCGGCCATCAGCAGCGGGAAGTTCCACGGGATGATCTGGCCGACGACGCCGAGCGGCTCGTGGAAGTGATACGCGACGGTGTTGTCGTCGATCTCGGAAATGCCGCCTTCCTGCGCGCGGATGCAGCCCGCGAAATAGCGGAAGTGGTCGATCGCGAGCGGCAGGTCGGCCGCCATCGTCTCGCGCAGCGGCTTGCCGTTGTCGATCGTCTCGGCCACCGCGAGCAGCTTCAGGTTCTTTTCCATCCGGTCGGCGGCGGCGAGCAGCAGGTTCGCGCGCTCGGCGACCGACGTCTTGCCCCACTTGCGGCGCGCGGCGTGCGCGGCATCGAGCGCGACCTCGATGTCGTCGGCGCCGGAGCGCGGCACGCGGCAGAACGGCTTGCCGTTGATCGGCGACACGTTCTCGAAATACTCGCCCTTCACCGGCGCAACCCACTTGCCGCCGATGTAGTTGTCGTACTGCTGACGATACGGATATTCGACGTCGAGGCCCAGTTGTTTCAGGTCAAACGGGTTCATACATGTCTCCTGTTCATCGTGCTTGTGTGAATGCAGCGCCGGTTGGATCGCGCTGCACGGTTTACGCAACATGCGTGCCAAATCGGCCGAAAACGGAACAGGAGCGGTGCGTCCGGCCGCCCGCCGCGGGCGGTGCCGGCGCACGGATAACGAGTGTGCCGAATCTGAACACCGCGACGGCACAGGCGGCGCGGCGGGTGTTCTGATTTTCCACAGCGCGCCCGCGCGCGCGTCGCCGCGCGCCCCGCTCGCGGCGTGGCATGTCGCTTGCGTGCGGAACGCGGATCCGCACGCACCGGCCATGCGCCGACCAAACCATGAACGACCCGCGCCCCCTCGGCGACGATGCCGTCGCGTTCATCCACGAACAGGCTTTCCTGATCGTCGCGACCGCGAACGCGGCGGGCGACGGCGACTGCTCGTATCGCGGCCGGCAGCCGCGCGCGGACGGTTCGTTCGCCCCGCTCGTCGACCTGCCCGATCGCCGTACGCTCGTGCTGCCCGATTTCGCGGGCAACAACCTGTTCAACACGATCGGCAACCTGCTCGTGAATCCGGCGATCGCGCTGCTGTTCGTCGATTTCGTCCGGCAGACGACGTGGCTCGTGCAAGGGCGCGCGGCGATCGACGAAGATGCCGGCAGTCGCGCGCACCTGTGGCCCGATGCGCTGCGCTATGTGGTCGTCGAGGTGGAAAGCGCGCAGGCGCGGGCCGATGCGGGATTGCCGCCGCTCGTGCTGGCGTGAGGCGCGGCGCCATGTCGTCGTCGACCCGCGCGCCCGGCGACGCCCCGCTCACCGCCCGCTTGCCTCCGCGCAAGCCGATTCGATTCGGCCGCGCGCCGGCGCGTCGGAATGCGCATGTTCGCCGTCGTCGCCGCGCGCTTCGGTCACCCCGGGCCGTGCACCCAGAAACGCGAACACCACCACCGCACACAGCACCGTGACGACCGCGAGCCCGATCAGCAGCCGATCGAACGCGTGCGTATAGCTCGCGAGCAGCGCCGTACGCCCGACGCCCGGCAACACGGCCGCCGCGCCGGCGAGATCGCCGGTGGCGAGCCGCGCGGCCGCGCGCAACGCCGCGTCGGACGCGCCCGCCGCCTGCCGCAAATCGGCGTGCGCGAGCGTCGCCAGCACCGCGCCGGCGATCGCGAGCGCGATCCCCTCGCCCGCCACGCGCGTCGTGCTGAAAATTCCGGTCGCCATCCCCGCGCGCTCCTTCGGCACGACGCTGACCGACAGCCCGTCCATCAGCCCCCACGGCATGCCGGCCCCGACGCCGATCGCGAGCATCGGCGCGATCGCCGCCGGCCCCGCGCCGCCGCGCAGCGCGACGTCCAGCCATACGAGGCCCGCCGCCGCGAGCAGGAGCCCGAGCCCCGAGATCACGCCGGCCGACAGCCAGCGCGTGAGCGTCGCCGCGACGAGCGGCACGACCAGCATCGGCGCGGAGATCGCGAGCATCAGCCAGCCCGCGCCGATTTCGCTGAAGCCGTCGATGCCGATGAAGCGCAGCGGCAACACGACGAGCAGCACGATGTAGCAGCAGCAGGTCGACACCGGCAGCACCTGCACGCCGACGAAGCGCGGAATCCGGAACAGCGACAGGTCGAGCATCGGCCGCGCGACGCGCGTTTCGATCGCGACGAACGCGCACGCGCCCAGCGCCGCGGCCGCCAGCAGCGCGACGACGAGCGGATGCGTCCAGCCGCGCGCGGGCGCCTCGATCACGCCGAACGTGAACAGCGTGAGCGCGGCGGTGAACGCGGCCGTGCCGGGCCAGTCGAGCCCGGTCGCGTGCGGATCGCGCGACTCGTGCATGCGCGGCAGCCCGAACGCGAGCGACAACGCGCCTGCCGCCGCGCCCGTGACGAAGATCGCGCGCCAGCCGAAATGCGCGATCAGGCCGCCGGCGAGCACGGGCCCGAACGCGAGCCCGATCCCGAACGTCGTGCCGAGCAGGCTGAACGCGCGCGTGCGCGCCGCGCCGTCGAACTCCTGCGCGAGCGCGGCCGTGCCGCCCGCGAGCGCCGCGGCCGCCGCGAGCCCCTGCGCGGCGCGCAGCAGGTCGACGGCGAGCATCGACGGCGCGAACGCGAGCGCCACCGACATCAGCGTGAAGCCGCCGACGCCGATCGCGAACACGCGCTTGCGGCCGAACTGGTCGGCCAGCGCGCCCGCCGCCATCAGGAAACTGCCGAACGCGAGCATGAACGCGTTGGTGATCCAGTTCATCGCGACCGGGCCGCCGTGCAGGTCGCGGCCGATCGCGGGTGTCGCGACCGCGCCGCCCGAAAACGACAGCGGCAGCGCGACGGCCGCCATGCAGACGGCGGCCAGCACCCACGCGCGCCGGCGCGCCGACGTGGCTGTAGCGGCTGAAAACGGGTGATCCATCATCGCTCCTCGAAAAGCCGGCGCGGATGCGCCTCAAGCGCGATCAAGGATAATTTCGATTCAATCGTCGAAAAACAACGTGAAGCTCCGCATATAGCGGACTAAAATTCTTCAATTCACCGATTCGCGCCCGCCTACGTCGATGGAAAACCTGAACGGCATCGCCGCCTTCGTCCGCACCGCCGAAGCGCTCAGCTTCGTCGCGGCCGGCCGCGCGCTCGGCATCTCGGCCTCCGCGGTCGGCAAGACGATCGCGCGGCTCGAGCAGTCGCTCGGCGTGCGCCTGTTCAACCGCACGACGCGGCGCGTCACGCTGACCGACGAAGGGCGCCATTTCTACGAACGCTGCCAGCGGATCCTCGAGGATTTTCGTGATGCGGAGGCGACGGTGACGGCCTCCGCGCAGCGCCCGCGCGGCAAGCTGCGCGTGAGCCTGCCGGTGATCGGCTACCGGTTCCTGCTGCCGGTGCTGCCCGAATTCAGGCAGCGCTATCCGGACGTCGAGCTCGACCTGGATTTCAACGACCGGATGGTCGATGTCGTCGAAGGCGGCTTCGACGCGGTGATCCGCAGCGGCCCGCTGTCGGATTCGAGCCTGATGTCGCGGCGGCTCGGCCCGTTCGCGTTCGTGCTGTGCGCGACGCCCGCGTATCTCGCGCGGGCCGGCCTGCCGCGGGCGCCGCACGATCTCGAAACGCACGATTGCGTGCGCTACTGTTTCCCGACCACCGGCAAGCTGCAGGACTGGGCACTCTCCGCCGACGACGGCACGCCGCTGAAGCTGCGTACCGCGATGACCTGCAACAACATGGAAGCGCTGCGCGGCGCAGTGATGGCGGGGCTCGGCATCGGCTACATGCCCGACTTCCTCGCGCGCGACGCGCTGGACACGGGCGCGCTCGTCACCGTGCTCGACGACTACCGGATCGCGCCGGGGCAGTTCTCGATCGTGTGGCCGTCGAGCCGGCAGCTGTCGCCGAAGCTGCGCGTGTTCGTCGACTTCCTGTGCGAGCGGTTGTTCAAGTAGACGGGGCGCCCCGTCACACCGCGCCGATCCGCTCCGCTTCGGCCTGCGGCAACAACGCGTCGCTGTCGTCCTTCAGGCCGACGCCCGTCAGCTTGAGCCTGCGCGCATGCGTCATCAGGTAATGCAGCTTGTGCGCGGCGGCGGCATGCGGCAGCCCTTCGGGGCGTACGTTCGAGATGCAGTTGCGCAGCGCGTCGTGGCAGCCGACCTTCGGCGCCCAGGTCAGGTACACGCCGAGGCTGTCCGGCGAACTGAGCCCCGGCCGTTCGCCGATCAGCATCGCGACGACCTGCGCGCGCAGCAGCTCGCCGATCTCGTCGCCGAGCGCGACGCGCGCCTGCGTCGCGACCACCACCGGGCCGACCCGCCAGCCGTCCGCGTCGAGCCGCGGCCGCATCGCCTGCAGCAACGGCAGCGCCTGCTTCGCGGCCGCGAAGGCCGACAGCCCGTCGCCGACCACGAACACGACGTCCGGCGCATCGTCGAGCGCCGCGCCGTAGCCGGCCAGCAGCGCGCGGCCGTCGTCGGACAGCTTGCGGCCCAGATCGGGCCGGCGCAGGTAATGCTGGCGATCGGGCGCCGCGCTCTGCACGCCGAGCGTCGCGAAGCCGGCCGCGTCGATCTCGCGGCGCAGCGCGTCCGCGTCGAGCGGCTGGTGCACGGCGTCGCGCGCCTGCGCGTGCGACAGGTTGAACGCGAGCAGCGGCGCGGTCGGCAGGCTGCTGCCCGCGCGGCCGAGCGCGATCCGCGCGTTCGTGAACGACTTCAGCTGCGCCCACGGATTCTTTTCGACGGCGTCGCTCATGCCGAAATCCCCATCCAGTCGTTCGCGCCCGCGAGCAGCGGCACGCGCGCGTTCGCGGCGCGCAGCGCGCCGTGCGCGTCGGCGATCTCCATCGTCTCCAGCCATTCCTCGAACTCGGGCGCGCGGCGCAGGCCGAGCACCTCGCGCACGTAGAGCTGGTCGTGAAACGACGTGCTCTGGTAGTTCAGCATCACGTCGTCCGCGCCCGGAATCCCCATGATGAAGTTGATGCCGGCGGCGCCCAGCAGCGTCAGCAGCGTGTCCATGTCGTCCTGGTCGGCTTCCGCGTGATTCGTGTAGCAGATGTCGCAGCCCATCGGCACGCCGAGCAGCTTGCCGCAGAAGTGATCCTCGAGCCCCGCGCGAATGATCTGCTTGCCGTCGTACAGGTATTCCGGCCCGATGAAGCCGACCACCGTGTTCACGAGGAACGGATCGAACTTGCGCGCGACCGCATACGCGCGCACCTCGCAGGTCTGCTGGTCGACGCCGAAATGCGCGTTCGCCGACAGCGCGCTGCCCTGGCCCGTCTCGAAATACATCAGGTTGTTGCCGACGGTGCCGCGCCCGAGCGACAACGCGGCCTCGTGCGCCTCGCCGAGCAGCGCGAGCGAGATCCCGAAGCTCGCGTTCGCCTTCTCGGTGCCCGCGATCGACTGGAACACCAGGTCGACCGGCGCGCCCTTCTCGATCGCCGCGATCGTATTGGTCACGTGGGTGAGCACGCACGACTGCGTCGGCACGCCGTAGCGCTCGCGGAACCCGTCGATCATCGCGAGCAGCTTCACGATCGCCGCGAGGCTGTCGGTCGCCGGGTTGATGCCGATCATCGCGTCGCCGCAGCCGTACATCAGCCCGTCGAGCATCGACGCGGCGATGCCCTTCACGTCGTCCGTCGGATGGTTCGGCTGCAGCCGCACCGACATCCGGCCCGGCAGCCCGACCGTGTTGCGAAAGCGCGTGACGACGCGGCGCTTGCGCGCGGCCGCGATCAGGTCCTGGTTGCGCATCAGCTTCGACACGGCCGCGACCATCTCGGGCGTGAGGCCCGGCGCGATCCGTTCGAGCGCGGCGCCGTCGGCCGCGGGCGACAGCAGCCAGTTGCGGAAGTCGCCGACGGTGAGGTGCGAGATTTCCGCGAACGCGGCCGCGTCGTGATCGTCGAGGATCAGGCGCGTGACCTCGTCGTGTTCGTACGGAATCACCGCCTCGTTCAGGAACGCCTTCAGCGGCACGCCCGCGAGCGCGATCTTCGCGGCGACGCGCTCCTCCTCGCTCGCCGCCGCGACGCCGGCGAGCTGGTCGCCGGAGCGCAGCGGGCTCGCCTTCGCGAGCAGCGTCTTCAGGTCCGCGAAGCGGTACGTACGCGGGCCGATCGTCTCCGTGTAGGACATCGTTCGAATCTCCTTGCCAGTCCTTGCCTTGCGAAACGCCAACGGCGCGCCCGTTCGACGGGGCGCGCCGGATGCCGTCACCAGCGGCCGTTCGGGTTCGTCATCCTCATTCCTCCAGCAGCACGTCGGCCGGCGCGCTCGCGCGCTGCGAACGGGTCGCGAGGAAGTACGCGTAGCCGAGCGCGAGGAACGCGACGAACACCATCGCCACCAGCCCGTTGAAGTACACCATGGTCGCGAGGCAAATCAGGGCCGCAACGATCGCGAATGCCGGGAAGAACGGGTACAGCGGCGCGCGGAAGGGCCGCGCCATGTTCGGCTGCGAACGGCGCAGCTTGAACAGCGCCGCCATGCTTACGATATACATCACGATCGCGCCGAACACCGACATCGTCACGATGTTCGCGGTGAGCGTCTGGCCGCCGAACTGGATCAGCTCGTCGCTGTAGATCGCCGCGATGCCGACCACGCCGCCCGCGAGGATCGCGCGATGCGGGGTCTTGAAGCGCGGATGCACCTTGCCGAGCCATTCCGGCAGGTAGCCTTCGCGGGCCAGCGCGAAGATCTGGCGCGAATAGCCGAGAATGATCCCGTGGAACGACGCGACGAGCCCGAACAGCCCGAGCCACACGAGCATGTGCATCCAGCCGCTGTTCGCGCCGACGATGTACTTCATCGCCTGCGGCAGCGGGTCGTTGATGTTCGCGAGCTTGGTCCAGTCGCCCGCGCCGCCGGCGAACACCATCACGCCGATGGCCAGCGCGACGAGCGTCAGGATGCCGGCCACGTAGGCGATCGGGATCGAGCGCTTCGGGTTCTTCGCCTCCTCGGCGGCCATCGCGACGCCTTCGATCGCGAGGAAGAACCAGATCGCGAACGGGATCGCCGCGAACATGCCGTGGAATGCGCCGACGCTGAAATGATCGGCGCCCGACCAGCCGCCCTTCATGAAGTTGCTCCACGCGAAGCCCGGCGACACGACGCCCATGAACACCAGCAGCTCGAAGATCGCGAACAGCGTGACGACCAGCTCGAACGTCGCGGCGATCTGCACGCCCACGATGTTCAGCGCCATGAACACGAGATACGCGCCCATCGCCGCGTGTTTCGGTTCGAGCCCCGGAAACTGCACGTGCAGGTACGCGCCGATCGCGAGCGCGATCGCGGGGGGCGCGAACACGAATTCGACGAGCGTTGCCGCGCCGGCGAGATAGCCGCCCGCCGGGCCGAACGCGCGGCGCGCATACGCGAACGGGCCGCCCGCGTGCGGGATCGACGTCGTCAGTTCGGTGAAGCTGAAGATGAAGGTGGTGTACATCGCCGCGACGAACAGCGCGGTGACGACGAAACCCAGCGTGCCCGCACTCGCCCAGCCGTAGCTCCAGCCGAAGTATTCGCCTGAAATCACGAGGCCGACCGCGATGCCCCACAGTTGCCAGGTCCCGAGCGTCTGCTGCAGCGCGGGCTGGCCGGACGACTTGGCGCCGGCGACGGGCCGGCCATTCGACTCTGCTTTCATCGGATTCTCCTGAAAGGCGCCGGCCTGCCAGGCCCGCGCGACTGAGAATCGATGCTAGAGAGTCATTAAACGACGTGTTATCGAAATTCGGCAAAGATGACGGCTGACGTTTCGCTGACGGCAACGCCGGCCGCGCGTCGCGGTCGTCCCGCACGCGCCGTCCGGCCGCACGAGGCGGCCGGACGGCCGACGCTTACTGGCCCGACGGGCCGCCGCCGCGCTGGTTGAACCAGCGGTCGAGCAGCTTGCCGGCGGCTTCGCGGCCGCCGAGGCCGAACGACAGCGCGACCGCCACCGCGATCGCGCCGAGCACGAGGCCGAACGCGAGCTGCACGATCTCGTTGGCGATGCCCATCGCGCGCAGCCCCATCGCGAACACCAGGCCGAGGATCGCGAATTGCGCGATCCGCGCGAACAGCACGCTGTGCTCGCGGTCGGCCTGCTCGATCACGCGGCGCGCAAGGCCCGCGAGCCACACGCCGATCACGAGGATCACGCCGCCCATCAGCACGTGGCCGCCGAATTCGATGAACAGCGTGACGACGTCGCGCACCTGCGTGAAGCCGAGCCGGTTCGCGGCCTCGACCGACGCGAACAGCATCGCGAAGAACACGATCAGCCGCGCGACCAGCACCGACGGCTGCAGGATCCCCGAAAACACGCGCTCGACGCCGAGCACGGCCGGCAGCCCGTCGACGCCGGCGGCCTCCAGCAGCTTCTGCGCGAGCGACGCGACGAAGCGCGCGAAGTAGAACGTGACGAGCACGATCACGATCGCCGCGACGATGTCCGGCACCGCGCCGAGGAACTGGTTCAGCATGTTGGTGGCCGGGATCGAGATCGCGTCGATCTTCAGCGCGTCGAGGGCGGAGATCAGCGTCGGCACGAACACGAACACGTAGACGATGGTGCCGATCAGGCTCGACACGCGCACCGGCGTCGGGCTGTCGAGGCCTTGCGTGAGGCGATCGGCGCCGGCGGCGACGAGCAGGTTCGTCACGAGACCGCGCAGCACGCGCGCGACGATCCAGCCGACGAAGCCGATCACCGCGGCCGCGAACAGGTTCGGCACGATCGCGAGCAGCTTGTCGACCATCCCCTGCACCGGCGACAGCAGGCCGGACAGCGCGAACGACGCGAGAATCGCCGGCAGGAACATCAGGATCACGAGCCAGAACAGCACGTCGCCGAGATAGCCGCTCATCGGCTGCATGCCCGCGCTTTCGGACAGCTTGTCGTCGACCTTGCTCGCCTTCAGCGCGCGGTTCGCGAGGCTGCGCAGCAGCGATGCGATCAGCCACGCGATCAGCGTCAGCGCCGCGCCGCCGATCAGGTTCGGCAGGTAGTTGACGATGTGCGTGACGAGCAGCGAGAACGGATTGGAGACCGCGTAGAGGTTGAGCACGTTGAAGATGCCCACCGCGGTGACGAGCAGCACGAGCCAGAACAGCCCGCCGGCGATGATCCGCTCGACGCACGCGCCCTGGCCGGTGCTTTCGTTGATCCGCTGATCGACCTTCAGAGCGTTGAGCAGCCGGAGCGCGCCGGCCCGCACCGCCACGGCGATCAGCCAGCCGATCACCAGGATGCCGATCGCGCCGGCGATCTTGGGCAGGTATCCGCCTAGCGTGGTCTGCAGCGACGTGATGAAGCTGGAAGCATCCATTTCTTCTTCTCCCGAAAACGTGGCGTTGCGATTGAACATCGACGAACTACCTGCGTACTCCGAAAACCGTGCGTTGCCGTCCGAGCAACTTACCCGAGAAAAATGACGCGATCACCCGATTTCACCGTCTTTAACTTTAGACATAGATCGACGGGAACGAGACCCAATTTCGCCAAAATAAAAAGGGCCGGAATTGTTTGCCCTACGCATTTCCGCAAGATTTATCAATCGGCGGCGTGCTACCGTGACGTCGACTCTTGCCCGGGATGCACGCATGACCGTCGACACGAAAGCCGAAACGCCCGCCTGGACCCGCTATGCGGCACGCATCGCGCGCGTTCACGACTACATCCTCGCGCACCTCGACGACACGCTCGACCTGAACCGGCTCGCCGAAATCGCGTGCCTGTCGCCGTATCACTGGCAGCGCGTATATCGCGCGCTCTACGGCGAGTCGATCGTGCTGACGGTGCGGCGGATGCGGATCGTGCGCGCGTCCGAGGATCTCGTGTGCACGGCGCTGCCGCTCGACGCGATCGCGCGACGCGCCGGCTACGGCTCGACGCACGCGTTCGCCCGCGCATTTCGCGATGCTTACGGCGTGCCGCCCGCGCAGCACCGGCTCGCCGGGGTCCACCGGCCGATTTATCCGTTATAGCGAGGAGAGGAAGACATGTTCAAGCAGGAAGTCGAGATCCGGCGGCTGCCGGAACTGCGCGGTTATGCGGTGCCGCATACGGGCGCGTACCTGAAGGTCGGCGACGCGTTCGGGCAGATCGGCGCGTGGGCCGGGCGGCACGGGCTGATCGGCCCCGGCGCGCGGATGATCGGGATCTTCTACGACGATCCGGATACGACGCCCGAGGCGCAGTTGCGCGCGAAGGCGTGCTTCGTGCCGGCCGACGGCGCGCCCGACGTCGAGCCGACGCCGCCCGTGGAGCGCATCGCGGTTGCCGGCGGCGAGTACGCGGTGTTGCTGCACACGGGGCCGTATGCGGACCTGAAGACGGCCTACCAGTGGCTGTACGGCGACTGGCTGCGGCACTCGGGCCGTGAAGCCGCCGACGCGCCGCCGTTCGAGCTGTATCTGAATACGCCGATGGATGCGGCGCCGGCCGACCTGCGCACCGAGATTCATTTGCCGCTGCGTTGAGCGGTGTTGCGTGGCGCGGGGGTTCCGAGCCCGCACGCCGTGCCGTCTTGGGGATCGGCCGTCACGCCGGCAGCACGGCCGGCAGCACGGCCGGCGATCGCGCCTTACCCGGCCTGCGTCCCGCAGCCAGGGCAGAAGCGCGCGTCGGCGGCCAGTGCCGCGTGGCACCGGCTGCACGCCTTGCCGCGCTGCGATACGCCGCACTGCGCGCAGAATCGCGCATCCGCGGCGTTGATCGCGCCGCAGCCTGCGCACGCGAGCTGGCGCAGCGGCACGTTGCCGCCCGGGCCGCCCTGCGCGTCGGCCGACGGCTGCCAGCCCCATCCGTGCCGGTCGCGGCCGCGTGCATCGTGGCCGCCGTGACCGCCGCGTTGCTGCCCGCCGTGATGCCCGCCGCTGCCGTGGCCACCGCCACCGTGGCCGCCCAGGATCCGCTTCAGAAAGCTCATCGCCCGCTCCTCATCGCTTCGCAGTCGCGCCGTCGAACACACCCGTCTTCGACAGCAGCCGCAGCCCGTTGCCGACGACGATCAGGCTCGCGCCCGCATCGGCGAACACGGCCATCCACATCGTGCCGAGCCCCGCGACCGTGAGGCCGAGGAACACGATCTTCACGCCGAGCGCGAAGCCGATGTTCTGCACCAGCACGCGGTGCGTCGCGCGCGACAGCCGCACGAACGCGGGGATCTTGCGCAGGTCGTCGTCCATCAGCGCGACGTCGGCCGTCTCGATCGCCGTGTCGGTGCCCATCGCGCCCATCGCGAAGCCGATGTCGGCGCGCGCGAGCGCCGGTGCGTCGTTGATGCCGTCGCCGACCATCCCGACCGCGCCCGCACCGCCCGCCGACAGTTCCTCGACCGCCGCAAGCTTGTCCTCGGGCAACTGGTTGCCGCGCGCATCGTCGATGCCGGCCTGCCGCGCAATCGCCTGCGCGGTGTGCGGGTTGTCGCCGGTCAGCATCGCGGTGCGGATGCCGAGCGCGTGCAGGTCGGCGATCGCCGCGCGGCTGGTGTCCTTGATCGTGTCGGCCACCGCGAAGATGCCGAGCACGCGCGTGTCGTCGACCAGCATCACGACGCTCTTGCCCTGCCGCTCGAGCGCGTCGAGCTTCGCCTCCAGCGCCGGCGAGCAGCGTTCGAGCTCCTCGACGAGGCGGTGGTTGCCGAGCCAGTAGCGCGTGCCGTCGATCGTGCCGCGCACGCCGCGCCCGACGAGTGCTTCGAAGTCCTCTACATCGGCGAACGCTGCCGTCTGCGCGTCGCGGGCCGCGGCGGCGATCGCCTGCGACACGGGGTGATCGGAACGCGCCGCGAGGCTCGCGCCGAGGTGACGCACGCGCGCCGCGTCGACGTCCGTCGCATGCGGGTCGAAATCGGTCTGCACCGGCTTGCCGTGCGTGATCGTGCCGGTCTTGTCGAGCGCAAGCCATGCGAGCTTGCGGCCTTCTTCGAGATATACGCCGCCCTTCACGAGAATCCCGCGCCGTGCCGCGGCCGCGAGCCCCGACACGATCGTCACCGGCGTCGAGATCACCAGCGCGCAGGGGCACGCGATCACGAGCAGCACCAGCGCACGGTAGATCCAGTCGTGCCACGCGCCGCCCATGACGAGCGGCGGCGCCACCGCGACCAGCAGCGCGACCGCGAACACGATCGGCGTATAGACGCGCGCGAACTGGTCGACGAAGCGCTGCGTCGGCGCCTTCGCGCCCTGCGCTTCCTCGACCGCGTGGATGATCCGCGCGAGCGTCGAGTTGGCGGCCACCGCCGTCACGCGATAGTCGAACGAACCCGCTTCGTTGATCGTGCCCGCGTACACCGCGTCGCCGGACGTCTTGTCGACCGGCAGGCTCTCGCCGGTGATCGGCGCCTGGTTCACCGTCGAGCGGCCCGCGACCACTTCGCCGTCCAGCCCGATCCGCTCGCCCGGCTTCACGCGCACGATCGCGCCGAGCGCGACCTGCGCGGCCTCGATCGTGCGCCACGTGCCGTCGGCGTCCTGCACGGTCGCGGTGTCGGGCGCGAGCTGCATCAGGCCCTGGATCGCGTTGCGCGCGCGATCGAGCGACTTCGCCTCGATCAGCTCGGCGATCGTGAACAGCACCATCACCATCGCGGCTTCCGGCCACTGGCCGATCGCCATCGCGCCCGTCACCGCGATGCTCATCAGCGCGTTGATGTTCAGGTTGCCGTTGCGGATCGCGATCCAGCCTTTCTTGTAAGTGGTCAGCCCGCATGCGAGCACCGCCGCGAACGCCAGCACCGCCGACAGCCACACCGGCAGGCCGGCCCAGCTCACGGCCTCGGACGCGATCGCGGCGACGCCGGCCAGCGCGAGCGGCCACCACGGCTTCGCGGGCGGCGGCGCGACGGGTGCTGCCGGTGCGTCGGCCGACGCGGCTTCCGGCGTCATCCCGAGCGTGCGGATCGCGCTTTCGATCGCCGGCTGCGCACCGGGCACGTGTTCGACGGTCAGCATCCGCTGCATCAGGTTGAATTCGAGCGCCGAGACCTGCTGCATTCCGCCGAGCTTCTTGCGAATCAGCGTTTCCTCGGTCGGGCAGTCCATCTGCATGATCCGGAACGCGGAGCGGACGTGACCCGACGCGGTCGCCCGCGCGACCGGCAGCGGCGCGAGCGTCAGCGCGGCCGGCGCGCAGCAGGCGCCGGCCGCGTGGTCGTGGTCGTGGTCGTGGTCGTGGTCGTGGTCGTGGTCGTGGTCGTGGTCGTGGTCGTGGTCGTGGTCGTGGTCGTGACCGGCATGGTCATGCGCCGCGTGGGCGTGCGCCGTCCCGTGCGCGGATGCGTGATCGTGCTCATGATCGTGGCCGCATGCATGCGGCTGCGCGCGGTGCGCCGCCGCGTCGCCATGCGCGTGCTCGCCGGCCGCAGGCGCCGCGTCGGCAACGGTCGCCGCCTGCGTGTCGCGCGCGTCGGCGCAGCACGCATCGGCGCCGCCGGCATGGCGGTGTCGTGGGTCGGGGGTGCGCTGGGCGTCGGTCATGACAACCTCCTCTATGGCTTGACGGTGTAGAGTTAACACCCTGAAGCCACTACAAGGTCAACCCTGACAACGGAGAAAGCCATGAAGATCGGCGAACTGGCCAAGGCGGCCCGCTGCACGCCCGAAACGATCCGCTTCTACGAGAAGGAGGGGTTGATGCCGGACGCCGAGCGCACCGATTCGAACTACCGCAACTACACCGACGTGCACGTCGAGCGGCTGCGCTTCATCCGCAACTGCCGCGCGCTCGACATGGCGCACGACGAAATCCGCGCGCTGCTCCAGCTCACCGACACGCCGGCCGATCCGTGCGATTCGGTCAACGCGCTGCTCGACGAGCACATCGGCCACGTCGACGCGCGCCTCGCCGAACTGACGCATCTGCGCGATCAGCTCACCGAATTGCGCCGCCAGTGCGTCGGCGAACATTCGGTCGAGGACTGCGGCATCGTTCACGGTCTCACGACGATGGAAACCGTCGCGCCGGCCGCGAAGCGCTCACACCTCGGCTGAAACCCTTGTGGAATATGATAGTCTAGTTCACACTAGTTATATTCTCACTAGACATAGCCGAACTATTCATGGCAACAAGCCGCCCGTCTCCGCTCGCGCTCGCGGTTCTCGCGACGCTCACCGAAACGCCGATGCATCCATACGGAATGCTCCAGCAGTTGAAGGCGCGCGGCTATGACGAAGTCGTCAACGTGCGGCAGCGCACGAGCCTCTACCAGACGATCGACCGGCTGCTGCGCGACGGGCTGATCGCCGTGCACGACACCGAGCGCGACGGCGCGTTTCCCGAACGCACGCTGTACACGCTGACCGAAGCCGGGCATACGGCCGGGCAGGCGTGGCTGCATACGCTGCTCGCGGAGCCCGCGCGCGAGTTTCCGGCGTTCGGCGCCGGCCTCGCATTCCTGCCGCTGCTCGACGCCGACGATGCACGCCAGCAACTCGAGCGCCGCATCGCCGCGCTCGACACCGAACGCGAACGTCTCGAGTCGCTGCGCAACGCCGCGCAGAACGACCAGGTGCCGCGCCTGTTCCTGTTGCAGAACGAACATGCACTCGTGCTGCTCAACGCGGAGCTCGACTGGGCGCGCAGCGTCGTCGAACACCTGAAGATCGGCGCGCTGCGCTGGGTCGACGGCTGACGCGCCCGCCTCGGCTCGCGCCGATCGATTAAAGCACCTTGCCGGGATTGAGCACGCCGGCGGGATCGAGCGCGGCCTTCAGGCGCCGCATCAAGCCGATTTCCGCTTCGCTGCGCGTGTGCGCGAGATAGGCGCGCTTAAGCATGCCGATGCCGTGCTCCGCCGACACCGAGCCGCCCATGTCCCGAACGACCGCGTAGACACAGCGATCGATCGCCTCGGCGTCCGCGTCGCGCATGCCGGCGAGCGATACGCCGATATGCACGTTGCCGTCGCCGACGTGGCCGAAGAACAGGCACACGATGTCGGGCCACACCGCATGCAACGCCGCCTCGCAGCGCTCGGCGAACCGGCCGAGCTCGCCCGTCGGCAGGCTCACGTCGAAGTTCACCAGATGCGGCAGCGCATCGATCGCAAGGCCCTCGCGCAACGTCCACAGGTCGCGCGCCTGCCGCTCGGACGTCGCGAGCGCCGCATCGTCGACCAGCCCCGCCTCGATCGCATCCGCCAGGCCGGTTTCCAGCGCCTGGCGCGCATCGCCGCCCGGTGCGCTCGTCGCGCACTCGATCAGCACCGCGAAGCCGCCGTCGCCCGCGAACGGCGCGACGACGCCGGGCGTGTGGCCCGCGACGTAGTCGTAGAAGGCCGGCCACATCGCTTCGAAACTGACGATCTCGGGCAGTGCGCGCAGGCGGTTCCACAACCCGACGACGGCGTCGTAGCCATGCACGCGGCAGAGCGCGGTGGCCGGCGCGGCGAGCTTCGGATGCAGCCGCAGCACGGCGCGCGTAATGACGCCGAGCGTGCCTTCGCTGCCGATGAACAGCTGCTTCAGGTCGTAGCCGGCGTTGTTCTTCAGCATCCGGTTCATCGACGATACGACGGTGCCATCGGCGAGCACGGCCTCGAGCCCGAGCACCTGCTCGCGCATCATGCCGTAGCGGATCGCGCGCGTGCCGCCCGCGTTGGTCGCCAGCATGCCGCCGATCTGGCACGAACCGCGTGCGCCGAGATCGACGCCGAAGGTGAAGCCCGCCGCGTCCGCGGCCTCCTGCACCGTCTGCAACGGCGTCCCGGCGCGCACCGTCATCGTGCCCGCCGCCGCGTCGATTGCCTCGACGCCCGCGAAACGCTCCATCGACAGCACGATCTCGCCGCCCAGCGCGACCGCGCCGCGCGCGAGCCCGGTGAGGCCGCCCTGCGGCACGACCGGCTGCCCGAGCCGCGTGCACAGCGCGAGCGTGCGCGATACGTCGTCGACGCTGCGCGGCCGCACCAGCGCGCGCGGCCGCACACCGGCCGGCTCGTTGTACGCGGTGAAGTAGCGCGGATCGATCTCGGCCGCCCGCGTGACCAGCGTGTCGCCCAGTGCGGCGACGAGCGCCGCCTCGAGCGTGTCGTCCGCCGGCATCGCCGCACCGTCGCCGCCGGGCTCTCCGCCCGTGTCCAGGCTCTGCATCGTGCGCGTCCGCTTACTTGGTGGAGATGTCGATATCGCCGAAGTACTTCTGGCCGAGCGACTTCACCGTGCCGTCCGCCTTCAGCTTGTCGATCGCGGAATCGAGTTTCGCCTTCAGCGCGTCGTCGCCCTTGCGCAGGCCGAACGCGATCCCGCTGCCGAGAATCCGGTCGTCGCGCACCGGCTGGCCGACGAACGCGAAACCCTTGCCGTCCGGGCGCGACAGGAAGCCGCGCTGGCCGGCCGGCGCGAGCACCAGCGTTGCGTCGAGACGGCTCGCCACGAGGTCCGCATACACCTGGTTCTGATCCTGGTACGCGACGATCGACACGCCGGCCGGCTCCCAGTGCGCCTTCGCGTAGGTTTCCTGGATCGATGCCTGCAGCACGCCGACGCGCTTGCCCTTCAGCGATTCCGGCGTCGGCAGCAGGCCGCTGCCGGTGCGCGCGATCAATTGCGTCGGCACGCGGTAGATGATCGTCGTGAAGTCGATTGCCTGGCGCCGCTGTTCGGTCGCGTTCATCGCCGAGTTGATCGCGTCGAACTTGCGGCCCTTCAGCGCGGGAATCAACCCGTCGAACGACGTCTCGACCCACTTGCACGACAGCTTCGCGGTCTGGCAGACGGCGTTGCCGACGTCGATGTCGAAGCCCTGCAGATCGCCGTTCGGCGCCTTCGACTCGAACGGCGGGTATTGCGCCTCGAGGCCGAAACGCAGCGTCTGCCCGTCGGCGAGCGCCGCGCCGGAACCGAGCGCGCACGCGAGTGCGAACGCGAGCTTGAGGGTATTTGCATGCTTCATCGTGATCTCCTGGCTTGTCGGCCGGCGCCGTGCGGTCGCGCGTGCGCCGGTTCCGGCGGTGACTTTCCGTGCGACGTACACGTCGCCTGCTTGGGGTGCGGGCCGCGCCCGCGATTACAGCGAACGCAACCGCCGCGCGCCTTCGATCAGCGTCGCGTCGTCCTTCGAGAAACTGAGCCGGATCACGCCCGCGTCGGTGCCGTCGGTGTAGAACGCCGACAGCGGAATCGTCGCGACGCGCGCATCGCGGATCAGGCGCAACACGAAGTCGCTGTCGCGTTCGTCCGAGAAGTGCCGGAAGCGCGCGAGCATGAAGAACGAGCCTTCGCTCGGCAGCAGCTCGAAGCGCGAACCGGCCAGCTCGCGCGCGAGCAGGTCGCGCTTGGCCTGGTAAAACGCCGACAGGCCGAGATAGCTTTCCGGTCGCGCGAGGATTTCCGCGAACGCGACCTGCATCGGCGTATCGGCCGAGAACACCATGAACTGGTGCACCTTGCGGATCTCGTCCATCAGTTCGGCCGGCGCGACGCAATGGCCGACCCGCCAGCCCGTCACGTGGAACGTCTTGCCGAACGACGACACGATCACGCTGCGCTCGGCGAGCTCACGGTGACGCGCGACGCTCTGATGCTGCACGCCGTCGAACACCACGTGCTCGTAGACCTCGTCCGACAGGACCACGATGTCGGTATTGCGCGTGAGCTGCGCGAGCCGTTCGAGATCGTCGGCGGAGAACACCGTCGCGGTCGGGTTGTGCGGCGTGTTGACGATGATCATTCGCGTGCGCGGCGTGATCGCCGCGGCGACTTCGTCCCAGTTCACGCGGAAATGCTCGGGCGACAGCTTGATCGCGACCGGCGTCGCGCCCTGCAATCGCACGATCGGCGCATAGCTGTCGAACGACGGCTCGAAATAGATCACTTCGTCGCCCGGATGCACGAGCGCGCTGATCGCCGCGTAGAGCCCTTCGCTCGCGCTCGCGATCACCGTGATCTCGGTGCCCGGGTCGTAGCGCGTGCCGTACAGCGCCTCCGTCTTCTCCGCGAGGCGTTCGCGCAGCGACGCGACGCCGGCCATCGGCGCGTACTGGTTGTGGTCGTCGCGCATCGCGCGCGCGACGCCCTCGACGAGCGCCGGATCGGGCGCGAAATTCGGCGCGCCCTGCGACAGGTTCAGCGCATCGTGCTGCGCGGCGAGCTGGCCGATCACCGTGAAGATCGTCGTCCCGACGTCCGGCAGTTTCGAGCGGGGCGTGGTGGCGCTTCGCATGACTCCTCCTTCAGATGTCCTTCGGACCGGCCCGCGCGACGCGCGCGGCCCGGCTCATGACGCATGATTTAGCCCGAGCCAATAAGGGCGGACAATCGAAAGTTCGTCATGGCGGCCATGCATTTTTCTCATGATCGGCCATCCGCAACGCTCGATACCAAGGCCGTGTGTGGCCGGCAATGCATGCGCATCCGGCATTTCCCTTAGGCCCTGGTCACGCTCGCGGCGGGCTTGCGCCGGATGCCTCGACGCATGGCCGCGCCGCGCGTCACGCGCCCGCGGCCGCCAGATAGGCGGCCAGCACGGCCTGCAACTCGCCGCGCAACGCCGCGAAGTCGAGCGCCGGCCCGAGCGTGAGCAGCGCCTGCGACACGCCGCCGTAGCAGACGGCATGCGCCATCCGCGCGATCCCGTCGAGCCGCGCGGCCGGCGGCGGATCGCTGCACTGCGCAAGCGCGTCGTGCCACAGCGCGACATACGCGTCGTAATGGCGGCGGTATGCGGCGAGCGGCGACACCTGCCGCTCCAGCGCGAAGAACGCGCTCCACGACGCGGCGTCGGCGGCGATCGCATCGACCTGCAGGTCGACGAGCGCGGCCGCGAGCGCGGCGCGCGGCATGCCGCGCAGCCCGTGCGCCGCTTCGCGCAGCCGGTCGGCCAGCGCCAGCACGCGCCGGTGGATGCACAGTGCGGCGAGGCTCTGCTTGTCGCCGAAATATTCGTAGAAGGTGCCGACGCTCACGCCCGCGACGGCCGCGATTTCGCGAATCGTCGCCTTCGCGTAACCGCGCTCGAGCAAAAGCTGAACGAAGGCCTGCTGAAGCGCGTCGGACGTGGCCTGCGCGCGCGACTGGCGCGGCCGGCGACGCAACGCGGGCGCGGGTTGCGCCGCCTGCTGGCCGGGCGGCGCCGGAACCTGAACATGTCGCGGCGGCATATTTGCTACTCTGAAATTCAGCGGAAACGCGTTTGACCGGCAGACCGCGAAGCACGAGACCGGAGACAGCCCGATGACCGAATCGACCCATGCCGTCACGAACCAGTTCGACGAACTGGTCGACTATAACCTCTTCGCCACCGACGTCGCGCTGCGCGAGGCCATCGCCCGCGCGGGCGCCGGCTGGGCCGTGCCGCAGCTCGACGCGTACGGCGCGCGGCTCGGCAACGCCGACACCGCGCAGCTCGCCGACGAAGCGAACCGCCACACGCCGGAACTGAACGCGTTCGACCGCCGCGGCCGGCGCATCGACCGCGTCGACTTCCATCCGGCGTGGCACACGCTGCTCGGCATGTACCGCAACGAGGGCTTCGTGTCGCTCGCGTTCCGCGATACGCGCCCGGGCCGCTGGGCCGCGACCGCTGCCGGCTTCTACCTGCACGGCCAGATCGAGGCCGGCACGCTGTGCCCGGCGACGATGACGCAGGCCGCGATTCCGGTGCTGCAGAAGGAACCCGCGCTGTGGGACCTGCTGCGCGACAAGCTGTACAGCGACGACTACGATCCGCGCGACGTGCCGGTCGCCGACAAGCGCTCGATCTGGTTCGGCATGGGCATGACCGAGAAACAGGGCGGCTCCGACGTGCGCGCGAACACGACGCTGGCGAGCGCCGTCGGCGCGGGCGGGCGCGGCGGCGAATACCGGCTGCGCGGCCACAAGTGGTTTTTCTCCGCGCCGATGTGCGACGCGCACCTGGTCGTCGCACGCACCGAAGCCGGCAGCCCGTCGTGCTTCTACGTGCCGCGCTGGCGGCCCGATGGGACGAAGAACGCGGTCGAGATCCAGCGGCTGAAGAACAAGGTCGGCAACCGCAGCAACTCGAGCAGCGAGATCGAGTTGAACGACGCCTGGGGCATCATGCTCGGCGACGAAGGCCGCGGCATTCCGACCATCATCGAGATGGCCACGCACACGCGGCTGAACTGCGTGCTCGGCAGCGCGGCGATGCTGCGCCAGGGCGTCGTGCAGGCGATCGCGTACACGCGCCAGCGCCACGCGTTCGGCCGCGCGCTCGCCGAGCAGCCGCTGATGCGCACCGTGCTCGCCGATCTCGCGCTCGAAAGCGAAGCCGCACTCGCGCTCGCGATGCGTCTCGCCGATGCGTTCGAGCGCGACGACTCGCCGCGCGAACGCGCGTGGAAGCGGATCGTCACGCCCGCCGCGAAATTCTGGGTCTGCAAGCGCGCGGTCGAGCTGACCGGCGAGGTGATGGAAGTGTTCGGCGGCAACGGCTACGTCGACGACGGCCCGATCGCGCGGCTGTTCCGCGAAGCGCCGGTCAACTCGATCTGGGAAGGCTCCGGCAACGTGATGTGCCTGGACGTGCTGCGCGCGGTGTCGCGCGAGCCCGACGCGGCCGCGGCGCTCTTCGCCGAACTGACCGACCTCGGCGCGGGCGAGCCGCGCATCCGCGCGGCGCTCGATGCGCTGCGCGCGATGCTCGCGGCACCGGCCGATACGCTCGAGGCGTCGGCCCGCGTGTTCGCGCAGCGGCTCGCGCTCGTCGCGCAGGCCTGCCTGCTGCGGCGCGACGCGCCCGCGGCCGTCGCCGACGCGTTCATCGCGACGCGGCTTGCCGCGCCCGACTGGGGCCGCATCGCGGGCGGCTTCGATCCGCACGCGCTGGACGTCGCCGCGCTGCTGCAGCGCGCGTACCCGGCCTGACGGGCGCCGAGCCCACCGCCGACGCCAAAGAAAAAGCCACCGGACCCGACGGCCCGGTGGCTTCTTCGCATGATGCCCCGCGCGGCGCCCTTCGGCGCAGCCGGCGGCTCACGCCATGCTTACTTGCCGCCGATGCTCTTCAGCGGCTTCCACTCGCCCTTCTCGACCTTGTACATCGTGATGCCGCCGTTCTTCAGGTCGCCCTTCGCGTCGTACGCGACGTGCGACGACGTGACGCCGGCCATGTCGGTCTTCGCGAGCACCGGCAGGTACTTCGCCGGATCGGTCGAATCGGCCTTCTTCATCGCGTTGAGCATCGCCATCGCGCCGTCGTACGCGTACGGCGAGTACGTCTGCACGTCTTCGCCGAAGCGCTTCTTGTACTTGTCGGCGTAGGTCTTGCCGCCCGGCATTTCCTCGAGCGGCAGGCCTGCCAGCGATGCGATCGTGCCGTCGGCCGCGTTGCCCGCGATCTTCAGGAACGTCGGCGTCTTCACCATTTCGCCGCTCATCAGCGGTGCGGTGATGCCGAGCGTCTTCATCTGCTTGACCATCGGCGCTGCCTGCGAATCCGCGCCGCCGTAGTAGACGAGATCCGGCTTCGCCGCCTTCAGCTTGGTCAGGATCGCCTTGAAGTCGACGGCCTTGTCGTTCGTGAATTCGCGGTCGACGATCGTCGCGCCGCCGGCCTTCGCGGCCTTCTCGAACTGGTCGGCGAGACCCTGGCCGTAGGCCGTGCGGTCGTCGACGATCGCGATCTTCTTCATGCCGAGATCCTTCGCCGCGAAGGTGCCCGCCACCGAGCCCTGCTGCGTGTCGGACGTCATCATGCGGAAGGTCGTCTTGTAACCCTGCTGCGTGTATTCCGGCGCCGTCGCCATCGCGATTTCCGGAATGCCGGCGTTCGCGTAGATGCGCGAGGCCGGAATCGTCGTGCCCGAGTTGAAGTGGCCGAGCATGCCCTTGATGCCGTCGTCGACGAGCTTCTGCGCAACCGTCGTGCCGGTGCGCGGGTCAGCCTGGTCGTCCTGCGTCTCGAGCACGAACTTCACTGCCTTGCCGCCGATCTTCGGGTTCGTCGCGTTGAAGTCTTCCAGCGCGAGCGCGATCCCGTTCTGCATATCCTTGCCGTAGTGAGCCTGGGCGCCCGTCATCGGCCCTGCGTAACCGATCTTCACGTCGTCCGCATGGGCCGTCCCCGCAAGCGACATGACGGCGACGAACGTCGCGCCTGCCAGCTTTTTCATCGTGTGTTGCATAGCATCTCCTTGGTACCAGGGTAAATGGAGCGGCTTCGGGATCGCCTTGCCGCTTCCTTTGTTTGATCCGAACGGCAAGGATGGTCAGCCGATCGTCATCAAATTCGCATTGCCGCCCGCCGCGGCCGTGTTCACGCTCACCGAGCGCTCGGTCAGCAGGCGCTCGAGCGCGTAGTCTTCCGCGTCGCCGTTCTCGAACGCGCCCGCCGACACGCCCTGCACCGACACGATCGGGCCCGGCCGCTGCGCGACGTCCTTCACGAGCGTCTGCAGTTCGTCGCTGTCGCCTTCGAACAGCACCGCGTCGAACGGCGCGTCGGCCTGCTTGCGCACGGCCGCATGCGCCTTCAGCGCAGCCGGCAGCGCGGCGACCAGCGCCTCGCCCGCCGCGCCGACGAACAGCGCGCGGTTGCCCGTCGCCAGCACCGCCGCGAACTGCGCGCGCGCGCCGCCCGGCGTGGCCGCGACACACAGCACCGTGCCGCGCGGGCCGAGTGTATACGTGTTTCGCTCGCCCGTCGGCCCGGTCAGCACCGCGGTCGCACCGGCCGGCACCTGCGCCAGATAGCCGTCGCAACGTGCGGCCAGCGCCGGCTCGCGCTGCTCGATCAGCCAGTCGCGCAGCGCGGTGAGCGCCGCCGCCGGGTTGCTGCGCTGTTCGCCGTCAACCGCGCCGTCCGCGATCAGCGTCTGCGCGAGCGAACGCGGCAGGCCAGACGGACGCGTCGCGAGCAGGCGCTGCAGGTACAGCGCGCCGCCGGCCTTCGGACCCGTGCCCGACAGCCCTTCGCCGCCGAACGGCTGCACGCCGACCACCGCGCCGATCACGTTGCGGTTCACGTAGATGTTGCCGACGTGCGCGTTCGAGATCACGTGCGCGATGGTCTCGTCGATCCGCGTGTGGATGCCGAGCGTCAGGCCGTAACCCGTCGCGCGGATCTGCTCGAGCAGTTTGTCGAGCTGGCTGCGGCGATAGCGCACGACGTGCAGCACCGGGCCGAACACTTCACGCTTCAACTCGTCGATGCTGCCGATCTCGATCAGCGTCGGCGGCACGAACGTGCCGTGCGCGCAGGCTTCCGGCGACGGCAGCTGCGTGACCGCGTGGCCCTTCTCCTTCATCGCCGCGACGTGCGTGTCGATCGTCTGCTTCGCTTCGGCGTCGATCACCGGGCCGACGTCGGTCGACAGACGGTCCGGGTTGCCGAGCGCCAGCTCGTGCATCGCGCCCTTGAGCATCGTCAACGTGCGGTCCGCGACGTCGTCCTGCAGACACAGAACGCGCAGCGCCGAACACCGTTGACCGGCCGAGTCGAACGACGACTGCATCACATCGGCGACGACCTGCTCCGCGAGCGCCGACGAGTCGACGATCATCGCGTTCTGGCCGCCCGTTTCCGCGATCAGCGGAATCGGCTTGCCGTCCGGGTCGAGGCGCGCGGACAACGTCTTGTTGATCAGGCGCGCGACTTCGGTCGAGCCGGTGAACATCACCGCGCGCGTGCGCGGATCGGCGACCAGCGCCGCGCCGACGGTCTCGCCGGTGCCCGGCAGCAGCTGCACCGCGCCGGCCGGCACGCCGGCCTCGCGCAGCAGGCGCACGGCCTGGGCGGCGATCAGCGGCGTCTGTTCGGCCGGCTTCGCGAGCACCGTGTTGCCGGCCGCAAGCGCGGCGGCCACCTGGCCCATGAAGATCGCGAGCGGGAAGTTCCACGGGCTGATACAGACCACGGGGCCGAGCGGACGGTGCGTGTCGTTCGAGAATTCGTCGCGAATCTGCGCCGCGTAGTAGCGCAGGAAGTCGACGGCTTCGCGAATTTCGGCGATCGCGTTCGGCAGCGACTTGCCGGCTTCGCGCACGATCAGGCCCATCAGCGTGTGCATCTGCGCTTCGAGCAGGTCGGCCGCGCGCACCAGGCAGTCGGCGCGCGCATCGACGGGCGTCGCCTGCCAGATCGGCGCGGCCGCCACGGCATGCGCGAGCGCCGCGCTCACGTGTTCGGCCGTCGCTTCGCTGACGGTGCCGACCAGGTCGCGCTGATCGGCCGGGTTGCGCACGTCGCGCGCCGGGGCGTCGGCGAGCGCGTCGTCGGCGAGCATCGGCGCCGCGCGCCACGGATGGTGCGCGCTCGCGAGCAGCGCGGACGACAGCGACGCGAGACGATGTTCGTTCGACAGGTCGAGGCCCATCGAGTTGGGACGCTCGTCGCCGTACAGGTTGCGCGGCAGCGGGATCTTCGCGTGCGGCGCGCCGAGCGGCACGACCTTCGACGCCTCGTCGACCGGATCGGCGACCAGCTCCTTCACCGACACGGTTTTATCCGCGATGCGGTTCACGAACGACGTGTTCGCGCCGTTCTCCAGCAGGCGGCGCACGAGGTACGCGAGCAGCGTTTCATGCGTGCCGACCGGTGCGTACACGCGGCACGGACGGTTCAGCTTGTCGCGGCCCGTGACTTCCTCGTACAGCGGCTCGCCCATCCCGTGCAGGCACTGGAATTCGTACTGGCCGGGGTAATAGTTCTGGCCGGCCAGGTGATAGATCGCGGCCAGCGTGTACGCGTTGTGCGTCGCGAACTGCGGGTAGACGGCGTCGGGCGCCGCGAGCAGCTTCTTCGCGCACGCGAGGTACGACACGTCCGTATAGATCTTGCGCGTGTAGACCGGATAGCCTTCGAGGCCGTCGACCTGCGCACGCTTGATTTCGGTATCCCAGTACGCGCCCTTCACCAGACGGATCATCAGGCGGTGACGGCTGCGGCGCGCGAGGTCGATCAGGTAGTCGATCACGAACGGGCAACGCTTCTGATAACCCTGCACGACGAAGCCGATGCCGTTCCAGCCCGCGAGTTCCGGGTCGAAGCACAGCGCTTCCAGCAGGTCGAGCGACAGCTCGAGACGGTCGGCTTCTTCCGCGTCGATGTTCAGGCCGATGTCGTAGCGGCGCGCGAGCAATGCGAGCGCGCGCACGCGCGGCAGCAGCTCGCTCATCGTGCGGTCCTGCTGCGAGCGCGAGTAGCGCGCGTGCAGCGCCGACAGCTTGATCGAGATGCCCGGGCCTTCGTAGATGCCGCGGCCGCCGGCCGCCTTGCCGATCGCGTGGATCGCCTGCTCGTACGATGCGTAGTAGCGTTGCGCGTCCTCTTCGGTCGTCGCCGCTTCGCCGAGCATGTCGTACGAGTAGCGGAAGCCGCGCGCTTCGTACTTGCGGCTGTTCGCGAGCGCTTCGGAAATCGTCTCGCCGGTGACGAACTGCTCACCCATCAGGCGCATCGCCATGTCGACGCCCTTGCGGATCAGCGGCTCGCCGCCGCGGCCGATCAGGCGCGTGAGCGCCGACGACAGGCCCGCTTCGCTGTTGGTCGTGACGAGCTTGCCGGTGATCATCAGGCCCCAGGTCGCCGCGTTCACGAACAGCGACGGCGCGTGGCCGACGTGCGAGCGCCAGTCGCCCTTGCTGATCTTGTCGCGGATCAGCGCATCGCGGGTCGCGCGATCGGGAATGCGCAGCAGCGCTTCGGCCAGACACATCAGCGCGACGCCTTCCTGGCTCGACAGCGAGAACTCGTGGATCAGCCCCTCGACGCCGCCGCCCGAGCTCTTCTCGCGCAGCGCCTCGACGAGCTGCGTCGCGAGCGTCTGCACGTCGGCCTGCAGGTTCGCGGGCAGGCGCGCCTGGCCCAGCAGGAACGGCACGCATTCCGGCTCGGGGCGACGATACGCGGCCGTGATCGCCGCGCGCAGCACCGATTGCGGCTGCACGTTCTGGGCGAACTCGAGGAACGGATGCGGCGAGTTGTCGTCGTCGCCGTCCACCGCCTGGCCGTCGGCAAGCTCCGTCACGCCGCTGCTGCCCGACAGTTCGGGCGGCAGCTGGCCGTGCTCGATCCGCTCGAGATACGCGAAGATCGCCTGCTTGATCAGCCAGTGGGGAGTGCGCTCGAGACGCGCCGCCGCGTCTTTCAGGCGCGAGCGGAGAAGGTCGTCGACTTTGACGCCGAGAGTCGTGCTTGCCATGGTGGGTTCGTGCGCCGGTGCGAGCCCGGCAATGTGGTGTGAGAGGATGCGCGAAATCCTACGGCACGCAATAAAAAGGTGCAACCGAATTGATGGATTGGTTGCACCCACAAGTTATTCAATATAATCAGCCACTTATGAGGTTGCAACCTAGGGGTTGCCCGTGGTCGGCGGATCGGTGTTTTCCCTGATCGGGTCAAGTTGGCGCACGTGGGCAACCCGCGGCGTGCACCACCAAGGGGAAAAGCGGGTTGCACTGTGCGTGGCGGCGGGTAATGCAGGCGGGTGTGGGACGGGCCGGATCGCGCGGTTCGGTGGATCCGGCCGGCTCGGTATCGGCATGCGGCACGGCGGCCGCGCGCGCACCGCTCAGATATCGAGCGGATCGACCTCGACGCTCCACCGCAGCACGCCCTTCAGCGCGCGCAGTTCCGGCTGCCATGCGCGCAGCGCATGCTGCAGTGCCGCCCGCGACGCGCTTTCGAGCAGCAACTGCGCGCGATGGACGTTCGCGACCTTGACGATCGTCATCGGCACCGCGTCGTAGACGGTCACGCGATCGGCGCCCGGCAGCCCCGGCAACGCGGCCGCGGCCTGCAGCAGGAACGCGAGCGCCGCGTCGAGCGTGCGTCCTTCGGCGCGCAGCAGCGCCTGGTAGACGAACGGCGGCAGGTGCGCGTCGCGGCGCTCGCCGAGCGTCGAATTCGCGAAGCCGACGTAATCCTGCCGGCCGAGCGCGTGATACAGCGCGTGACGCGGATAGCGCGTCTGCACGAGCACCTCGCCGGGCAGTCCGGCGCGCCCCGCGCGGCCGCTCACCTGCATCAACTGCGCGAACAGCCGCTCGCTCGCGCGGAAGTCGTGCGAGAACAGCGCGGTGTCGGCATTGAGCACGCCAACCAGCGATACGCGCTGGAAGTCGTGCCCCTTCGCGATCATCTGCGTGCCGACCAGGATGTCGACTTCACCGGCGTGCACGTCCGAGAACAGCGCCTGCGCACTGCCCTTGCGTCGCGTGCTGTCCGCGTCGATCCGCAGTATCCGTGCGCCCGGCACGGCCTCGGCGAGCGCCTCCTCGATGCGCTGCGTGCCGCGCCCGAGCGGTGCGATATCGACGTTCCCGCATTCCGGGCACGACCGCGGAATGCGCGCTTCCCAGCCGCAGTGATGGCAGCGCAGTGCATGTTCGGGCTTGTGCAGCACGACGTAGGCGCTGCAGCGCGGGCAACCGGCGACCCAGCCGCATGCGTCGCACGCGAGCTGCGGCGCGTAACCGCGCCGGTTCAGGAACACGAGGCTCTGTTCGCCGCGCTCGAGCCGCGCCTTCAACGCCGCGACGAGCGGCCCCGACAGCCCGCCCATCGACGCGCGCCCGCGCCGCCGCTCCTCTTCGAGATCGATCAGCCGCACGGTCGGCAGCGTCGCGTCGGCCACCGCGCGGCGCGACAGCGTGAGCCGCGTATAGCGGCCCTGGTCGGCCTGCCACCAGCTCTCGAGCGACGGCGTCGCCGAACCGAGCACGACCGGAATGCCGAGATGCTTCGCGCGCCACACGGCAAGATCGCGCGCCGAATAGCGCAGCCCTTCCTGCTGCTTGTACGCGGGTTCGTGCTCCTCGTCGACGACGATCAGTGCGAGCGTCGGCAGCGACGCGAGCACCGCGAGCCGCGTGCCGAGCACGATTCGCGCGCGGCCCGTGTGCGCGGCGAGCCAGTTGCGCGCCCGCTCGCCCTCGGCGAGCCCGCTGTGCAGCGTGACGATCGCGTCGTCGGCGAGCGTGCCCGCGAAGCGTGCGCGAAACGCGGCCTCGAATTGCGGCGTCAGGTTGATTTCGGGCACAAGCACGAGCGCCTGCGCGTCGGGCCGCGCATCGAGCAGCGCGGCGAGCGCATGCAGATAGACCTCGGTCTTGCCGCTCCCGGTCACGCCATGCAGCAGGAACGGCGCGAAACCTTGCGCGGCGCGGATCGCGTCGAGCGCCTCCGCCTGCTGGTCGGTGAGCGCCGGCGGCACAGTTCGCCCACTGGTTGTCGACAGGTTATCCACAGCTTTGGGCACAGGCGCGTCGGCCCAGCCGATTTCCTCGACGGCGACCCAGCCGCGCGCCGCCCAGTCGTCGAGTGTGGCGGCTGCCTTCGGATGCAACGCACGCGCATCGGGCAACGTCATCGAATCGGTGTCGGCGAGCGCCTGCGCGAGCCGCCGCAGCGCGGCCCCGCGCGCCGGCAGTGCGTCGGGCAGCGCCGCGCGGCCGGCTTCGGTCAGCCGGTAGCGCACCTCGGGCGCCAGCAGCCGGCCCCAGCGCTCCGCGTCGCGCAGCGCCTGCGGCAACGCCGGCAGCGCAACTTCGCCGCGACCGCGCTGGTAGTAATCGGCCGCGAACGACACCAGCGCGAGCCAATCCGGCGCGAGCGGCGGCAGCTCGGTACAAATCGCATCGATCGCCCGCAACCGGGACGGTGGCACGTCGGTGTGAGTCGTCACTTCGCAGACGAGACCGACAACCTGCCGCTTGCCGAACGGCACCTGCACCAGAGTGCCGGGCTCGGGCGCCGGCTGGACGTCGCAGCGGTAGTCGAACAGGGTGGCGAGCGGATGGTCGAGGGCGACCCTGAGGTAAGTGCCGTCCATCACCGCGCTCCGGCGACAGCGCGAGGCGCACCGACGGCTTGCACCCGGGCCCGCGCCACGGTGGCGAACTTAAAGTAAAACTTCAGATTCGGCGCTAAGTTTTGGATTCGCATTAGGAATCGCCGTATACCCTGACCAGCCTGTGGATAACTTTGTTGAGAACTCGCCGTTCAACAGCCGCGAAGCGCGCGGGGCCGTGCTTTCCGCTGTTTTCGGCCGCCCTCGACCGCGCCCCGCGGAGCCTTATTCCATAAGGCTGCTATTCAAATTACGAAACCATAGCGAGACAATTCGACCGATACAGAGCTCTACCGCGCTGCAACGTGGAAAATGTGTATAAGTCAAGTCTTGACAAGCCTTGAATCGGCAACCGGTGCGGGGTTGCGCCCTGTTTAGCGCCGGCAGCGAAACGCCGTCACCCCGCAGTGCAGCATGACACCACTTGCGCTCAGCCCGCCGCTCCGCTACGGATCTTGCGGCTGTGGGTGTGCACTTCGTCGACGAGTTCGGCGACGTGGTCGGGCGACGTGAACTGCGAAATGCCGTGGCCGAGGTTGAATACGTGACCCGGATGATTGCCGTAGCTGTCGAGCACCGCGCGCGCCTGCTCGCGCACCACGGCCGGCGGCGCAAACAGGATCGTCGGGTCGAGGTTGCCCTGCAGCGCGACGCGCCCGGCGACGCGTTCGCGCGCGGCGCCGAGATTGACGGTCCAGTCGAGGCCGACCGCGTCGACGCCGGTCGCCGCGATTTCCTCGAGCCACAGCCCGCCGCCCTTCGTGAACGTGATCACCGGCACGCGCTCGCCGTCGTGCTCACGCTTCAGCTGCGCGACCACGCGACGGATGTAGTCCAGCGAGAAGCGCTGGTATGCGCCGTCCGCCAGCGCGCCGCCCCACGTATCGAAAATCATCACGGCCTGCGCGCCGGCTTCGATCTGCGCGTTCAGGTAAGCGGCCACGGCCTGCGCGTTCACGTCGAGGATCCGGTGCATCAGGTCGGGGCGCGAATACGCCATCGACTTCACGGTGCGGAAATCGTCCGACCCGCCGCCTTCGACCATGTAGCACGCGAGCGTCCACGGGCTGCCCGAGAAGCCGATCAGCGGCACGCGCTGGCGGCCCTGGCCGTCGGTCAGCGCGCGGCGGATCTCGCGCACGGCGCCCGTCACGTAGCCGAGCGTCTCCTCGATGTCCGGCACCGCGAGCTTCGCGACGTCGGCCTCGGTGCGCACCGGATGCGCGAACTTCGGCCCTTCGCCGACCTGGAAGTCGAGGCCGAGACCCATCGCGTCGGGGATCGTCAGGATGTCCGAGAACAGGATCGCGGCGTCGAGCGGGAAGCGCTCGAGCGGCTGCAGCGTCACTTCGGTCGCGTAGTCGGGATTCTTCGCGAGGCCGAGGAAGCTGCCGGCGCGCGCGCGCGTCGCGTTGTATTCGGGCAGATAGCGGCCGGCCTGACGCATCAGCCAGATCGGCGTGTAGTCGGTCGGCTCGCGCAGAAGCGCACGCAGGAAGGTGTCGTTGAGCAGGGTATGGGCCACGGTAGGAGCGACGATGCGAAGGCAAAGCGGCATTTTACCGGAGCGCGGCCGCACGGCCGCGTATGCCGATGCGATGGCGGCCATATGACGCGCGCGATGGCTCCGCTATGATCGGACGCTGATATCGAACCGAACGAAGGAGGAGACCGATGAAGACATTCGCCACGCTGGCCACGCTCACCGCTGCGATGCTTTGCTGCGCCGCCGCGCACGGGCAGGGTACGACCACGACGGCGGCCCCGGCCGCCGCAGCCGTCGGCTCGCGGCTCGACGACGTGGTCGCACGCGGCACGCTGCGCGTGTGCACGACGGGCGACTACAAGCCGTATTCGTACCACCGGACGGACGGCCGTTTCGAGGGCATCGACATCGACATGGCCGAGTCGCTCGCGAAATCGCTCGACGTGACGGCCGACTTCGTGAAGACGAGCTGGTCGAACCTCACCAACGACTTCGTCGCGAAGTGCGATATCGCGGTGGGCGGCGTGTCGACGACACTCGAGCGCCAGAAGCGCGTGTTCTTCACGCAGCCATACGTGGTCGACGGCAAGACGCCGATCGCGCGCTGCGCGGACGCCGACAAGTACCAGACCGTCGCGCAGATCGACCGGCCCGAGACCCGCGTGATCGTGAACCCGGGCGGCACCAACGAGCGCTTCGCGAAGCAGTTCTTCACGCATGCGAACCTGAGCGTCTATCCGGACAACGTGACGATCTTCAAGCAGATCCTCGCGGGCAAGGCGGACGTCATGGTGACGGATGCGTCCGAGACGCTGCTGCAGCAAAAGCTGAATCCGGGCCTGTGCTCCGTGCATCCGGACAAGCCGTTCCAGTTCGGCGAAAAGGCGTACATGGTGCCGCGCGGCGACGTCGTGTTCCAGCAGTACGTCGACCAGTGGCTGCACCTGGCGCTGTCGTCCGGCGAATACCAGGCGATCTCCGACAAGTGGCTGAAGTGAGCATGAGCGCTCGCGGAACAAGCGGCCGATAGCCGGCAGGGACGCCGTCATTGCCGCCGGCCGGGTGCACCGCCGTTACACTTCGGCGTGGCGCCCGGCCGGCGTGAAATCGCGAAAACCGGCCGAATGGCCGACTATCGTGTGCCCCAATCACGTTTCAAAATCTTTCCGACGAATGATTCGTCAGATGCGGTATCTGCCGCGCGATGCGCATTTCAGCGTGTAAATCGGCAATTCATCGACTTCGATACGCATGAAAAACGCATTACGCGCACCCGATGAAAACTCTGCGGAAAAGATGGGTAAATATGACCTTTTTCAGGACCCCGAAAACAGCAAAAAATCCCGGAAAGCCTTATCTGGCGGGCGTTACAACCTGAAACACTTTGTTACCGCGAGGGGTCATTAATTCGCCCACAATGGCCTCAACGGTTTCAACACGGATGCGGTCTCGTGTGCCAAGTGTGAGCGGACGCGAAGCGCTGCGAGCCAGTCGGTCACGTACCGAAGCCCTTCCGAGGGGCATCCCTGTTGGAGTCGTTTCCGGCCCCCGCCGGACTCGGTTTCATCTTTGGTCTCCTCGCGCTAACCCCGTAGCGTGTGGTTTTTAGCGGGCTAATAAGCCCGCTTTTTTTCGTCCATCGAAAACGCAACGGCCCGCAGGCCGTCGCGTTCGTCCCGCCGCCGGGCCGCTCGGTCGTTTCAAGCGGTCTTCTGCACGTCGAGCTTCAGTTCGTCGATCATCCGTTCGCGCATCACGAACTTCTGCACCTTGCCCGTCACCGTCATCGGCAGCTCGTCGACGAAGCGGATGTAGCGCGGAATCTTGTAGTGCGCGATCTGGCCGCTGCAGAACGCACGCACGTCGTCCTCGGTCATCTGCTCGTCCGCGCGCAGCACGATCCACGCGCACAGCTCCTCGCCGTATTTCGCGTCGGGCACGCCGAACACCTGCGCGCTCTGAATCTTCGGATGCCTGAACAGGAATTCCTCGATCTCGCGCGGATACACGTTCTCGCCGCCGCGAATCACCATGTCCTTCAGCCGGCCGACGATGTTGCAATAGCCGTCGGCGTCGAGCGTCGCGAGGTCGCCCGTATGCATCCAGCCGTCGACCAGCACCTCGCGTGTCTTCGCGTCGTCGTCCCAGTAGCCGAGCATCACCGAATAGCCCTTCGTGCACAGCTCGCCGGTCGCGCCGACCGGCACGATCTCGCCGTTCGGGTCGACGATCTTCACCTCCAGGTGCGGCTGGATGCGGCCGACCGTCGTCGTGCGCTTTTCGAGCGGGTCGTCTGTCGAGCTCTGGAACGACACGGGGCTCGTCTCCGTCATCCCGTACGCGATCGTGATTTCGGACAAATGCATCTGCGACACGACGCGCTTCATCGTCTCGATCGGGCACGGCGAGCCGGCCATGATCCCGGTGCGCAGCGTCGACAGGTCGAACTTCGCGAAGTCCGGATGATCGAGCTCCGCGATGAACATCGTCGGCACGCCGTGCAGCGCGGTGCAGCGCTCGTCGGCGACGGCCGCGAGCGTCGCGACCGGATCGAACGCCTCGCCGGGAAACACCATCGCCGCGCCCTTCGACACGCACGCGAGCACGGCCAGCACCATCCCGAAGCAGTGATACAGCGGCACCGGGATGCAGAGCGAATCCTGCTCGGTGAAGCGCATCGCCATCGCGATCGAGCGCGCGTTGTTGACGACGTTGCGGTGCGTGAGCGTCGCGCCCTTCGGGCTGCCGGTCGTGCCGCTGGTGAACTGGATGTTGATCGGATCGGTGGCCGCGAGCGTCGCGCCGATCGCGTCGAGCCGCGCGACATCGAGCGTGCCGCGGCCGCGCGCCATCACGTCCGCGAAGCGGAACATGCCGGCCGGCGCGGCCTCGCCCATCGACACGACCGTGCGCAGGCTCGGCACGCGCGCCGCATGCAGGTCGCCCGGCGTCGCGCCCGCGAGTTCCGGCGCGATGGTCTGCAGCATCTCGACGTACGCCGATGTCTTGAAGCGCTCGGCCGCGATCACGGCCTTGCAGCCGACCTTGTTCAGCGCGTATTCGAGTTCCGCGAGCCGGTAGGCCGGGTTGATGTTGACGAGGACCGCGCCGATGCGCGCGGTCGCGAACTGCGTGAGCAGCCATTCGCTGCGGTTCGGCGACCAGATGCCGACGCAATCGCCCTTCACGATCCCGAGCGCGGCGAGGCCCGCCGCGAGCACGTCGACCTCGTGCGCGAACGCGCGCCAGGTCCAGCGCACCTGCTGTTCGCGGAACACGACGGCCGGGCGATCGGGAAAGCGGCCCGCCGTGTCGAGCAGGAACCGGCTGATCGTCGCGTCGGATAGCGGCACGTCGGTCGCGCCGCGCACGTACGACAGTCCGTTTTCGGGCGCGATCAGCGCCCCCTTGCCAAGGTCTGCTGCCATCGATGTCTCCGTCCGTTTTTGTCTGATCGGCCCGGCGCGCGGCTGACGCGCACGCCTGCTCCACCGCGATCGCGGCGGACTGCCTCTGCCCGGATGATGCCGCGCTCTGCTGACGACACTCTGACATCAAATCGCGGCGGGCGGATGAAATAGCACGACCGGACGATACGATCCGGTCCGCAAAAAAACAGACGAAAACGACGGACGAAAAAAAAGCAGCCCGAGGGCTGCTTTCTTTCGCGGGATACGCGCGCGCGGCTCAGTGCCGGCTGCGAATCTTCGCCAGACGCTGGATCGCTTCGAGCTGCGCCATCGCGGTCGCGAGCTCGGATTGCGCCTTTGCGAGGTCGAGGTCCGACTTCGCGTTCTGCAGCGTTTCCTCGGCACGCTTGCGCGCTTCCTCGGCTTTCGCCGCGTCGAGGTCCTTGCCGCGGATCGCGGTATCGGCGAGCACCGTCACGGCGCCCGGCTGCACTTCGAGAATGCCGCCTGCGACGAACACGAATTCGTCGTTGCCGCCCTCGACTTCGATGCGCACCGCACCCGGACGAATCCGCGTGATCAGCGGCGTGTGACCCGGCAGAATACCCAGCTCACCCGTTTCGCCCGGCAGCGCGACGAATTTCGCCTCGCCCGAGAAGATCTGCTCTTCCGCGCTGACGACGTCTACTTTGATGGTTGCCATATCGACTCCTGGTTGAGCGTATTACGTGGGCGCCCGTCCGTGAAAAGATGCCATCGAGACATCTTTCACGAACGCACGGGCGCCCGCTGCGTTACACCCGACCTTTACTGGATCTTCTTGGCCTTTTCGAAGGCTTCGTCGATCGTGCCGACCATGTAGAACGCCTGTTCCGGCAGGTGGTCGCACTCGCCGTCGACGATCATCTTGAAGCCACGGATCGTTTCCTTCAGCGGCACGTACTTGCCCGGCGAGCCCGTGAACACTTCAGCGACGTGGAACGGCTGCGACAGGAAACGCTGGATCTTACGAGCGCGCGCGACCGACAGCTTGTCTTCCGGCGACAGTTCGTCCATGCCCAGAATCGCGATGATGTCGCGCAGTTCCTTGTAGCGCTGCAGCGTCTGCTGAACGCGACGGGTGATCGAGTAGTGCTCTTCACCGATCACGTTCGGGTCGATCTGGCGCGACGTCGAGTCGAGCGGGTCGACCGCCGGGTAGATACCCAGCGAAGCGATGTCACGCGACAGAACGACGGTTGCGTCCAGGTGGCCGAAGGTGGTTGCCGGCGACGGGTCGGTCAAGTCGTCCGCAGGGACGTACACGGCCTGAACCGACGTAATCGAGCCCTTCTTGGTCGACGTGATGCGTTCCTGCAGCTTGCCCATTTCTTCAGCCAGCGTCGGCTGATAGCCCACTGCCGACGGCATACGGCCGAGCAGTGCCGACACTTCGGTACCGGCCAGCGTGAAACGGTAGATGTTGTCGACGAAGAACAGCACGTCGAGGCCTTCGTCACGGAAGTGCTCGGCCATCGTCAGGCCGGTCAGCGCGACGCGCAGACGGTTGCCCGGCGGCTCGTTCATCTGGCCGTACACCAGCGCGACCTTGTCGAGAACGTTCGAGTCCTTCATTTCGTGGTAGAAGTCGTTCCCTTCACGGGTACGCTCGCCCACGCCCGCGAACACGGAGTAACCGCCGTGTTCCTTCGCGATGTTGTTGATGAGCTCCATCATGTTGACGGTCTTGCCCACGCCAGCACCGCCGAACAGGCCAACCTTGCCGCCCTTCGCGAACGGGCAGATCAGGTCGATGACCTTGATACCCGTTTCGAGCAGTTCGGTCGACGGCGACAGTTCGTCGAACGCCGGAGCCTTCTGGTGGATCGAACGCGTGTGTTCGCTTTCGATCGGGCCGGCTTCGTCGATCGGACGGCCGAGCACGTCCATGATACGACCGAGGGTCGGCTTGCCAACCGGCACCGAAATCGGCTTGCTCGTGTTCTTCACGGTCAGGCCGCGGCGCAGGCCGTCGGATGCACCCAGACAAATGGTACGGACCACGCCGTCGCCCAGCTGCTGCTGGACTTCGAGCGTCAGTTCCGAGCCATCGAGAATGAGCGCGTCGTAGATCTTCGGCATGCTGTCGCGCGGGAATTCCACGTCGATAACGGCGCCGATGCACTGTACGATCTTGCCTTCTACCAAAGCAGCAGTACTCATCGCTTTTCCTTTAAATACCTGATTCTTTACTCGCGCAAAGGCGCAGTTGTCGTCCCGGGCGCGCGCTTAAACAGCGGCTGCGCCGCCGACGATCTCCGACAGTTCTTTCGTAATCGCGGCCTGGCGGCTCTTGTTGTACACGAGCTGCAGTTCGCTGATCACCGTCTTCGCGTTGTCGGACGCGGCCTTCATCGCGACCATCCGCGCCGATTGCTCGGACGCCATGTTCTCCGCGACGGCCTGGTACACCAGCGCCTCGACGTAACGCACGAGCAGTTCGTCGACGACTGCCTGCGCGTCCGGCTCGTAGATGTAGTCCCACGACGTGGCCGGCGTACCGTCATCGGCTTCGAAGTGTTCCGACGACAGCGGCAGCAGCTGCTCGATCACGGCTTCCTGCTTCATCGTGTTGACGAAGCGCGTGTAAGCGATATAAACCGCCGACAGCTTGCCTTCCGAGTACAGATCGAGCTGCGTCTTCACGGCGCCGATCAGCTTGTCCAGATGCGGGGTGTCACCGAGGTGCACGACCTGCGACATCACCTTCGCGCCGAAGCGGTTCAGGAACCCGAGGCCCTTGCCGCCGATCGCGGTGGCTTCGACCTTCTGGCCCTTCTCTTCCAGCTCCTTGAACTTCTGCACCGTCGCACGCAGCACGTTGGTGTTCAGACCGCCGCAAAGACCCTTGTCCGTCGTGACGAGGATGATGCCGGCCGTCTTCGCGCCGTCGTTTGCCACCATGAACGGGTGGCGGTACTCCGGGTTCGCGCGGCTCATGTGCGCGGCGATGGCACGGACCTTGTCTGCATACGGACGAGCGGCGCGCATGCGTTCCTGCGCGCGACGCATCTTCGATGCGGCCACCATCTCCATCGCCTTCGTGATCTTGCGCGTGTTCTGCACGCTCTTGATCTTGCCGCGAATTTCCTTCATTCCAGCCATAGCTTGCTCCTTGACCGAAGCGGCGCGGGCGCATCAGCACCCGCGCGGCCTCAGTGTGTCACTCGCGGATCAATAGGCACCGGACTTCTTGAAGGATTCGATCGCCGAGCGCAGTGCGCCTTCGTCGTCCTTCGAGAGATCCTTGGTGTCTTCGATGCGCTTGATGAGGTCAGCGTGGCTGGTCTTCAGGTTGTCGCGCAGGCCCTTCTCGAACGACAGCACTTGCTTGACGTCGAGATCGTCGAGGTAGCCGTTGTTCGCGGCGTACAGCGACACGGCCAGTTCCCACACCTGCAGCGGCTGGTACTGCGGCTGCTTCAGCAGTTCCGTCACGCGGCGGCCGCGCTCGAGCTGCTTGCGGGTCGCTTCGTCGAGGTCCGATGCGAACTGCGCGAATGCGGCCAGTTCACGGTACTGCGCGAGGTCGGTACGGATACCGCCCGACAGCTTCTTCACGACCTTCGTCTGAGCAGCGCCACCGACTCGCGACACCGACACGCCGGCGTTGATTGCCGGGCGGATGCCTGCGTTGAACAGGTCGGTTTCCAGGAAGATCTGGCCGTCGGTAATCGAGATCACGTTCGTCGGAACGAACGCGGTCACGTCGCCAGCCTGCGTTTCGATGACCGGCAGTGCCGTCAGCGAGCCGCTCTTGCCCTTCACTTCGCCGTTCGTGAACTTCTCGACGTACTCTTCCGACACGCGAGCAGCACGCTCGAGCAGACGCGAGTGCAGATAGAACACGTCACCCGGATATGCTTCACGGCCCGGCGGGCGGCGCAGCAGCAGCGAGATCTGACGGTATGCCCATGCTTGCTTGGTCAAGTCGTCATAGATGATCAGCGCGTCCTGGCCGCGATCGCGGAAGTATTCGCCCATCGTGCAGCCGGCGTACGGTGCGAGGTACTGCATCGCCGCCGAATCCGAAGCCGAAGCGGCGACGACGATCGTGTATTCCATCGCGCCCGTTTCTTCGAGCTTGCGAACCACGTTCATGATCGACGAGGCCTTCTGGCCGATCGCGACGTAGATACAGATCAGGTCCTTGCCCTTCTGGTTGATGATCGCGTCGAGCGCCACCGCGGTCTTGCCGCACTGACGGTCGCCGATGATCAGCTCACGCTGGCCACGGCCGATCGGCACCATCGCGTCGATCGACTTGATGCCCGTCTGCACCGGCTGCGACACCGACTTACGCCAGATCACGCCCGGGGCGATCTTTTCGATCGCGTCGGTCAGCTTCGCGTTGACCGGGCCCTTGCCGTCGATCGGGTTGCCGAGCGCGTCGACCACGCGGCCGACGAGTTCCGGACCGACCGGGACTTCCAGAATGCGGCCCGTCGTCTTGACGATGTCGCCTTCCGAGATGTGTTCGTATTCGCCGAGAATCACCGCGCCGACCGAGTCGCGCTCGAGGTTCAGCGCGAGGCCGAACGTGTTGCCCGGAAACTCGAGCATTTCGCCCTGCATCACGTCCGACAGGCCGTGGATGCGCACGATACCGTCGGTCACGGAGATCACGGTGCCCTGGTTGCGAACGTCTGCGCTCGCTTCAAGGCCCTGGATCCGGCTCTTGATCAGCTCGCTGATCTCAGAGGGATTGAGTTGCATTATTCGCTCCTGATAGTCAATTCTGTTGCGTGCCGGCGTGGCGCTCAGGCGGTCAAGGCAGCCTGCATCGATGCGAGGCGCGCGCGAACCGAGGTGTCGAGCACTTCGTCGCCGACCGTCACGCGCACGCCGCCGATCAGCGACGAATCGACTTCGACCGTCGGCTTCAGCTTGCGCTTGAACTTGCGTTCGAGGCCAGAGACGAGGCTTTCGAGATCCGCGCCGTTCAGCGGGAACGCGCTCACGATCTCGGCGTCGGCTGCACCTTCGCGTTCGTTCTTGAGCGCCTCGAACTGCTCGGCGATTTCCGGCAGCAGCGCGATGCGATGATTGTCGACCAGCATCTGCACGAAGTTCTTCGCTTCGGCGCCAGCCGCGACCGGCGACTTCACCGCAGCAAGCAGCAGCTCGGCCACTTGCGTGCGCGTCACCTTCGGGCTCGACGCGACCGACAGCACTTCCGGCAGACGCGCAACCTGGGCCAGCTCTTGCACGAGCGTGGACCAGGCGGCGATGTCACCTCCCTCGGCCACGCGGAACAGCGCTTCTGCGTAAGGGCGGGCGATGGTTGCAAGTTCGGCCATGATCAGAGCTCGGCTTTCAGTTGATTCAGCAGTTGGGCGTGGGCCGTTTGATCGACTTCGCGCTTCAGGATCTGCTCGGCGCCCTTCACGGCCAGCGCGGCGACTTCGCCACGCAGCGCTTCGCGCGCCTTCACGATTTGCTGTTCTGCTTCCGCTTTCGCCTGGGCGACGATGCGGGCGGCTTCAGCCTGGGCGTTGGCCTTGATTTCCTCGGCGACCGCCTGGGCACGCTTTTCAGCGTCGGCGATGCGCTGCTGGCCGTCGTTGCGGGCCTGCGCGAGTTCCTGGTCCACGCGCTTGTGCGCTGCGTCGAGTTCCGCCTTGCCCTTCTCCGCGGCGGCGAGGCCGTCGGCGATCTTCTTCGAACGTTCGTCGAGGGCGTTGATCAACGGCGGCCACACGAACTTCATCGTGAACCACGCGAGGACCAGGAACACGACCATTTGCGCAAACAGAGTTGCGTTGAGATTCACGGTGTTTCCTTATCTGCTATTCCGGAAAAATGAAACGGTAAGGCGCTCATCGAGTTGCATTCGATCAGCGCCCCAAGTCTCCGTTCCGCCCTGCGCCGGCTTACGCCGGGCGCATATTTCCGAGGAACCTTAGCCTGCGAGCTTCGACAGGAGCGGGTTCGCGAACGCGAACAGCATTGCGACACCAACGCCGATCAGGAATGCAGCGTCGATCAGGCCGGCCAGCAGGAACATCTTCGTTTGCAGCGGGTTGATGAGTTCCGGCTGACGTGCGCAGGCTTCGATGTACTTGCCACCCATCAGCGCGATACCGATACAGGCGCCGATTGCACCCAGGCCGATGATGATGCCGATACCGATGGCGGTCAGACCCTGGATGTTGGCGATGTAAGCTTGCATGATCACTCCTTTGTGAAAAGACTTGGAACTGAGATTTAAAAAACTAAAACGGAAACTCTTTTTTGCACGCCGCGCTTAGTGCTTGTCGTGCGCCTGGCCGAGATACACCAGCGTCAGCATCATGAAAATGAATGCCTGCAACAGAACAATCAGGATGTGGAAGATTGCCCAGACGCTACCCGCGATCACGTGACCAATGAAGCCGAGGAACGTTGCGTCGCCACCGAAGCTCCACATGCTGCCGAGCAGGGCGATCAACAGGAACAACAGCTCACCCGCGTACATGTTGCCGAACAGCCGCATGCCGAGGGAAACGGTCTTTGCGAGATATTCGACGATGTTCAGCGCGAGGTTCGGGATCCACAGCAGCGGGTGGGCGCCGAACGGGGCCGACAGCAGCTCATGCACAAAGCCGCCCGCGCCCTTGATCTTGATGCTGTAGTAGATCATCAGGACGAACACGCCGAGCGCGATGCCGAGCGTGCCGTTCAGGTCGGCCGTCGGGACGATGCGATGGTGGGAAATCACGTCCGACAGACCGAGCAGGCCGATGACGCGGCCCGGCAGGTCGACGGGGAGGAAGTCGAGGGAGTTCATCAGCGCGACCCACACGAACACCGTGAGGGCGAGCGGAGCGATGAAGGTGCGGTTGCCGTGGACGATGGCCTTCGATTGATCCTCGACCATTTCGACGAGCATCTCGATCGCACACTGGAAGCGGCCCGGCACGCCCGAGGTCGCCTTGCGGGCGGCCAGACGCAGCAGGACGATCGTCACGATGCCGCACACGATCGACCAAAACAGCGTGTCGAGGTTCCAGACGTGGATGTCGAAAATCGACGTCTGATGCGAGGTGGAGAAATTCTGCAAGTGGTGCGCAATGTACTCGGACGGATCCGGACCGCGCGTGCCTTCGCTAGCTGCCATATCGTTAATGCCACCCAAATTGTCGAAAATCGTTTTGCCCCGTTCCGCAATACGCTATTGCGGGAACGGGCCGGTGCGGTTCGTTGTCGAAACCGCACGCTGCTTGTTGCTTACCGCCAGGCCAGCGCGATCCAGTACGTCTTCAGCACGACGAGGTAGGTGACGAGGAGCGCCGGCCAGTGCACGCCGGCATAGCCGTACGCCACTGCGGCGAACATCCCGATCGTCACGCCGAGCTTCAGGGCTTCGCCCATCACCCAGCTCATCACGGTGGCCGAACCACCTGCCTTCAGTCGTGCCACGAACAACGCGCTTGGCACCCAGCCGATCGCCCCGCCCAGAAACGCGGATTGCGCAGCGGCGCCCGGCGACTTTGAAAACAGCCACCACGCCAGCGTTGCAACCAGGGACAAGACCACCTGCGCGATCACCACCTTGTAGGGGGTCACGCGCGACGGCTTGCTCACGTTCGGACCGAACAGCCTCTCGGCTTCCGTCCGCGTGAGCGGAACGATGTTGTTATCTTGCAGCTCGGCATCCCAGTCGTCGTCATCGGACTCGCGCCGCTCGCCGGCCGCTGAAGCGGTGCGTTGCGCTCGGTGATCATCGTGCCTGTCGTTCGGCGCCTGACCCGCCATCGCAATCTTCCGCAAAATCCTTGAACCCGGCCCCAAGCTTTCCGAAAGCTTTCAGGGGTGCCTAGCTAACAAATCCGGGCGATTGTAAGCGATAGTTGCAGGTGATTCAAGGCTTTAGACGCGACAAAAACCAGCGTAAAACGACGCCTCATCATGTGAAAAACGCGCGCATCGATGACGTACGATGACAGTTGTAAGGTCGGTTTTTCGCACCGGCATTTCTCGCCCAAAAAAATGCGGACGCAACGAAGTGACGTGACGGCGACGTGCGGTGCGGACGCCGCCGGCGCGGGCGATCGCAGCAGGAATTCTGCTGTGACGCGAACACGGGAAACGATCCAACGCAGCGATGGGCAATAGAGGAACCACTGGGGCCACCGCGTCCGAGCGCGATGCGCGAAATGCGCTCGAACCGAGCGCGGCGGTGCCCGCAATCAGTTGTTGCGCCACCACAGTCGAACGACTGTGGTGGCGCAACACTTATCAACAGGCCCGGCCTCGCAACGACAAGGAACGCAGTGCGCCCTCCCCGCCAGGCTTGCGGCATGCGCGCGCCGCACTAGTCCGCATTGCTCAGCCGTGAACGAGCAACCACGCACCCAGCGCCGCGCTCGCGAGCGCGAACGGAATCGACACGAGGTGAAACGGCAGCCACATGCGCGGCTCCTTCGCGAGACGCACCGCGATCAGGTTCGCGAGCGAACCGATCGCGAAACCGAAGCCGCCGACCGATACGCCGAACGCGAGCGCCCGCCAGTCGCGCGTGAATTCCGACAGCAGGATCGCCGCCGGCACGTTGCTGATTCCCTGTGACACCACCGCGCCCGCCGCGAACACGCGTAGCGGCGAATCGAGATGGGTTCGCGCGATCGCATCGTGGACGACCGGCAGCGCGGCCGCGCTGCGCAGCACAACGAACATCAGCACGAAGATCAGCAGCAACAGCCAGTCGATCTTCAGGACTGCGTCACGTCTCGCCACCAGCAGCGCGATCACGACGCCGATCAGGCCCGGCACGGGATTGTGCGCATCGGCGAGCAGCACGAACGCACCGAACAGCACCGCCGCAAGCAACGCATGCATGCGCTGCACGGGAACGGCCTGGACGTCTCCCGACAGGTCGAGCGGCTTCGCGCGAAACGCGCACGCCGTCAACACGAGCAGCAGCGCCATCAACGCCAGCGCGAGCGGCCCGAGCGTGACGACGAAGCGGCCGAACGACACGCCGCTCAATTGCCACAGGAAAAGGTTCTGGGGATTGCCGAGCGGGGTCGCGACGGACCCCGCGTTGACGGCCAGCGCGACCACGATCACGAGCCGCCGGAACGGCAGCGGCGTCAACGTGCGCAGCGATACCATCAGCGGCACGACGACGAACAACGCGACATCGTTGGTGAGCCACATCGCGAGCGCCGCCGCGAACACGACGAGCAGCATCGCGAGCCCGCGCTCGGAATGCACGTGATGCACGATGCGATGCGCGAGCCACATCAGGCACCCGGACAGCTCGAGCGCCTTGGTCAGCATCAGCAGACCCGCGAGCGTCGCGACGGTCTGCCAGTCGACGAGACCGACCAGTGCGCCAACTGGTTGCGGACGCAACCACTGCAGCACAATCAGCGCAAGCGCCAGCACCGTCAGTACGGGTTCCTGCAAAAGCCAGCCAAGCCACCGGCGCGGCGCCGGCGCGCCCGTGTTTTCCATCGATCGTGCCTCGTTATTCTTCGGTCGCGACGTTGCCGCGCAGACGCGCAAGAATGCCCTCGAGCGCGTCGAGGTTGCCGAAGTCGATCATCACCTGCCCTCGCCCGCGGCGGCCGAGCTTGATCTTCACCGTCGACGCGAGCAGGTCGGACAACTCCTCCTCGAGACGACGCGTGTCGCGGCCGCCATCGTCCTTCGCGCGCGCCTTCACCGCCGGCGCTTCCTTCGTCGTATGCGCGACCAGCTTCTCGGTCTCGCGCACCGACATGCGCTTGTTGACCACCTGGTGCGCGAGCGTGATCTGCGTGGCGGCATCGACTGCGAGCAGCGCACGCGCGTGGCCCATGTCGAGGTCGCCGGCCAGCAACATCGTCTGCACCGGCGCCGCGAGGTTCAGCAGGCGCAGCAGGTTCGATACCGCGCTGCGCGAGCGGCCAACCGATTCGGCCGCCTGTTCGTGCGTGAAACCGAACTCATCGAGCAGGCGCTGGATACCGTGCGCCTCTTCCAGCGGATTCAGATCCTCGCGCTGGATGTTCTCGATCAGTGCCATCGCGGCGGCAGCCTGATCGGACACGTCCTTCACGAGCACCGGCACTTCGTCGAGGCCGGCCAGGCGTGCCGCGCGGAAACGCCGCTCGCCCGCGATGATTTCGTATTTGTCAGACGAAATAGGTCGTACCAGGATCGGCTGCATCACGCCTTGCGCGCGAATGCTGGCCGCCAGCTCCTGCAGGCTGCCTTCGTCCATCCGCGTCCGCGGCTGGTACTTGCCGGCCTGCAGCTTGCCGAGCGCGAGCGTGTTCGGCGCCCCTTCGATCTTCACCGCTTCGGTGATGTCCGCACTGCCGCCGAGCAGCGCTTCGAGGCCACGTCCCAAGCCCTTCTTCTTTGGTACCGCGTTCATGTCTTTCTTCCTCGCTTCGCTCATGTCCGGATCACGACACCTCGAACGCGCGCACGCGATCGATCATCTCGGCACCAAACTGGAGATACGCCTGCGCACCGCGCGAGTTACGGTCGAATACGACGCCCGGCAACCCGTAACTCGGCGCTTCCGCCAAGCGCACGTTGCGCGGAATCACCGCGTCGAACACCTTGTCGCCGAAGTGCGCTTTCAGTTGATCGGAAACTTGTTGCTGCAGCGTGATACGCGGATCGAACATCACGCGCAGCAAGCCGATGATCTTCAGGTCGCGGTTCATGTTCGCGTGAACCTGCTTGATCGTATTGACGAGATCCGACAGCCCCTCCAGCGCGAAGTATTCGCACTGCATCGGGATCACGACGCCATGCGCCGCGCACAGTCCGTTCAGCGTCAGCAGCGACAGCGTCGGCGGGCAATCGATCAACACGAAGTCGTAGTCGTCGGCCACGTGTTCGAGCGCGGCCTTCAACCGTCGCTCGCGGTTATCGATGCTGATCAGCTCGATCTCCGCACCGGACAGTTCACGGTTGGCCGGCAGCACGTCGTACGTGACACCTTCCGGACGCACGCGCGCGTCCGTCACCGAGACGTCGTCGACCAGCACTTCGTACACGGTCGACTCGCAGGCGGCCTTGTCGATCCCGCTGCCCATCGTCGCGTTGCCCTGCGGGTCGAGATCGATCAGCAGGACTCGTTGCTCCTGCGCTGCAAGGCTTGCGGCGAGATTGACCGATGTCGTCGTCTTGCCGACGCCCCCCTTCTGGTTCGCAACGCAGAAGATCTTTGCCATCGTTGGTGTGTTCCCTTTACCTTCAAACAAACGGCGCGCTACCGCGCACCTTCAATTCGCCTCGTCGACGGTGACCTCGATCAGATGCCGTTCGGCATCGAGCATCGGTACCGCCAGCCGCATCGTCTGCTTTACGTGACTGCCTTCCGGCAGCCGTGCAATTTCGTCGTCCGGATGGACACCCTTCATTGCCCAGATCGATCCGCCGGGCGCGACGAGATGTCGAGCAAGTTTAACGAAGTCGGATAGATCCGCGAAAGCGCGGGATACGATCATGTCGAATTTTTCCGGAACTTCGACACCCGGCTGCAGCGATTCGACACGCCCGGTGACGACAGACAGGTTCGCGAGCTTCAGCTCGGCGCGCATCTGCGTCTGGAATGCAGACTTCTTCTGCACGATATCGTTCAGCGTGACCTGCCAGTCCGGCTGGACGATCGCCAGCACGATACCGGGCAATCCGCCGCCCGAACCCACGTCGAGCATGCGCGCCGATGCACGGGCGCGCAGATGCGGAACGATGGAGAGCGAATCGAGAATGTGCTGGATCAGCATCTGCTTCGGGTCGCGAATCGCGGTCAGGTTGTAGACCGCGTTCCACTTGCCGAGCAGCGCGACATAGTCGAGCAGCTGGTTGCGTTGTGCATCCGTCAACATGATGTCGAGCGCGGCCGTGCCGTCGACGAGCATCTGTTCAAGTACGTCCCGATTAACCGCCGGCGCGCGACGCGCCGTCATTGTTGCGTCGGGACGGTGCCGTCCCCCTGTTCCGTCACTTCCGCGGCGGCGCCGTTACGACGGCCGAGGCCGCGGCGCTTCAGGTGCACCATCAGCAGCGAAATCGCAGCCGGCGTGACGCCCGAAATCCGCGATGCCTGGCCGATCGTTTCCGGGCGGAACTCGTTCAGCTTCTGGCTCACTTCGAACGACAGGCCGCGCACCTCGCGGTAGTCGATACCGTCCGGCAGGCGTGTGTTCTCGTTCGCATCGTTGCGCTCGATCTCGCTGGCCTGCCGCTCGATATAGCCCTGATATTTGATGCCAATCTCGACCTGTTCCTTGATCTGCTCGAGCAGCACCGGATCGTCGGCCAACGGCTCTGCAGGCGCACATTCACCGCCCTTCAGTCCGCACACACCGTCGTAGCTGATACCGGGGCGGCGCAGCAGTTCGGCGAGGCTGTACTCGTGATCGATCGCCTTGCCGAGCAACGCAGTCGCCTCTTCAGGCGGCAGCGTCTTCGGCGTGACCCACGTCGACTTCAGTCGTTCGGTTTCACGTGAAACAGCGTCGCGCTTCCGACTGAACGCATCCCAGCGCACGTCGTCGACGAGGCCCAGCTCGCGGCCAATCTCGGTCAGGCGCATGTCCGCATTGTCTTCACGCAGGCTCAGACGGTATTCGGCACGACTCGTGAACATCCGGTACGGCTCGGCCACGCCACGCGTGACGAGATCGTCGACCAGGACGCCAAGATAGGCCTGATCGCGACGCGGGCACCATGCGTCCTTCTCCTGCACGTAGCGGCCTGCATTCAGGCCGGCCAGCAGCCCTTGTGCGGCCGCTTCTTCGTAGCCGGTCGTGCCGTTGATCTGGCCCGCAAAAAACAGCCCGTTGATCGCTTTCGTCTCGAGCGACGCCTTCAGCGCGCGCGGGTCGAAGTAATCGTATTCGATCGCGTAGCCGGGGCGCAGGATGTGCGCGTTCTCGAGGCCGCGCATCGAGTGCACGAGATCGAGCTGCACGTCGAACGGCAGGCTCGTCGAAATCCCGTTCGGATAGAACTCGTTGGTCGTCAGCCCTTCCGGCTCAAGGAAGATCTGGTGCGATTCCTTCGATTCGAACCGGTGAATCTTGTCCTCGATCGACGGGCAGTAACGCGGGCCGACACCTTCGATCACGCCTGTATACATAGGCGAACGGTCGAGGCCGCCGCGAATGATGTCGTGGGTGCGCTCGTTCGTGTGCGTCACCCAGCACGGCAGCTGCTGCGGATGCTGCTCCGCACGGCCCAGAAACGAAAATACGGGGATCGGATCGAGGTCCCCCGGCTGCTCGTCCAGCTTCGAAAAGTCGATCGAGCGGCCATCGATACGCGGCGGCGTACCGGTCTTCAGGCGGCCCTGCGGCAGCTTCAGCTCCTTCAGGCGAGCCGACAGCGACACGGCCGCCGGATCGCCCGCGCGACCGCCCGTATAGTTGTTCAGGCCGACGTGAATCTTGCCGTCGAGGAACGTACCGGCCGTCAGCACGACCGCACGTGCGCGAAAGCGGATGCCGATCTGCGTGACGGCGCCGACCACGCGGTCGCCTTCGACCATCAGGTCGTCGACAGCCTGCTGGAACAGCCACAGGTTCGGCTGGTTCTCGAGCCGATGGCGGATTGCAGCCTTGTACAGGATGCGGTCAGCCTGCGCACGCGTCGCGCGCACGGCCGGGCCCTTCGACGAATTGAGGATCCGGAACTGAATACCGCTCTCGTCCGTCGCGGCGGCCATCGCGCCGCCGAGCGCATCGACTTCCTTGACCAGATGGCCCTTGCCAATGCCGCCGATCGACGGATTGCAGCTCATCTGGCCGAGCGTTTCGATGTTATGGGTCAGCAGCAGCGTCTTCGCACCCATACGGGCCGATGCCAACGCGGCTTCCGTGCCGGCGTGCCCGCCACCGACGACGATGACGTCAAATTCTGTGGGAAAAAGCATGGTGGATTCCGTGCGCAGAACTGCGCACGAACCTATCTGAGAAATGTATGGGGCGAATTATAGCGGGTTCGCTTTTCACCCGAAGACCGTCCGAATGGTAGGGCCGGTTCATTTGGTCGTTTTTTTCGCCTGATCATACAAACTGTGCCGTGCGGCCTGCTTCGGCCGGCGCTGCCGCAGCCTCAGCGCACATCGTCAGGCTGTGCAAAATCGCACACCCGGCGGTTGTTTGCGAAACCCGCAGTCGCTGCGCCATCACAGCATTTCGGATCGACCTTCCTGCGCTTATCCCCTGTGCCGTTTGGCCCATGTCGATAGAACACCGTCGCGCGTACCGCGCTTACTACCCTGTGCAACCCGACGTGATGGGGTCCCACTCTTCACAGGGCTTCCGCTTGTTGCTCCGGCACTTATCCCCACGCCCGTTTCACCGACGCACCGCCCTCTTCCAGAAAACAAAAGCGGCGTGTTTCACGTGAAACACGCCGCCCGTTTCCCGCCGACCGCCCCACCGATCAAGCCGTTTTTTTCACCAACCCCAGGTATGTTTCGATCACGCGCGGATTTTGTGCCAGCTCGGCCGCCGGCCCTTCCAACGCAAACTCCCCCGTCTCCAGTACATATCCATAGTCCGAGATCTGCAGCGCGGCCCGGGCATTCTGCTCGATCAGCAGCGTCGCGACGCCTGTGCCGCGTAACGCGCTGATGATATGAAAAATCTCCTTCACGATCAGCGGCGCCAAGCCGAGGCTCGGCTCGTCAAGCATCAGCAAGTCGGGCTTGCCCATCAGCGCGCGGCCCACCGCGAGCATCTGCCGCTCACCACCCGACAGCGTGCCGGCTGCCTGCTTGCGCCGCTCCTTGAGCCGCGGAAACAGCGCAAACACATGATCGAGCTGGTCGAGGAAGTTCGACTCGCCTGCGAGCTTGCGGCGATACGCGCCCAGCACAAGGTTATCCTCGACCGTCATCGTGCTGAACAGCTCGCGCTTTTCCGGCACCAGGCACATTCCCTGCGCGACACGCTGTTCGACCGGCAGTGCGCCCACGTCCTTGCCGCGGTACACCACTGCCCCTGACGCATGCCCGGTCACCGGCAACGCGCCCATGATTGCGTTCAGCAGCGTTGACTTGCCGGCCCCGTTGGGGCCGATCACGCTGACGATCTGCCCGGCGCCGACCTTGATCGCCGCGCCGTGCAGCGCCTCTACCTTCCCGTAACGCACCGCCAGGCCGCGCACGTCGAGAATCGGCATCGTCGTATCCGTCATCACTCCACCCCGCCCAGATATGCTTCGAGCACCGCCGGATCCTGCTGCACGTCCTGCGGCAGCCCTTCGGCGATCCGCGTGCCGAATTCCATCACCACCAGCCGGTCGGTGAGGTTCATCACGAAATCCATGTCATGTTCCACGAGCAACACGCTCATCCCTTCCGCCTTCAGGCGCCGCAGCAAGTGGGCGAGTTGCTGCTTCTCCTGGTAGCGCAGCCCGGCGGCCGGCTCGTCGAGCAGCAGCAGCGTCGGATCGCAGCACAGCGCACGCGCGATTTCGAGAATCCGCTGCTGACCGAGCGCGAGGCTGCCCGCTTCGTCGTACATGTGCCGCTCCAGCCCGACGCGGCGGATCTGGCGTGCCGCCTCGGCCAGCAGCTGCGCTTCCTCGTGCGCATTGAGCCGCGCGATGCTGCGCCACACGCCCGTATGGCCGCGCAGGTGCGCGCCGATCGCGACGTTCTCGAGCACCGTCATCGTCGGCAGCAGCTTCACGTGCTGGAACGTACGACCGATCCCCCGCCGGACGATCTGGCGCGACGTGAGCCCGTCGATCCGCTCGCCGCGGAACGTGATCGTGCCGGCGGTCGGCTGCAGCACGCCGGTCACGAGGTTGAACGTGGTCGACTTGCCGGCGCCATTCGGGCCGATCAGGCCGATGATCTGCCCCGCTTTCACGTCGAAGCTGACGTCGTTGACGGCCACCAGGCCGCCGAACTGCTTGCGCGCGTTATCGACGACGAGCAGCGGTTCGCCCGCCACCGGCTTCGCGCGCTGCGGCAACGGATCGGCATGGTCGGGCACATGTGCGCGCGGCCCGCGCGGAAACAGCTTCGCGACGAACGGCCACACGCCCTGGCGCGCGTACTGCAGCAGCAGCACCATCAGCACGCCGAACACGATGATCTCGAAGTTGCCTTCCGAGCCGAGCAGCTTCGGCAACAGCGTCTGCAGATAGTCCTGCAGCACCGTGAGGATCGCCGCCCCGAGCACCGCGCCCCACACGTGCGACACGCCGCCGACCACGGCCATGAACAGGAATTCGATCCCGTGGTTCAGGCCGAACGGGGTCGGGTTCACCGCGCGCTGCAGGTGCGCATACAGGAAGCCCGATACCGCCGCGAGCACGGCCGCGTAGACGAAGATCACGACGCGCATCCACGCGGTGTTCACGCCCATCGCCTCGGCCATCACGCCGCCGCCGCGCAACGCGCGGATGGCACGGCCCGGCCGGCTGTTGAGCAGGTTCTGCACCGACACGATCGCGGCCAGCACGACGGCCCAGATCAGGAAGTACAGGCTTCGGCCGCTTCCCAGCTCGATGCCGAACAGGTTCAGTGCCGGAATCCCGTTGATCCCGTCGTACTTGCCGAGCAGTTCGAGGTTGCCGAACAGGTAGAACAGCGCGAGGCCCCACGCGATCGTGCCGAGCGGCAGGAAGTGCCCGGACAGGCGCATCGTGACCGCACCGAGCACGAGCGCGACGAGCGCCGTCAGCACGACGCCGACGATCAGCGCGAGCCACGGCGACACGCCGTAGCGCGTCGTCAGGAATGCGGTCGCATACGCGCCGATGCCGACGAATGCGGCCTGCCCGAAGCTCGTCATCCCGCCGACGCCCGTCAGCAGCACGAGTCCGATCGCGACGATCGCGTAGAGGCCGATGTAGTTCAGCAGCGTGATCCAGTATTCGGGCACCTGCAGCGCGCCGGGCAGCACCGGCAGCGCGAACAGCGCCACGAGGAACACCCAGAAGGTCTTGTTGCGTACCATCGTCTTCATCGCGTCACTCCTCTTCCTCTTCCGTGTGCGGCGTCGCGAAACTCCGCCACAGCAGCACCGGGATGATCAGCGTGAACACGATCACTTCCTTGTACGCGCTCGCCCAGAACGACGAATACGATTCGAGCACGCCGACCAGCAGCGAGCCGGCGGCCGCGAGCGGATAGCTGACCAGCCCGCCGATGATCGCGCCGACGAAACCCTTCAGGCCGATCAGGAAGCCGGAGTCGTAATAGATCGTCGTCAGCGGACCGACGAGGATGCCGGACAGCACACCGAGCCCGGCCGCCAGCGTGAACGCGAGTCGCCCTGCTTCGGTCGTGCCGATGCCGACGAGCCGCGCGCCGAGCCGGTTCACCGACGTCGCACGCAGCGCCTTGCCGGCGATCGTGCGGCCGAAGTACACGTAGAGCGCACCGATCAGCACCAGCGCGGTCACGACCACGAGGATGCTCTGCACCGACACCGTCATGCTGCCGACCGACAGCGACGCATCCGCGAAGCCGTTGGTGCGCGAACCTTCCGCCCCGAACATCACGAGCCCGAGGCCGACCATCGCGAAATGGACGGCGACGGACACGATCAGCAGCAGCAGCGTCGTGCCTTCGGCGATCGGCTGATAAACGAGCCGGTAGACGAACGGCCCCATCGGCACGACGATCGCGAGCGTCAGCGCGATCTGCGCAAGCATCGGCATCGGCTGCGCGGCAAAGCTGCGCGTGATCGCGAACACCGCGAGCGGCAGCAGCACGTAGCGGCTAGCGAGCGTCGCGAGCGTGCGGCCGAGCTGATGGCGGCGTTCGCGATGGCGGATCAGGCCGCCGACTTCCAGCAGGAAGCACGCGATGCCCATCACGAACAGCAACCAGCAGGTGGCGGGAAATTTCTGCGCCTGCAACGCTGCAAGCGTGAGCGCACCGTAGGCGACGAATTCGCCCTGGGGAATGAAGATCACCCGCGTGACGGAAAACACCAGCACGAGCGCCAGCGACAGCAATGCATAAATGGCGCCGGTCGTGATGCCGTCTTGCGCGAGGATCGCCGCAATCGAGAGATCCATACGTTTCGTGTATCGAGAATGCTGCGGAGAAACGAAAGACGGGAATGGCCGCGGCGCACGAACGGCAAGATCGGCGTGTCGGGCGCCACGCGGCGGGCCCCGGTGATTCCATGCGGCACGGGAGCGGCCCGACAGGCCCGCTCCGCTGCCGACGGCGCGCACGGCGCCGTTCGCGCCGCGCCCGCCGGTTTCACGTGGTGCTTATTCGGCCTGCAGCTTCCACTTGCCGTCGACGATCTGCACCATCACGCGCGCACGCGTGTCGAAGCCGTTGTGATCGGTCGGCGTCGTGTTGATCACGCCGTGCGACACGGGCAAATCCTTCACGCTCTCGAGCGACGCGCGCAGCGCCTCGCGGAACGCCTCGGTGCCCGGCTGGCCCTTCTTCAGCGCGTCGGGAATCGCACGCTGCAGCAACAGCCCCGCATCCCATGCGTGGCCGCCGAAGGTCGACAGCGAACCCGCGCCGTACGCCTTCTCGTACGCGGCCTTGTAGCCGAGCGCCGGCTTCTTCACCGGGTTCGAATCGGGGAGCTGGTCGGTCACGAGCACCGGGCCGGCCGGCAGGATCTCGCCTTCGCAATCCTTGCCGCACACGCGCAGGAAGTCGTTGTTCGCGACGCCATGCGTCTGATACACCTTGCCCTTGTAGCCACGCTCCTTCAGCGTCTTAGCGGGCAGCGCGGCCGGCGTGCCGGACCCGGCGATCAGCATCGCGTCGGGATTCGAGCCCATCAGCTTCAGCACCTGCCCCATCACCGACGCGTCGGTGCGGTTGTAACGCTCGTTCGACACGAGCTTCAGCCCGTTCTTCTCGGCCGCCGCGCTGAACGTCTTGTACCAGCTGTCGCCGTACGCATCGGCGAAGCCGATGAAGCCGACCGTCTTCACGCCGTGCTTCGCCATGTAGCCGGCGATCGCATCGGCCATCAGCTGGTCGTTCTGCGGCACCTTGAACATCCATGCGCGCTTCGCGTCCATCGGCGAGATGATCTGCGCGCTCGCCGCGAGCGAGATCGTCGGCGTCTTGCCCTGCGATACCGGATCGAGCATCGCGAGCGAGTTCGGCGTGACGGACGAACCGATGATCGCGTCGACGTGATCCTCGTCGATCAGCTTGCGCACGTTCTGCACCGCGCGGCTCGTGTCGGACGCATCGTCGAGCACGATGTACTGGACGCTCTTGCCCGCGATTTCCTTCGGCAGCAGCGCGATCGTGTTCTTTTCCGGAATCCCGAGCGATGCGGCCGGCCCGGTGGCCGACAGCGTCACACCGATCTTCACCTGCGCCGACGCCGTGGCCGCCGCGCACACGAGGCCCGCGGCAAGCAGAACCTCCATCCATCGATTCATCTTCATTTACGTTGTCTCCAAACGCTGCTCGAAAAATCCGCGGGTCGCTCGGGCGGCTCCCGGTCCTCAAACAAGTTAATAATTTAACTATCTCGCCGTACCGCGCCTACGCTCGTTTTCCCGTGACACGCCGGCACCGCCATCAAGCCCCGGCGAGACCGCGCGCGCACGCGCCGCGGCGTGCGCCGACACGGTCGTGCGACCGCCACGATGCGCGGCGGCAATGTCGTCAGGATGAACAAAACGGAGAAATGCGACGTTGCGCGAGACGCGATCGATGCGGACGCAACGATCGTCGGAAGGTCGGCCGGCCGGGCCGGGTTCGGCTCCACGAGCGGGCGGCGCAGAATCGAAAAATCGGCCGTTCATGCGGATGCGAACGCAACGACCGCGGAGACCGTCGTTCCGGCAAATCGCACCGGAACGCGCATGCCGGCCGCAGGACGGCTCGTGAACGCCGGGGCATACCCGTGCACCGCCGACCCCGAACGAGCGGCGCCAGCCGCCCCTCGCACCCCGATCCATCGTCCCGCGCTTCTCATCCAACCGCACTCCCTCTTCTGCATTTTGCTTGTAGGAGAACTGCCGACCGTTTTCCCGACCGCTCGGTCGGCGAAAGCTGAGTGTAACGGACGCTTTTTGCGCACGCCAACCGGGTAAGCCCGGACGGCGATGCACGCGGCTGCGCGCCGGCGGCGATCGACCGGCAGGAATGGATGAAAATGGGGAGACGGGATGAGGCGAGCGAGGTGGTGCAGAATGCGGCGCCACTGCCCTGCACCAGCATTGGAAATCCGCGCACCAAATGAAAAAGCGCTGTTGGATTCCGTCCAACAGCGCTTTGGGGTCCGGGCACTTTGTGCCTCGATTGTCTCCTCGTTCTCCACCTGCAAATTCGTTTCGCGGTGCATCAGAACTGAAACGAAGATTAAAGGACCTTTCACCCTGCGACAACTTAGCATTTACCCCTATGGTGCATCGCCGCACGAAAATGGGGCACCAGTCTCGCCGCGCGGCACCGGCACGAGGCCGCCGAAACGCCCTTCCCGGCCGGCCCGGATGGTGCTTCGCATCAACGCGCCGCGCCGGCCGCCGCGCTGCAATCAGGACGGCCTGAGCGTCTTGACCCGCGCGACCATCTCGCCGACGATCCCGCGCCTGAACGCAAGCACGCATGCGATGAAGATCAGCCCCGTGACGATCGTCGTCGATTCGCCGAGCGAGTGGAACCAGCCGATGCCGGTCGCCGACGCGAGCCACTCGCCGATGTCGCCGAGCCGGTCCTCCAGCGCGACGATCAGCGCCGCGCCGAGCAGCGGCCCGAACAGCGTGCCCATCCCGCCGACGAGCGTCATCAGCACGACGAGGCCCGACATCGTCCAGTACGCGTCGGACAGCGTCTCGAAACCGAGCACCAGCACCTTCAGCGAACCGGCCAGCCCCGCGAGCCCGGCCGACAGGATGAACGCGAGCAGCTTGAAGCGGTCGGTGTCGTAGCCGAGCGAGATCGCTCGCGCCTCGTTCTCCTTGATCGCGACGAGCACCTGGCCGAACGGCGAGTGCACGATCCGCACGATGAACGCGCACGCCGCGACGATCACCGCGAGCACGACGTAGTAGAGCGCGACGTCGTTCGACAGGTCGACGAGCCCGAACAGGTGCCCGCGCGGCACGCCCTGCAGGCCGTCCTCGCCGTGCGTGAACGGCGCCTGCAGGAAGATGAAGTAGACCATCTGCGCGAACGCGAGCGTGATCATCGCGAAGTAGATGCCCTGCCGGCGGATCGCGAACAGGCCGACCACGAGCCCCAGCAGCGTCGCGGCGAACGTGCCCACGAGCACGCCGAGCTCGGGCGTGAAGCCGAGCGTCTGGATCGCATAACCGGTCGCATAGCCGGCGGTCGCGAGGAACATCGCGTGGCCGAACGACAGCAGCCCCGTATAGCCGATCAGCAGATTGAACGCGGCCGCGAACAACGCGAACGTGAGCACCTTCATCACGAACACCGGATACGCACCGATGAACGGCGCGGCGAGCAGTGCCGCGAGCAGCACGCCGTAGAGCACTTTTCTCTGCATCATTTTTCCTTGCCGAACAGGCCCGCCGGGCGAATCAGCAGCACGATCGCCATGATCACGAACACGACCGTGGCCGATGCTTCCGGATAGAACACGCGCGTGAAGCCCTCGATCACGCCGAGCAGCAGCCCCGTGATGATCGAGCCGAGGATCGAGCCCATCCCACCGATCACGACCACCGCGAACACGGTGATGATCATCGGCTGGCCCATCAGCGGCGACACCTGGATCACCGGCGCCGCGAGCACGCCCGCGAACGCCGCGAGCGCGACGCCGAAGCCGTAGGTGAGCGTGATCATCATCGGCACGTTCACGCCGAACGCCTCGACGAGCTTCGGGTTCTCGGTGCCGGCGCGCAGATAGGCGCCCAGGCGCGTCTTCTCGATCACGAACCAGGTCGCGAGACACACCGCGAGCGACGCGAGGACCACCCACGCGCGGTAGTTCGGCAGGAACATGAAGCCGAGATTGGTCGCGCCGGACAGCTGCGCCGGCACGTCGTACGGCTGGCCGGACGCCCCGTAGATCGAGCGGAACACGCCTTCGACGACGAGCGTGAGGCCGAACGTGAGCAGCAGCCCGTACAGGTGATCGAGCTTGTACAGCCAGCGCAGCATCGAACGCTCGATCAGGATCCCGAACGCACCGACGATCAGCGGCGCGAGCACGAGCATCGCCCAGTACGGCAACGCGAAGTACGACAGCCCCATCCACGCGAGCATCGCGCCCAGCATGAACAGCGCGCCGTGCGCGAAGTTGATCACGTTGAGCAGCCCGAAGATCACCGCGAGGCCGAGGCTCAGGATCGCGTAGAACGAGCCGTTGACGAGCCCGAGCAGCAACTGGCTCAGCATCGCCGGCAACGGAATGCCAAAGATTTCCATCGACTTAGCCGTCAGAATGAGTTTCGTTGCGTGCGCAACGTTCAAGCCGTCGCGCGCACGGGCGGCGCAGCGGGCACATCGCTGCGCCCGCCGCCGCGCGGCGCTACGTCGCGCTTACTTCCACATCGCGCAGCGCGATTCCTGCTTGGTGCCGAATGCCTGATCGCCCGGAATCGTCGCGAGCACCTTGTAGTAGTCCCACGGCTCCTTCGATTCGGACGGCTTCTTCACTTCCATCAGGTACATGTCGTGAATCATGCTGCCGTCCTGGCGAATGAAGCCCTTCGCGTAGAAGTCGTTGATCTTCATCTTCTTCAGCTCGGCCATCACCTTGTCGGAGTCGGTCGTGCCGGCCGCCTGCACGGCCTTCAGGTAGGTCGTCACCGACGAATAGTCGGCCGCCTGCAGGCTCGACGGCATCTTCTTCATCTTGCCGAAGTAGCGCTGCGCCCACTGGCGCGACGCCGCGTCGCGGTTCCAGTACCAGCTGTCGGTCAGCACGAGGCCCTGCGTCGTCTCGAGGCCGAGGCTGTGCACGTCGTTGATGAACATCAGCAGCCCGGCGAGCTTCATCGTCTTCGTGATGCCGAATTCCTTCGCGGCCTTGATCGCGTTGATCGTGTCGCCGCCCGCGTTCGCGAGGCCGAGGATCTGCGCCTTCGACGACTGCGCCTGCAGCAGGAACGACGAGAAATCCGACGCGGACAGCGGATGCCGCACCGCGCCGAGCACCTGGCCGCCGTTCGCCTTCACGACGTCCGACGTGTTCTTCTCGAGCGCCTTGCCGAACGCGTAGTCGGCGGTCAGGAAGAACCAGCTCTTGCCGCCCTGCTTCACCACCGCCGAGCCGGTGCCCTTCGCGAGCGCCATCGTGTCGTACGCATAGTGCACCGTGTACGGCGTGCATTCCTCGTTCGTCAGCGTGTCCGCGCCCGCACCGATGTTGATGTAGACCTTCTTCTTCTCCGCGGCGAGCTTGGCCATCGCCAGCGCCGTCCCCGAATTCGTGCCGCCGACGAGCAGGTCGAGCCCGCCGCGGTCCATCCACTCGCGCGCCTTCGACGCGGCGATGTCCGCCTTGTTCTGGTGATCGGCATAGACGACCTCGATCGGCTTGCCGAGCACCTTGCCGCCGAAATCGGCGACGGCCATGCGGATCGCCTCGAGGCCGCCCTGCCCGTCGATGTCCGCGTAAAGCCCCGACATGTCGGTGACGAAACCGATCTTCACGCTATCCGCGGCGTGTGCGGCGCCGGCGGTGAACGCTGCGGTCGCGACCGCGAGACACGCGTGTGCGAGGGTCTTCCTTTTCATTGACGTCTCCTGTTCTTCTGATGCGTTGTGGTTGTTCGAAGGCCGCCACGGCTAGCGGCAAGGGAAACGGGGCGGCGTCACACCCCGAGCAGGTCGTGAAGGATCGGCATCTTGCCTTCCAGTTCGGATGAGCGGAAATGCTCGACGATGCGGCCATGTTCCATCACGTAGAAGCGGTCGGCGAGCGGCGCGGCGAAGCGGAAATTCTGTTCGACCATCACGACCGTATAGCCGCGCGCCTTCAGCGCGACGATCATTCGCGCGAGCGCCTGCACGATCACCGGCGCGAGGCCTTCGGAAATCTCGTCGAGCAGCAGCAGGTTCGCGCCGGTGCGCAGGATCCGCGCCACCGCGAGCATCTGCTGCTCGCCGCCGGAAAGCCGCGTGCCCTGGCTCTGCCGGCGCGACGCGAGGTTCGGGAACATCGCGTAGATCTCGTCGAGCGACATCGCGTGCTCGCGCGGCCCGATCGGCGGCGGCAGCATCAGGTTCTCCTCGCACGACAGGCTCGAGAAGATCCCGCGCTCCTCCGGGCAATAGCCGACGCCGAAATGCGCGATGCGATGCGTCGCGAGGCCGATCGTCTCGTTGCCCGCGACCTTGATCGAGCCGCTGCGCCGGCCGGTGAGGCCCATGATCGCGCGCAGCGTCGTGGTGCGGCCCGCGCCGTTGCGGCCGAGCAGCGTGACGACCTCGCCGCGATGAACGCTCAGGTCGACACCATGCAATATGTGGGATTCCCCGTACCAGGCCTCGAGGCCCGTGATCTCCAGCGCGGGCGTGCCGCTTTCGACGCCGCTCAATTCGCGTTCCTCCCGTTCGCTGTGCTTCATGCGTGCGCCCCCGCGAGCGCCGCGTCGGCGCTGCCCATGTAGGCCTCGATCACCAGCGGATTCTTCGACACTTCCGCATACGACCCTTCGGCCAACACCTCGCCGCGCTGCAGGACGGTGATCGTGTCGGAGATGCCCGCGATCACGTTCATGTTGTGCTCGACCATCAGGATCGTGCGGCCGCTCGCGACCTTCTTGATCAGCGCGGTCACGCGGTCGACGTCCTCGTGGCCCATCCCTTGCGTGGGCTCGTCGAGCAGCATCAGTTCGGGTTCCATCGCGAGCGTCGTCGCGATCTCGAGCGCGCGCTTGCGGCCGTACGCGAGCTCGACCGTCGGCACGTGCGCGAAATCGGTGAGGCCGACCTGCGTGAGCAGGTCCATCGCGCGATCGTCGAGGCGCCGCAACGTGCGCTCGCTGCGCCAGAAGTGGAATTCGGTGCCGAGCGCGCGCTGCAGGCCGATGCGCACGTTCTGCAATGCGGTCAGGTGCGGGAATACCGCCGAGATCTGGAAGGAACGGATGATGCCGCGACGTGCGACCTGGGCGGGCCGCTCGTCGGTGATGTCGATCCCGTTGAAGACGATCTGGCCGGCCGTCGGTGTCAGGAATTTGGTGAGCAGGTTGAAGCAGGTGGTCTTGCCCGCGCCGTTCGGTCCGATCAACGCATGGATCGCACCGCGGCGCACACGCAGGTTGACGCCGTTCACGGCGGTGAAGCCCCTGAATTCCTTCGTCAGTCCGCGTGTTTCGAGAATCGTGTCGCCGAGAATCATGTTCCCTTCCGTACGAAGTCAGGCGAAGCACCGGGAAGATTCGCGCAAGCGACCGCGAACAGAACCGCGGATCAGCGGGCTGCCCCCGGGGCGCCGTATTACGCCTCGAGGGTGGTCTCCCGCGCCGACGCGTATGCACACTGCGCAACATTGTCGCGCCGTTGGTGCAGTGCAATCATCGGGATTTGCACTTATAGGGCTGGCCGCCATACAGGACGCGGCTGAGCGCGGATTTCGACGCGTTTTTTTTGACACGCGCATCATCGACGGTCGCGCGCTCGCACGACGCGTGCCTGCAAGAGCGCGGGCACGTTACGCTGCGCGTCATCTCGTCGCGCAACAGGAAGACTGCGAACAATGCGCGGCGTGCGCGTCGTCGATCGGTTGCGATCGGCACGCGCCAGCTTGTTTCGCATAGCGAATCAGCGGGCACCCGGATGACGGCCCGCTGTCGCGCGCGTCAGCGTGGCGTCATGCTGCCGTCACGGCCGCTTCCGTTCGCACCTGTGTCGCGTCGTGCGCAGCACGTCGGTCGGCGCGGATCATGTCGCTCGCGCGCTCGGCGATCATCAGCGTCGGCGAATTCGTGTTGCCCGACGTGATGAACGGCATCACCGATGCATCGACGATCCGCAGCCCCGCGATGCCGCGCACGCGCAGCCGGCTGTCGACGACGGCGCGCGCGTCGTCCGCACGCCCCATCCGGCACGTACCGACCGGATGGAAGATCGTCGTGCCGACCGCACCCGCCGCTTCGATCAGCTCGGCTTCGGTCTGGTACCGCGTGCCCGGCAGGATCTCCTCGGGGCGGTAGCGCGCGAGCGCCGGCGCGGACGCGATTCGGCGCGTGAGGCGCAGCGCATTCGCCGCGACATGACGATCGTGGTCGGTCGACAGATAGTTCGGCGCGATCGACGGCGCCGCGCCCGCATCGGGGCTCGCGATATGCACGCTGCCGCGCGAACTCGGCCGCAGATGGCAGACGGACGCCGTGAAGGCGTTGAAGCCGTGCAGCGGCTCGCCGAAACGCTCCAGCGACAGCGGTTGCACGTGGTATTCGAGATCGGGGCGCGTGAGCGCGGGATCGTCCGGATCGGACTTCGCGAACGCGCCGAGCTGCGACGGCGCCATCGACATCGGCCCGCGCTGCAGCAGCGCATATTCGGCGCCGATCATCAGCTTGCCCCACCAGTGCGCGGACAGCGTGTTCAGCGTGCGTACGCCTTCGACGCGAAATGCCATCCGCAACTGCAGGTGATCCTGCAGGTTCTCGCCGACACCCGGCAGATCCTGCACGACGTCGATGCCGAGCGCCTGCAGCCGCGCGCCCGCACCGATGCCCGACAGTTCGAGCAGCTGCGGCGAATTCACCGCGCCGGCGGTGAGCAGCACTTCGGCGCGCGCGCGCGCGACGTAGTCGGTGCCGCCGCCGCGATACTCGACGCCGACCGCGCGCCGCCCCTCGAAGATCACGCGCTGCGCCTGCGCGCCGGTGATCACGGTGAGGTTCGGGCGGGTCATCGCGGGCCGCAGGAACGCCTTCGACGTATTCCAGCGCACGCCGCGCTTCTGGTTCACTTCGAAATAGCCGACCCCGGTGTTGTCGCCGCGGTTGAAATCGTCGGTCGCCGGGATGCCCGTCTGCTGCGCGGCCTGCGCGAACGATTCGAGGATCTCCCAGCGCAGCCGCTGCTTCTCGACGCGCCAGTAGCCGCCCGCGCCGTGCGCCTCGCTCGCGCCCGCGTGGTGGTCCTCGCTGCGCTTGAAGATGGGCAGCACGCTGTCCCACGACCAGCCGGCGTCGCCGGTTTCCTGTGCCCAGCCGTCGTAATCCTCGCGCTGGCCGCGCATGTAGATCATCCCGTTGATCGACGAGCAGCCGCCGAGCACGCGGCCGCGCGGATACGACAGCGCGCGGCCGTTGAGCGCCGCCTCGGGCTGCGTCTTGTACAGCCAGTCGGTGCGCGGATTACCGATGCAATACAAATAGCCGACCGGGATGTGGATCCAGTGGTAGTCGTCCTTGCCGCCGGCTTCGAGCAGCAGCACGCGGATTTCGGGATCCTCGGTCAGGCGGTTCGCGAGCACGCAGCCTGCGGTGCCCGCGCCGACGATCACGTAATCGAATTCGCCCTCGAGCGTGCGTTGAGTACTCACGAGTGTCTCCATGGATTGTTGTGTATCGCGCATGCGATTCCGCGCGTCGTTTTCAGCATAGTGCGTCGCGGGCGATGCGGTCGATGAAGCGTACTCCGCCCGCCCGCCGCCGATCCAATGAGTTATGCTGAACCGCGTTATAAGCTGCGCTCATATCACGACGATGGATCTCACCCTGCTCCGTGCGTTCGCGACGGTCGCCCGCGAAGGCAACCTGACGCGCGCCGCCGTGCAGTTGCACCTGACGCAGCCGGCCGTCAGCCTGCAGATCAAGCATCTGCAGGTAACGCTCGGCGTCACGCTGTTCACGCGCACGTCGCGCGGGCTTGCGCTCACGCGCGACGGCCAGACGCTGCTGCCGCATGCGGAGCGCGCGCTGGCCGCGGCCGCGGACGTGCAGCGCGCCGCTGCTGCGCTGCGCCACGAGGTGCGCGGCCGGCTGCGGATCGGCACCATCCTCGATCCCGGCTTCCTGCGGCTCGGCGGCTTCCTGCGCGCGCTGGTCGAAACCCATCCGCAGATAGAAACCGCGTTGCGGCACGGGATGTCCGGCTGGGTGCTCGAACAGGTGCGCGCGCAGGCGCTCGACGTCGGCTATTACATCGGCCGGCCCGGCGAGGACGATCCGCGCGACGACGCGCTGTTCCACACGGTCACGCTCACGCACTTCCAGTACCGCGTGCTCGCGCCGGCCGGCTGGAAGGAGCGCGTGCAGCGCGCGCACGACTGGCGCGCGCTCGCCACGCTGCCGTGGATCTGGACGCCGCCGGCGTCCGCTCATCACCGGCTGCTGTCGCGGCTGTTCGCGGCGGCCGGCGCGCAGCCGGTGAAGGTCGCCGAGGTCGACCAGGAGCAATCGATGCTCGATCTCGTGAAATCGGGGATCGGGTTGACGCTCGCGCGCGACTCGACCGCGCTGGCCGAAGCGCACGCGCATGCGCTGACGATCGTCGAACGCGTGACGGTGCCGACCGAACTGACTTTCGTGACGCTCGCCGAGCGGCGCGCCGAACCGGCGATCGCGGCCGCGCTGCGGCTGATCGAGACCCAATGGGCGATATGAGCGCCGCTGATGCCGGTGCGGCCGATCGCGCACCGGGCGTCGGACGCGCATCAGGTGCCCGATCGATGCCCGCAAGTGACGGGTGTTATCGCGAACGTGCGCGAATCGCCGCCCCCGCGGCGCGTCGCCGCGTCCCGCCTTCCCGTCACGCCACCATCGCAGGCTTTTTGCTAGATTGTGCCTTCGCACACCGCGAGACCCCTGATCGAAGGAGACCCGCATGGCCCGCAACATCGAGATCAAAGCCCGCGCCCGTGAATTCGACCGGCTGCGCGAACAGGCGGCCAAGCTCGCCGCCGAAGCACCGCTCTTCTACCGCCAGCAGGATTTCTTCTACGACGTGCCGCGCGGCCGGCTGAAGCTGCGCCGCTTCGAGGACGGCACGCCGGCCGAACTGATCTTCTACCAGCGCGACGACCGTGACGGCCCGAAGGCGTCGTACTACACGCGCAGCCCGGTGACGAACCCGGACGCGATGCACTCGCTGCTCGCGACCGCGCTCACCACGCGCGGAATCGTGACGAAGGAACGGCACGTCTACCTCGTCGGCCGCACGCGGATCCACCTCGACCGCGTCGACGGCCTCGGCGACTTCATCGAACTGGAAGTGGTGCTCGGCCCGGACGACGACGAAGCCGGCGGCGAAGCCGAGGCCCATGACGTGTTCGCGAAGCTCGGCGTGGCGCAGGAGGATCTCGTCGCGGTCGCGTACGTCGACCTGCTGAACGCCGACGCACGATCCGAAGCGGCCTGATCCGGTCTGTCCGCGGCGTCAGGCGGCGCCTCGCGCCCAGCCGCCGGCCCGGCCACCGCGTCAGGCGGCGCCGGGCGCCAGGTGCGCGAGCGGCAGCGCGCCGTTGCGCTTGAAGGTCGTCAGCACGATGTTCGAGCGCACGCTGTCGACGCCCGGCACACGCATCAGCTTCTTCATCACGAACTGCGACAGCGCATTGAGATCCGGCGCGACGATCCGCAGCAGATAGTCGGCGTCGCCGACCACCGCATGACATTCGAGCACTTCGGGCAGCACGTCGATCTGTTGCTGGAACTGCTCGATGATCGAATCGCCGTGGTGCTTGAGCTTCAGGCTCGTGAACGCCGTGACGCCGAGCCCGAGCTTCTCGGGGCGCAGCATCACGCGGTAGCCTTCGATCACGCCGGCCGCCTCCAGCCGCTGCAGCCGCCGGCCGATCTGCGACGGCGACAGCGGCACCTCCTCGCCGAGCTGCTGGTGCGTCGCGCGGCCGAAGCGCTGCAGCACGTCCAGAAGCGCGAGATCGAAGTGATCGAGTTCCAGCATGAGCATGCTCCGCATTGATTCCGATTTTGATGCGCGATTATCGCATCAATAAGCAAATCCACGCCATCTTTGCGCCCATTCCGCATGTCACCCGCTCTACACTTGCATGGTTCCCAACCAAAGCGTGCAGAGCCTCACCATGTCCACCGTCGTCACCGCGAAACTGCAGGAGCAGTTCGACGCGGGCCTCGAAACCCGCGCCGATTTCACCATCGACCAGCCGCTCGAACGCTACGGCCAGGTCGACCACGCGGTGTGGCGGCAGCTCTATGCGCGCCAGTCGGCGCTGCTGCGCGGACGCGCATGCGACGCGTTCGTCGCGGGGCTCGGGAAGATCGAGCTGCCGGCCGATCGCGTGCCGTCGTTCGCCGACGTGAATCGCCAGCTGAAACCGGCCACCGGCTGGGAGATCGTCGCCGTGCCGGGCCTCGTGCCCGATCGCGTGTTCTTCGAGCACCTCGCGAACCGGCGGTTTCCGGTCACCTGGTGGATGCGGCGCCCCGATCAGCTCGATTACCTGCAGGAACCCGACTGCTTCCACGACCTGTTCGGCCACGTGCCGCTCCTGATCGAGCCGGTGTTCGCCGACTACATGCAGGCATACGGCCGCACCGCCCTCGCGGTGGCGGACGACGAAGCGGCGCTCGCGCGGCTGGCGCGTCTCTATTGGTATACGGTGGAGTTCGGGCTGATCCGCGACCCGAACGGCACGAACGGGCTGTCGATTTACGGCGCCGGGATCGTGTCGAGCAAGGGCGAGAGCCTGTACAGCCTTGAAAGCGCGGCGCCGAACCGGCTCGGTTTCGACCTCGAGCGCGTGATGCGCACGCGCTACCGGATCGATACGTTCCAGAAGACCTACTTCGTGATCGACGATTTCGCGCAATTGTTCGCGCTGGCCGACGTCGACGGCCGTGCGCTGGCCGACCGGCTGGCCGCGCTGCCCGAATTCCCGGCCGGCGCGGTGGTCGACGGCGATCTCGTGCTGCAACGCGGCACGGGCGAAGGCTGGCCGGACGACGCCGACGCGTAAGTCCGCGGGCCATGCCGGCGTGATCCGCGCGCCGGCGCGCGCCCCCCCTCCCGATGTCCGTCTCCGGATGGCCGTCCCGCAACTATGAAACAATGACCGGTACCGGCTTTGCCGCGTGGCCCTTGCCCGCGTGCGGGCGCCGTTACCGAACGAGGTGCAACATGATCCACAAGCTCACATCAGAAGAACGCAAGACCCGGCTCGAAGGCCTGCCGCACTGGACGGCCGTGCCGGGCCGCGACGCGATCCAGCGCAGCCTGCGCTTCGCCGATTTCAACGAGGCCTTCGGCTTCATGACGCGTGTCGCGATCAAGGCGCAGGAAATGAACCACCATCCGGAATGGTTCAACGTGTACAACCGCGTCGACGTGACGCTATCGACCCACGACGCGGACGGCCTGACCGAACGCGACATCGCGCTCGCTACATTCATCGACCAGGTGTGCGCCCACACGGAACCGGCCGCCTGAGACGTTCCTCTACCGCCGCGCGTCTTTCGACGCGCGGCGCGTCAACTTTTCATTTCGATGAACGTTTTCTAGGATGTACTCAGCGAAAGCCTTCAGCTTTCCAAGCCATCCTTAAGGCGCACGTAAGTCTCGTACGCTTTCCGCGCCTTGGGGTCCAAACCTTCCAGTTGCAGCGCGCCTTCGCGCTGTACAATCAGCAGCGCATACGGCTTGGAGAGCGCGCTGGCCTCTTCGCAGAGTTTGAGTTCGTCGCCGCTCGACGGCGAGCGGGCGCGCCAGAAATTGATCGCGGCTTCGAGGTCGTGAATCGAAATATCGGACATGATTGGATTTAATCGTTCGCTGGCCGCCATGCTTGATTGTCAGGCGATGCGGCGCCCCTGTGGAAACGGCGTCGTGCTGTCCGCGTGCCTGAACCGCCAACCCATTGTACTTGAGCGAACTTCATGCGACTCCTTCTGATCGAAGACGACCGCCCCATCGCACGCGGTATCCAGAGCAGCCTCGAGCAGGCTGGCTTCACCGTCGACATGGTGCATGACGGCATCTTTGCCGAACAGGCGCTGGCACAAAACCGCCACGAACTCGTGATCCTCGACCTCGGCCTGCCGGGCATCGACGGAATGACGCTACTCACACGCTTCCGCCAGACCAATCGCCACACGCCGGTCATCGTGCTAACCGCGCGCGACGAATTGAACGACCGGATTCAGGGCCTGAACTCCGGCGCCGACGATTACATGCTCAAGCCGTTCGAGCCGGCCGAGCTCGAAGCGCGCATCCGCGCGGTGATGCGCCGCAGCGGCCCGCACAGCGACATGCCGCGTCCGGAAGTGTCGCTCGGCGGTGTCCGCCTGTCGGGCGTCGATCGCCGCATCTTCAACGACGACAAGCCGCTGGAACTGTCGCCGCGCGAATTCGCGGTGCTCGAAATGCTGCTGCTGCGTCACGGCCGCGTGGTCAGCAAGGCCCAGCTGCAGGATCACCTCACGCATTTCGGCGGCGACCTCGGCGACACCGCGATCGAAGTCTACGTGCACCGGGTGCGCAAGAAACTCGAGCAGTGCCGTGTCGAAATCGTCACGGTGCGCGGCTTCGGCTACCTGCTGCAGGAAATCCGCCAGACCGCGAGCGTCTGAGCGGCGCCGCACGCCGGCCGGCCGCGTGCCGCCGGCAAGCCGCCCTGCCCGCGTCGCCGTCCGACGCACGTCCGCGCCGCTCCCCGTGAGCGGCGCTTATCCATTTGCCCGTCGAAATGTCTTCTGATCCGGCTGTCACCACCAGCCTGCGCCGCTCGCTGCTTCGACGCCTCGCCGCGCCGCTGTCGATGCTCGCGCTGATGAGCGGCCTGATTGCCTACTGGCTCGCGTGGCAATACACGCAACACGTGATCGACCGCTCGCTCGCCGATCTTGCCACCGCCATCTCCAAACAGATCCAGATCGCCGGGCCGGACGCGCCGTTCACGGTGCCGCCGCTCGCGCAGGCGATGTTCTCCGATCCGGCGGAGGCGCTGATCTACCGGATCAGCGACGGCGAACAGGAACTCGCCGGCGACCCGAAGCTGCCGCTGCGCGGCATCAACGTGCGCCGCATGCATCACGCGTACGTGTTCGAGGCCGAGTACGACAATCGCGCGGTACGCGTCGCGCAGGTGCGCGTCGACGATGTCGAAGGCGGCAAGCCGATGGTGGTCGAGGTCGCGCAGCCGGTGCGGCACCGCTACCGGATCGCGGCCGAATTCCTCGTCGCGATCATGATGCCGCTGCTGCTGTTGCTGCTCGCGGGCTGGGGCATCGTGTGGCGGGTCGTGAACCAGCAGCTCGGCCCGCTCACGCATCTCGCCGATTCACTGAACCGGCAGACCCATACGTCGCTGGAGCCGGTCGACGAGACCGACGTGCCGCTCGAGATCCGGCCGCTGACGAGCGCGATGAACGCGCTGCTCGGCCGCCTGAAGACCGCGCTCGACGCGCAGCGCAAGTTCATCGCCGATGCCGCGCACCAGTTGCGCACGCCGCTCACGGCCGTGAAGCTGCATGCCGAGCAGGCCGCCGTCGCGCGCGACCCGCAGCAGACCTACACCGCGGTGCGCGAACTGCGCGCGGCCGCCGACCGCGCGGTGCGGTTGTCGAACCAGCTGTTGTCGCTCGCGCGTGCGGAGCCGGGCGAACAGGCCGCGCGCTTCGTCGACGTCGATCTGGCCGCGATGGCGTTCGAGACGGGCGCCGAGTGGGTGCCGCGCGCGCTCGCATCGCATGTCGACCTCGGCTTCCAGCGCAGCGACGATCCCGGCGAAGACGAGACGCTGAACGTGCGCGGCAACCCCGTGCTGCTGCGCGAAGTGATCGCGAACCTGCTCGACAATGCGCTGAAATACGTGCCGCTCGCGCGGCCGGCCGGCGCGCGGATCACGGTGAACGTCGCGCGCGGCGCGCTCGAGGACGGCCAGCCGGCCGCCGAGATCGTCGTCGAGGACAACGGCCCGGGCGTGCCGGCCGGCCAGCAGGCCGATCTGTTCAAGCGCTTCTTCCGCGGCGATGCGCAGAGCGGCAACGGCGTCGAGACGGGTGCCGGGCTCGGGCTCGCGATCGTGCACGACATCATCGCGATGCACGGCGGCACGGTGTCGTACGAGGATGCAGCGGAAGGCGGTTCGCGTTTCGTGGTGCGGGTGCCGCTCGCCAAGCGCACCGCGAAGCCGGCAAGCGAGACGCCGGCCGCCGCACCGACGCACTGAGGCGCGCTGGCCGTATCGGGCTGGACGGACGGCCGTGCGGCGGCCATCCGGTGAAGGTGAAGCAGCCGCGCACGATGCGCGGCCGCGCCGGTCACTTCTTCTTTTTCTTGTCCTTCGCGCCGGACTCCGACTTCCGATCCTTCTTCTTTTTCTTCTTGCCGTCGTCGTCGGGCGTGGCGAGCAGCGTGCCGCGACACGCGACCGCGCCGCAATGGCACGCGTATTCGCGCTTGAGCTTCTTCGTCAGCTTCTCGTCGATCACGAGGCCATAGTCGTAGAACAGCTCTTCTTCCGGCCCGATATCGCGCAGCGCGTGGATGAACACGCGGCCCTTGATCTCCTCGGCCTCGCAGTTCGGTGCGCACGAATGGTTGATCCAGCGCGCGCTGTTGCCGTCGATCTTGCCGTCGATCACCCCGCCCTCTTCCAGTGCGAAGTAGAACGTATGATTCGGCTCGTTCGGGTCGTGCGGATGGCGGCGCAGCGCTTCCTTCCACGAAATTCGCTCGCCCTTGTATTCCACTACGCGTTCGCCGGCCTTGATCGGCTCCACCGCGAACACGCCCTTGCCGTGTACTCCCGAGCGGCGCACCGCGATCCTGCGTGAACTCATCGAACGAATCCTTTGAAGACGACTTGAATGGAAGACGGCCGCGTTTGCGTCCTGCGCGGCCCTGCGTCGCGCGAAACGAAAACGCGGCACCGGTCGGTGCCGCGTCGGGGCATGCGGCGAATCACCCGCATCCTACACGTTCACGATTGCTTCGTTCAACATCGCGCGCAATATCGCGCGCATGACGCTCAGCGCTGACCGAATGCGATGTCGCCGAACAACGTCTTGTGCTCGCGCGGCTGCGAGCGCCAGTACTGCGGCGGCGCCGAAACCTGCGCGCCGAGCTCGGCGGCCGCATGCCACGGCCAGCGCGGGTCGTACAGCATCGCGCGCGCCATCGCGACGAAATCGGCGTCGCCGGACTCGATCAGCCGGTTCGCATGCGCGGGCTCGTTGATGAGGCCGACCGCGATCGTCGGCATCCCGACCGCGCGCTTCACCGCCTGCGCGAACGGCACCTGGTAACCGGGCGACAGCGGAATCTTCTGCAGCGGCGACACGCCGCCGGACGACACGTCGATCCAGTCGCAGCCGCGTTGCTTCAGTTCGTGCGCGAACGCGATCGTATCCTCGAGTTCCCAGCCGCCCTCGACCCAGTCGGTCGCCGACACGCGCACGCCGACCGGCCGGTCCGCCGGGAACGCCGCGCGCACGATCTCGAAGATCTCGAGCGGAAAGCGCATCCGGTTGTCTCGCGAGCCGCCGTATTCGTCGGTGCGCTGGTTCGAAAGCGGCGACAGGAACTGATGCAGCAGATAGCCGTGCGCCGCGTGCACCTCGATCGCATCGATGCCGAGGCGCGCCGCACGCTTCGCGGCCGCGGCGAACGCTTCGCGGATCCGGTTCAGGCCGGCCGCGTCGAGCGCGAGCGGCGACGTCTCGCCGTCCTTGTGCGGTAACGCCGACGGCGCATGCGGCAGCCAGCCGCCATCGGCGACGGACACGAGCTGGCCGCCCTTCCACGGCACCTCGCTCGACGCCTTGCGCCCCGCATGCGAGAGCTGCATCGCGACACGGACCGGCGAATGCTTGCGGATCGCCGCCAGCACGGGCTCGAGCGCCGCTTCGGTCACGTCGTCCCACAGGCCGAGGTCGCCGGCCGTGATGCGCCCGTCGGGTTCGACAGCGGTCGCTTCGATGCAGAGCAAGCCCGCGCCGGACAGCGCGAGATGGCCGAGGTGAATCATGTGCCAGTCGGTCGCCTCGCCGCGCTCGGCCGAGTACTGGCACATCGGGGAGATCACGATCCGGTTCGGAAGGGTCACGCCGCGCAGCGTGAACGGAGAAAACAGCGCAGTCATGGATGCCGCTCGCCAGGAAAGGGAAAGAGCGGATCAGCGTAGCATGCGGGCTCGAAGCCTGCTGGCAGCCGGTTCGGCAGTAAGCGGATGGTCAGGCAGGGCCGGCGTGCAGCCGGCAGCGAGGCAGCGCGCACGCGGCGTGCGGCGGTGCACCGGCCGCAATGCCCGCGGGCCGGTCACGCGCGATGCCGCTCGCCCGGGATCAAAGCCCGACGCTGTCGAGCCACTCGCCGAACATGCGTCGCGCGGCCGTCTCCAGCACAGGACCGTGCTGAACGGTGTCGGCGCGCAACTGGCGCGCGTCGATGCCGGGCGTCGACGAGATTTCGCCGGCGTTGCCGATCAGCCAGGGTTCGAAACGGTCGGCGCGGATTTCAGGATGACATTGCAGCGCCAGCACGTGCTGCCCCCACGCGAACGCCTGGTGGCGGCACGCCGGGGTCGAGGCGAGATGGATCGCGCCGCCCGGCAGGTCGAACGTATCGCCATGCCAGTGCAGCATCGAGGTCGCCGCGCCGTCGAGATGGCGCAGCGGCGACGCGCGGCCCGCGTCGGTGAGCGTCAGCGGCGCCCAGCCGAGTTCCTTCTGCGCAGCCGGATAGACGTGCGCACCGAGCGCGCGGGCGATGAACTGCGCGCCGAGGCAGATGCCGAGGATCGGCAGTCCGGCGTCGATGCGCTGGCGCACGAGTGCCGCGAGCGGCGCGATCGACGGATACTGCGCGTCCTCGTACACGCTGAGTGGCCCGCCGAGCATCACGAGCAACGCCGGCTTGAGCGCGTCGAGCGCCTCGACGCGCGACGATCCGACGTCGACGTAGCGCACCCGCCGCCCGCGCTCTCCGAGCACCTGCTCGAAGCTGCCGAGGTCCTCGAAATGCACGTGGCGGATCGCGACCACTTCAGCGTTCATCATCGGCCTCCCGGTCGATCGACGGACGTCAGCCGGCGAATACCTTCCAGGTCTTCTTTTGCGTCGCCGCGTCGGCTTCTTCGTGCACCGAACAGTCGAGACGCAGATCGCTGTCGGCCATCGACAGATCGAGCGCCGCGCAGTGATGCACGGTCTTCTTCGACTGCTTGCCCGGCTGGAAATGCGCGCACGTCAGGCACATGCGCTGCGGCGGCGTCGCACCGGCCACCTGCAGTTCGCGCAGCGTCTTCAGCAGCGCACGGTACAGCGTGCCCTGCTCGTCCGCGCCGAGCTTGCCGACCGCTTTCGTCAGGAATTCAGGCCATTGCAACGCCTTCTTCGCCGCGGTACGGCCGCGGGCCGACAGGCGCACGGCGAGCGCACGGCCGTCGTCCAGTGCGCGACGCTTCTCGACGAGACCCTTCGTCTCGAGCGTGCTGACCGCATCGCTGGTGGTCGCAGCCGTGAGCTGCGTCTCGCGTGCGATCTCGCCGAGCCGCATCGGGCCCTTGCGTTGCAGCAGCAGCACGAGGATCTCGCCCTGCGTCGGCGTGAGGCCTGCGCCTTCCGCCCAATCCCATGCCTGGCTTCGCATGGCCGTACTCAACCGCAGCAAGCTGTGGGTCACACGTCCCGAAGCCTGATTCCCGTAAACGCCTTCGCTCATAGTCTTTTCGCTTTGCCGCCGCCCGGATCGCCGAGCAGCCGTAGTGTGGAGATCGAATGTCATCTCAAAACAGACGCTCGTTGAAGAGCGTCGACACGGCCGTCGCGAGGCACACGCGGCGGTCGCGTTCGCGGCGACCGGTGAGACACGGGTCGTTCCGGTGTCCGCAAAGCCGACATTCTAAGCGAGAGCGGAAAATCGCACAGCTAAGTTATCCCCTGCATTCTGTGGAAAATCGCTGGATAACCGGATTTTTTCGTTGTGCCGGCAATCTCTGCCGACCCCACAACCGAACGCGCAAACATTTTCCTGTTCGAATCGGCCATCGTGCCGACGGCATCGGTCCACCGGGTTATCCATCTCGCAGAGCGTTGACTTTGAAGCGGAATATCGGGTTATCCACAGATTTTCAGGACGACTGGCGACGCGCTGCGCACGAATCGGCGCCGAACGGCGTTCAGCGAATCGCCGCGCGGTCGAGCCTGTAATCTGCAAAACATTTTTTCATTCACGCCAGCGCAGGCACTGCTGACGAACCGTCTCGTTCAGCGATTTTTCCTGTTTGAAAACGGTTCTCAACCACGACGCGTCATTCACGCGCGCCTTCGCGAGCGCGCCGATCTCGTCGAGCGCCGCGCGCGAGCCGAGCGCGGCCGCATGCGGCGCGATCCGGTCGAGCGTGTCGAGGATGTCTTCCGCGATCGTGCGGCGCTCACCTGTCTGAGGATTGACGCAGGTGCCCTCGAGCCCGAAGCGGCACGCCTCGAAACGGTTGAATGTGTAGACGAGATAGTCGTCCTCCGACAGCTTCAGCGGCCGGTCGGTCAGCAGGTAGCGCGCGAGCGTCTGGATGTAGCAAGCAATCGCGGCCGCGCGATCGACCGACAGCGGCGTGTCCATCACGCGCACCTCGATCGTCCCGTAACCGGGCTTCGGCCGGATGTCCCAGTAAAAGTCCTTCATCGAGTTGACGACGCCCGTGTTGACCATCTTCATGAAGTACTCCTCGAAGCTGTCCCAGGTCAGCACGAACGGCGCGCGGCCCGACAGCGGGAACGCGAACACCGAATTCAGGCGCGCCGAATGGAAGCCGGTGTCGACGTTCTGCACGAACGGCGACGACGCGGACAGCGCGATGAAGTGCGGAATGAAGCGCGACATCGAGTGCAGCAGGAACAGCGCGCTGTCCGGATCGGGACAGCCGATGTGCACGTGCTGGCCGAACACGGTGAACTGCTTCGCGAGATAGCCGTACAGCTCGGAGATGTACTGGAAGCGCGGCGCGTCGTAGATCTGCCGGTCGCTCCACTGCTGGAACGCGTGCGTGCCGCCGCCGGCGAGCCCGACGTTGAGCTGGTCGGCCGCCTTCACGAGCACGTCGCGGATCGCGTGCAGCTCGCTGACCGCCTGCTCGTGCGAATGGCAGATGCCGGTCGACAGCTCGATCATGCTCTCGGTGATTTCGGGCGTGATGTTGCCGGGGAAGGTCTCGCCCTGGATCAGGCGCATCAGGTCGGATGCCGCCTTGGTCAGGTCGTAGTTGTGCGTGTTGACGACCTGGATCTCCAGTTCGACGCCGAACGTGAACGGTTCGGAATTGACGAAAGTTTCGAGTGCCATGGCAGGTTCCGGAAATCAGTTGCCGTCGCTGCGTTCGCTGACCGCCGACAGGCAGCGGTAGACGACGAACGGGCTGACGAGCTGCAGGATCACGATCGTGCACATCACGATCGCGCGCAGGTGCGGGTCGAAATTCGGATAGAGCTGGTAGGTGTCGTCGACGAGCAGGTACGACAGCGCGGACATCGGCGTGAGCGCGATACCGAGCGCGATGCCCTGCTTCATCCCTATGCCGCTCGGCTTCGCGAACGCGACGACGCCGGCCAGCTTCGCCACGAGCCGCGTGACGATCAGCGCGATCGCGAGCAGCCCGCCGAGTGCGATGTCGCCCCACGTGAACGACGTGAGCGTCAGCACGAACAGCACCACCGTCAGCAGCCAGCCGGCCGTGCCGAAATGCTCGGGCCACAGCTGCGGCCGCGCTTCGAGGTTCTTCACGATGATGCCGGCGAGCAGCAGCGTGAGCAGCGTCGACAGCTTCAGCGCCTGCGCCACTGCGATCGCGAGCATCACGAGGCCGAACAGCGCGACGAACGAATGCTCGTCGCGCATCGTCGAGGTCATGTGGCGGAACAGGTAATTGCATGCGCGCGCGACCAGGTACGCGACGATGAACGAACCGGCGATCAGGTAGACGGGCTGCAGGATCGTCGCGAAAACGTTCCCGTACGCCTCCTGGTGGAGCCAGCTCGTGACGAGCTTGGTCAGCACGATCGCGTACACGCTGTTCAGCGCGGTCAGCGTGATGAGGCGCTGCGACACCTGCCCTTCCGCGCGCAGTTCGGTCTTGAGCTGGATCACCATCGACGGCGACGTCGCGATCGCGATCGCCGACAGCACGAGCGCGACCATGCCCGACACGCCGAGCGCGAGCATCACGAACAGCACGAGCACGAACGTCAGCGTCGCCTCGGCAAGGCTCGACGCAATGAGCCACGGATTGCGGCGAATCCATTTCAGGTCGAGACGGCTGCCGAGCTCGAACAGCAGCAGGCCGAGCGCGACGTCGATCAGCAGCCGCGAGGTTTCGTCGGTGCTCGCGTCGATCACGCCGAATCCGAACGAACCGGCGACGAGACCGATCACCGCATAGCCGGTGATGCGCGGCAACCGCCATGCGCGGTAGCACAGCTCGCCGCACAGACCGGCCGCGAACAACGCGAGCCCGGCCCAGAACACGGCATCCGGCGCGAGCGGCCAGTTGGGCAGGAATGAGAACGCCGACTTCATCGTGGTGACTTCTCCTTTGGAAGCAATCGCCAGCGGCGCGGGGTCAAGCGTCAGAAATGAGATGCGCGCCGGCTGGGTATCGCCCCGAATGTGATTGTTGTGGTCGACGACGGCGGGACATGGGATCCGCCTTTTTCCGCCGTCCGGCGGAACTGTCGTTCAGGCTGCCGATCTGGATTGTCGGCCTGGTGTGTGAACGGACTGCGCAGTCTCGAAGATTCAGATTCGAAATCGTGCCGACCGTTCCATTGAAGCATGTCCGGCGCCTGGCCGAACGAACGCGAAGGAAACCGATTGTGCCACAGCTTTTTCGCTCCGGAACCGATCGAATCGACTCGCGGCCCTGTGAGGCACCACAGGTCTTTGGTTTCAATGGTTTACTTGTATATATACGTAGTAGAAGTTAACAAGACGCGCACAGTTCTGTGGATAACTTCGGTTTACGCAACAAGATCAAGGTGTTGGCACAGCGATAACCCGTTGCACAGGCTGTTTGCTCACAGCGGTTTGAGTTGAGCAACTTTCGGGCCGTTCGACGACTGTGCCGAGTTGCCCAGTTTACGTCCACTGTGATTGCACACGAACCGCGCGTGGATTCCGCGCGGTTATCCACAGCGTCGAGTGGATAACCTTGCGCGAAAAAATCGAAGGACTGTGAGATTTCGGCTGACGAGATCAGCCGATCTGGCGGCCGCGCAGCGCACGGATCAGGAAACGGGCCGGGTCGACGGCATCGACGAGTTCGCGCTCGAGCGGCAGCGGCTCGCCTTCGAGTTGCGACGCGATCAGCTCGGCGCCGAGCGCCGCCCACACCAAACCGCGGGAGCCGTAGCCGAATGCGCCGTAGAGCCCAGCGGTGCGCGGCAGGTCGCGCGCCTTCGCACCGCTCAGCGCGCGTGCGTTCGCGACGGTCTGCGCTTCCTCGGCAAGCGGGCCGATCACCGGCACGCGGTCGGCGACGACCCAGCGAAACGCGACGCGCCCGCGCAGCGTCCCGACGTCCGGCAGATCGCCGATCAGGCCGGGCAGCAGATGCCGCACGCGTTCGATATTTTCGATATGTCCGGCGGGGCGCATCGCAGGATCGAGGTCGTCCGGTTCGAACGTTGCGCCGATCAGCAGCGTGCCGTCGTCGAGCGGCACCGCATAGCCGTCGCCGATCGCCGGGCATGGCAGCGGCGCCGTGCTGCCGGGCGGCAGCAGCGTCAACTGGCCGCGCACCGGCTGCAGCGCGACGTGCCGCAGGCCGGCGAGACGCACGGCATCGCCCGCGTTCGCGAGCACGACGACCGGCGCTTCGGCGAGTGTCGCGCCCGCCGCATCGACGGCGCGCCACGTGTCGCCGTCACGCTCGAGTCGAGCAACCTCGGTGCCGGCCAGCAGTTTCACGCGCTCACTGGCCGCCGCGACTTGCGCGGCGCAGAGCGCTGCCGGCCATACGGCGCCGCCGTGCGGAAACAGCAGGCCGCCATGTGCGACGGGCAGGTTCAGATGCGCGCGTGCGGCGTCCGTGTCGAGCAGCGACACGTAGTCGGACGGTGCGCCGAGCGCGTCGAACGCCTCGCGCATCCGCACGAAATCGTCGGCCGATTCCGCGAGATGAATCATTCCGCGCGTGCTGCGCGCGAACGCATGGCCGGCCTGCTCGAGCGCGCGCCAGCGTGCGAGCGCATGCAGGAAACCGCTGCGCGTGAGGCGGCTCGCGACGTTGTCGTCGCGCGTCATCAGTGGATGAAATACACCGGCCGGATTGCCCGATGCATCGCTCGCGATCCGCGCGTGCCGCTCGATCTGCGTGACGTTCCAGCCGCGTGCCGCAAGCCGTTCGACGACCGCGCAGCCGGCCAGGCCCGCGCCGATCACGATCGCATCGCGCGCGGCAACCGGCAATGCGCGCGGCGGTTCGTGCCGGCGCATCCGCCAGCGCGGTGCATATTCGCCCGCGAGCATTGCGAACTTGCCGGCCAACCCGGCGATCTTGCGATACGTGAAACCCGCGTCGAGGAGCGCCTGTTTCACCACGCCCGCGCTCGAATACGTCGCAAAGGTCGCATTGTCGGCGGCGACGCGTGCGAGTGCGCGAAACACATCGGCCGACCAGAGCTCCGGGTTTTTCGCGGGCGCGAATCCGTCAAGATAGAACGCGTCGGCGCGTGCGACCAGTTTTGGCAGCATCTCGCGCGCATCGCCCAGCGCGAGCGTGAGTACGACGCGGCCGGCGTCGAATTCGAGGCGATGAAAACCTGGAACGAGCATCGGCCACGCATCGGCGAGCATCCCCGCTTCTGCCGACATGGTTGTGTTCGCAACTATCTTTGACAGTGCCCTACGCAGATCCTCGCGCGAAAACGGATGTTTCTCGAACGACACGAAATGCAGCCGCTCGCAGCGCGCGGGATCGTCGCGCCAGGCGGCCCAGGTCGCGAGGAAGTTGGCGCCCACGCCGAACCCGGTCTCGACGATGGTGAACGTGCGGCGGCCTTGCCAGCGCGCGGGCAGCGCGTTACCCGCGATGAACACGTGGCTCGCCTGCGCGAGCGCGCCCGCGACGTTGTGATAGATGTCGCCGTACGCGGGCGAGACGAGGGTGCCGTCGTCGCGAAACGCGAGCGTGGCGGGAACGAGTCGGTCGGGCATGCGAAACAAAAAACGTGGCAGCCAAGCCTGGCAAGGGATTGCGCGGAGGCGTCCGGCGGGCCGTTGGCAAAAACCAACGGCGTTGCGCGACGGCGGACCCGGCTGCGTATCCTGTCCGGTTGGCGCAGGTCAAAAAACAGGCAATCGACGATTCATTCGGCGAAATACCGATGAAAATCTTTGAAACCCTTGTCGTTATTGGGTTTGCGCTGCGCTATCATAGCAACGCCGTACCGCGGGGTGGCCGCCGGCAAGCCGGACGGCACGTCGCGCGGGCCAGGATTCGGCGCTGTGTCGTCGGAGTCTGACTCTCGACGGCACGGTTCGCGCACGTATAATCGGCGCGTTCGCGCTGTTCGTGTCAAACCTAACCTGAAAAAGGAACCTTAATGAACAAACAGGAACTGATCGACGCCGTCGCCGCCCAAACGGGCGCCAGCAAGGCTCAAACCGGCGAAACGCTGGACACGCTGCTCGAAGTCATCAAGAAGGCCGTGTCGAAGGGTGATGCGGTTCAGCTGATCGGCTTCGGCAGCTTCGGTTCGGGCAAGCGCGCAGCACGTACGGGCCGCAACCCGAAGACGGGCGAAACCATCAAGATCCCGGCAGCCAAGACGGTCAAGTTCACGGCTGGCAAGGCGTTCAAGGACGCCGTCAACAAGCGTTAATTCAGCGCCTGTTCCAGGAAAAAAACCCGCCTTCCGGCGGGTTTTTTGTTGGGCGCGCGCGGCATTTTCGCCACAGTTCGCGTCACTCTTGCAAGATTTAACGGTTACTGTTCGCGGCCGTTTTCCCCGAGTTTTACCGTGTATTACGCGTGCACGATCTGCGTGTCGCCCGGGTCTTCGTCGTCGTGCGAATCGACATCCCACACCGGAAACGGATCGTCGAACGCGGCCCATTGCGGCGCGCCGAGCGCGAATTCCGCATCGGTGAGCAGGCATGTGTCGAGTTTCGCGCGCCATGCGTCGGCATCGAGCCCGATGCCGATCAGCACGAGTTCCTGACGGCGATCGCCGACCGAGCGGTCGTCGAGGTCGCCCTGCCACTCCGTGCGAATTTCGGCGAGCAACTCGTCGTCGTCCGGCCATTCCGCGCGATCCTGCGCGGCCCACCAGAGACCTGCCGGGCCATGCCGGCACACTCCGCCCGCCTGCGACAGCGAACCCGCGATGTCGTTGCGCGTCGCGAGCCAGAAGAAGCCTTTGCTGCGCAGCACGCCCGACCACTCCTGATGCAGCAGCGCCCAGAGTCGTGCCGGATGAAACGGCCGGCGCGCGCGGTAAACAAAATTGCCGATGCCGAATTCGTCGGCCTCGCCATGCACGTGCGCGTGATGCGGATCGTGGCACTCGGGATCGTCGCAATGCGTGTGATCGCGATCGAGCGACGCGAGCCAGCCCGGCGCGTTCGCGGCTTCGTCGAAATCGAAGCGGCCGGTGTTCAGCACTTCGCCGAGCGGCACGTTGCCGAACGTCGACACGACCTGGTGCGCGCGCGGGTTGAGCCGCGCAAGGATGTGCTGCAGGCGCGCGAGTTCGTCCGCGCCGACGAGGTCGGCCTTGTTGATCACCAGCACGTCGCAGAATTCGATCTGCTCGATCAGCAGCTCGACGAGCGTGCGATCGTCTTCGTCCGATGCGGCGATGCCGCGCGTCGCGAGCGCGTCGTCGGAACCGTAGTCGCGCAGGAAATTGTAGGCGTCGACCACGGTGACGAGCGTGTCGAGGCGTGCGACGCTCGACAGCGACGCGCCGTCGTCGTCGACGAACGTGAAGGTTTCGGCGATCGGCATCGGCTCCGCGATGCCGGTCGATTCGATCACGATCGCATCGAAGCGGCCGTCCGCCGCGAGATTGCGGATCTCGACGAGCAGGTCGTCGCGCAGCGTGCAGCAGATGCAGCCGTTCGACATCTCGACGAGACGTTCCTCGACGTGCGACAGCGCCTGCGCATCGCGCACGAGCGACGCGTCGATGTTGACCGCCGCGAGATCGTTGACGATCACGGCGACTTTCAGGCCCGCGCGGTTCGCGAGGATGTGATTGAGCAGCGTGGTCTTGCCGGCGCCGAGGAAACCGGACAGCACGGTGACGGGCAACGGCTGGTTCATTGCCGGATTCATAACGATTTGCACCAACGGAAAAGAGGGAAAAGCGGCCGCGGCGCCCTGGCGGGGCGCGATCGGCCCGGGCCGGTCGAAATCGCGGCGTGAGATGCGCATTGTGCATCAAACGCGCGCCGGCCGAGCGGCACGGCGTCAGCCGGCGCTGCGGCGCGGCGTCACTGCTCGGGTGGCAGCAGCTTCCACTGCGCCAGGATTCCGGCGATCTGCCGCGCGTACTTGTCGCGCAGCGACGGCGTTTCGGAATGATAGGCGCCGACGGCCTGCCATGTGTTGCCGTAGCGATTCATCTTCTGGCGCAGGTGCCACGCGGCGATGTAGACGCTCTTGCACGGCTGCATCAGCGTGTCGCGGCCGATGCCGTAGCGCGACAGCGTCGGCAGGTGGATCGAATTGATCTGCATCAGGCCGTAGTCGACCGAGCCGTTCGTGTTCTTGTTCAGCGCGTCGGGCCGGTTGCGCGATTCCTGCCACGCGATCGCGCGCAGGATCAGCGGATTGACCTTCTGGTAGCGGGCGGCTTCGTCGAAACAATCCGCGCGAGCGTTTCCGCAGGCGAACCACGCGCCGGCGGCGATCAACGCGATCGAAGCGAACCGTCTGTTCATGTTGCGGAAACGAAAAGGAAATGACGCAAGGATCGGGAAAACCCGTGTCTGTTATTCGTACGACTGGAAATGCGCTGCCCGTATCATACAGACAGTCCGTCACGTGACGACAAGCGAAATGCGGCAGCCCGTTTATACCGCATTTTGGTGTCGATTCATCGAAAAACGACGGCGATGGCCTGAATGCCGGGGCATTGCCGAAATCTTACATATTGCATACGGTGTGCCAGATGCATGTCGTCTGTGAGACAGTCTTCGGATCAATGTGATATTTCGGACATGAAAAACTGCTAATGTCGCGCCTTTAGGACCTGGATCCCAGCACTACCGCCGGAAGTGGCCTGAGCCGGCATCGACCCAATCATCCATGACAAGAAATCGCTTCGTTATGCGGCGCATCGCCACGACCTTGATGGTCGCCGGCATCATCGTCTCGCAGGCCGCCTACGCTCAGGTCACGCTCAATTTCGTGAATGCGGATATCGACCAGGTCGCCAAGGCGATCGGCGCCGCAACCGGCAAGACCATCATCGTCGACCCCCGCGTGAAGGGGCAGCTCAATCTCGTGGCCGAACGGCCGGTACCGGAAGACCAGGCGCTGAAGACGCTGCAGTCGGCGCTGCGCATGCAGGGCTTCGCGCTGGTGCAGGATCACGGCGTGCTGAAGGTCGTGCCGGAGGCCGACGCGAAGCTGCAGGGCGTGCCGACCTATGTCGGCAATGCGCCGCAGGCGCGCGGCGACCAGGTCATCACACAGGTGTTCGAGCTGCGCAACGAATCGGCGAACAACCTGCTGCCGGTGCTGCGGCCGCTGATCTCGCCGAACAACACGGTCACCGCCTACCCGGCGAACAACACGATCGTCGTCACCGACTACGCGGACAACGTGCGCCGCATCGCGCAGATCATCTCGGGTGTCGACAGCGCCGCGGGCGCGCAGGTTCAGGTCGTGCCGCTGCGCAACGCGAACGCGATCGACCTGGCCGCGCAGCTGCAAAAGATGCTCGACCCCGGCGCGATCGGCAACAGCGACGCGACGCTGAAGGTGTCGGTCACGGCCGACCCGCGCACCAACTCGCTGATGCTGCGCGCGTCCAGCGCGTCGCGCCTCGCGGCCGCGAAGCGCCTCGTGCAGCAGCTCGACGCGCCGAGCGCGGTGCCCGGCAACATGCACGTCGTGCCGCTGCGCAACGCCGACGCGGTGAAGCTCGCGAAGACGCTGCGCGGCATGCTCGGCAAGGGAAGCGGCAGCGACAGCGGTTCGTCGGCGTCGTCCAACGATGCGAACAGCTTCAACCAGGGCGGCGGCTCGTCGTCGAGCGGCAACTTCTCGACCGGTACGTCGGGCACCCCGCCGCTGCCGTCGGGCGGCCTGGGCGGCTCGTCGTCCTCGTCGTACGGCAGCGGCGCGACGGGCAGCGGCGGCCTCGGTACCGGCGGCCTGCTCGGCGGCGACAAGGACAAGGGCGACGACAACCAGCCGGGCGGGATGATCCAGGCTGACTCGGCGACCAACTCGCTGATCATCACCGCGTCCGATCCGGTCTACCGGAACCTGCGCTCGGTGATCGACCAGCTCGACGCACGGCGCGCGCAGGTCTATATCGAAGCGCTGATCGTCGAGCTGAACTCGACGACGCAGGGCAACCTCGGCATCCAATGGCAGGTCGCGAGCGGCCAGTTTCTCGGCGGCACGAACCTGAGCCCGCAGCTGGGCATGGGTAACAGCATCGTCAACCTGACCACGGGCTCGGCGGGCAGCACCGGGGCCGGCCTCGCGGCCAACCTCGCTTCGCTGACCCCGGGCCTCAACATCGGCTGGCTGCACAACATGTTCGGCGTGCAGGGCCTCGGCGCGCTGCTGCAGTATTTCGCGGGCGTGAGCGACGCGAACGTGCTGTCGACGCCGAACCTGATCACGCTCGACAACGAGGAAGCGAAGATCGTCGTCGGCCAGAACGTACCGATCGCGACCGGCTCGTATTCGAACCTGACGAGCGGCACGACGAGCAATGCGTTCAACACGTACGATCGTCGCGACGTCGGCCTGACGCTGCACGTGAAGCCGCAGATCACCGACGGCGGGATTCTGAAGCTGCAGCTCTACACGGAGGATTCGGCGGTCGTCAGCGGGACCACCAACGCGCAGACCGGCCCGACCTTCACGAAGCGCTCGATCCAGTCGACGATCCTGGCCGACAACGGCGAGATCATCGTGCTCGGCGGCCTGATGCAGGACAACTACCAGGTATCGAACAGCAAGGTCCCGCTGCTCGGCGACATTCCGTGGATCGGCCAGCTGTTCCGTTCGGAATCGAAGGTGCGCGCGAAAACCAACCTGATGGTGTTCCTGCGCCCGGTGATCATCAACGATCGCAATGTCGCGCAGCAAGTCACGGCTAACCGCTACGACTACATTCAGGGCGTGACGGGCGCGTACAAGTCGGACAACAACGTGATGCGCGACAAGGACGATCCGGTCGTCCCGCCGATGCCGCTCGGCCCGAGCCAGGGCGGCACGCCCGCCGGGAACCTGTTCGATCTCGACAAGATGCGTCGCCAGCAACTGCAGCGCCAGGTGGCGCCGGTGCCGGCCCAGCCGTTGCCGGAAGCGACGCCCGCCCAGCCGCAGAGCGTGCCGCAGCAGGCCGTGCCGCAACAGCCGCTGACCGCCACGCCGGGAGCCTCGCAGTGACCGACGTGCTCGCGTCCTCCGCCCACGACGGCGCGCCGGGCGAACGGCAGCCGCCGTCGCCGCTCGCCGCGCGCCTGTTGCCGTACGGCTTCGCGAAGAGCGGCCAGGTGCTGATCGCGCACCAGCTCGACGACACGCTCGAGGTGTGGATCAGCGAACGCACGAACGACGCGGCGCTCGCGGAAATCGCGCGCAACTTCGGCTCGATCTCCGTGCATCGCGTGCCGGCCGACGAGCTCGCGCAGGCGATCAACCAGGCCTATGCGCGCCAGGACGGCAGCGCGGCGCAGATCGTCGGCGAGGTCGAAGGCGAAGTCGACCTGTCGCGGCTGATGCAGGACATTCCCGAAGTCGAGGATCTGCTCGAATCGGAAGACGACGCGCCGATCATCCGGATGATCAACGCGCTGCTCACGCAAGCGGCGCGCGAACAGGCATCGGACATTCACATCGAGCCGTTCGAGAACGCATCGGTCGTGCGGTTTCGCGTCGACGGCACGCTGCGCGACGTCGTGCGCCCGAAGAAGGCGCTGCACGGCGCGCTGATCTCGCGGATCAAGATCATGGCGCAGCTCGACATCGCCGAGAAGCGCCTGCCGCAGGACGGCCGCATCACGCTGCGCGTCGGCGGCCGGCCGGTCGACGTGCGCGTGTCGACGCTGCCGACCGGGCACGGCGAGCGCGCGGTGCTGCGTCTGCTGGAAAAGGATGCCCAGCGCCTGAACCTCGAGGCGCTCGGGATGGGCCGCGACACGCTCGTCCAGTTCGACAAGCTGATCGGCCGCCCGCACGGGATCGTGCTGGTGACGGGCCCGACCGGTTCGGGCAAGACGACGACGCTGTATGCGTCGATGTCGCGGCTCGAAACGGCGACGACCAACATCATGACCGTCGAGGATCCGATCGAATACGACCTGTCCGGCATCGGCCAGACGCAGGTGAACGAGCGGATCGGGATGACCTTTGCCCGCGCGCTGCGCTCGATCCTGCGCCAGGACCCGGACGTGATCATGATCGGCGAAATCCGCGATCTGGAAACCGCGCAGATCGCGGTGCAGGCATCGCTGACGGGCCACCTCGTGCTCGCGACGCTGCACACGAACGATGCCGCATCGGCCGTCACGCGCCTGACCGACATGGGCGTCGAGCCGTACCTGCTCGCGTCGTCGCTGCTCGGCGTGCTCGCGCAGCGCCTGGTGCGCCAGCTCTGCCCGGTCTGCAAGGAAGAGCGGCACGAGGAAGGCCGCACCGTGTGGCATCCGGTCGGCTGCGACAAGTGCGGGCATTCGGGCTACACCGGCCGGCGCGGCGTGTACGAACTGCTGGTCGTCGACGATTCGATCCGCACGCTGATCCACCGCAACGCGGCTGATGCGGAGATTCTCGCCGCGGGCCGCGCCGAAGGGATGCGCACGCTGCGCGACGACGCCGAGCGCTGGCTCGCGGCCGGCGCGACGTCGCTCGAGGAAGTGCTGCGCGTGACGGGAGGCGCATAGCGCGATGCCGGCATTCCGTTTCGAAGCAATCGATTCGGCGGGGCGCGCGCAGAAAGGCGTGATCGACGCCGACAGCGCGCGCGCCGCGCGCGGCCAGCTGCGCACGCAGGGGCTCACGCCGCTCGTCGTCGAGCCGGCCGCCAGCGCGACCCGCGGCGCGCGCTCGCAGCGCCTCGCGTTCGGCCGCAAGCTGTCGCAGCGCGAGCAGGCGATCCTCACGCGCCAGCTCGCGAGCCTGCTGATCGCGGGGCTGCCGCTCGACGAGGCGCTCGGCGTGCTCACCGAGCAGGCCGAGCGCGACTACATCCGCGAATTGATGGCTGCGATCCGCGCGGAAGTGCTCGGCGGCCATTCGCTCGCGAACGCGCTGGGCCAGCATCCGCGCGATTTTCCGGAAATCTACCGCGCGCTCGTCGCGGCGGGCGAGCACACCGGCAAGCTCGGCATCGTGCTGTCGCGCCTCGCCGACTACATCGAACAGAGCAATGCGCTGAAGCAGAAGATCCTGCTGGCGTTCACGTATCCGGGCATCGTCACGCTGATCGCATTCGGCATCGTCACGTTCCTGCTGAGCTATGTCGTGCCGCAGGTCGTCAACGTGTTCGCGAGCACGAAGCAGCAACTGCCGCTGCTGACGATCGTGATGATGGCGCTGTCGGATTTCGTCCGGCACTGGTGGTGGGCGATCCTGATCGCGGTCGCGCTCGTCGTGTGGTTCGTGAAGGCGACGCTGTCGCGCGACGGGCCCAGGCTCGCGTTCGACCGCTGGGTGCTGACGGCGCCGCTCGCGGGCAAGCTCGTGCGCGGCTACAACACGGTGCGCTTCGCGAGCACGCTCGGCATCCTGACCGCGGCCGGCGTGCCGATCCTGCGCGCGTTGCAGGCGGCCGGCGAGACGCTGTCGAACCGCGCGATGCGCGCGAACATCGACGATGCGATCGTGCGCGTGCGCGAAGGCTCCGCGCTGTCGCGCGCGCTGAACAACGTGAAGACGTTTCCGCCGGTGCTCGTGCACCTGATCCGGTCCGGCGAGGCGACGGGCGACGTGACGACGATGCTCGATCGCGCGGCGGAAGGCGAGGCGCGCGAACTCGAGCGGCGCACGATGTTCCTGACGAGCCTGCTCGAGCCGCTCTTGATCCTCGCGATGGGCGGCATCGTGCTCGTGATCGTGCTGGCCGTGATGCTGCCGATCATCGAGCTGAACAACATGGTGCAGTGACGGCCCGGGCGCCGGTCGGGCCGCCGCCGTTCAACGCATGTAGATCGCGGGGGACGGCGTGTTCGCGGGGAGCTGGATTTCGGCGCGGGCGCCGTTGCGGTCGACGATGATCGAGCGGCTGCGGACTTCGGCGAGCTTCGCGCCGGGCGTGACTTCCGCGCCGAGCGACACGGCACGCGGCGGTTCGCCGCCGACGCCGACGATCGCGGCGCCGCCATGATCGAGCGCGAGAATGCCGAACAGGTGGATGTCCTGCACGGGATTCTTGTCGAGCTGTCCGCCGAAGAGCGCGGCGGCGTCCTCGGTGCGGATCGGCAACCGCGCGGCGGCGGCGGGCAGCGGTGCTTCGCGGGCCGACAGCGTGACGACCCAGTAGGTGGCCGTCGCGCACAAACCCGCGAAGAGGGCTAGGGAGAGGATCCGGATCGAGAGCGCGTTCATGCGCGCTATTGTACGGATGTATATGAAATTTGCGTTGGGTGAAAGCCCTCGGCAATGCGCGCCTTACAATGCGTGCTCCGCGCCCGGGGAAACGGAAGCCGGCCGTCAGGCAAGCGTCCGGAATACGCCGGGTGCGTCACTCAATCGACGATATTTTTTGGAAAGAGGTAGTCAGTCATGCAAACGTGGATCACTCGCCGTAATGCGGCCGTGCGCCGTCAGCGCGGTTTCACGCTGATCGAGATCATGGTGGTGGTCGCGATCCTCGGGATCCTGGCGGCACTGATCGTGCCGAAGATCATGAGCCGTCCCGACGAGGCACGCCGTATCGCCGCGAAGCAGGACATCGGCACGATCATGCAGGCGCTCAAGCTGTATCGTCTCGACAACGGCCGCTATCCGACCCAGGAACAGGGCCTGAACGCGCTGACCCAGAAGCCGACCACCGATCCGATCCCGAACAACTGGAAGGACGGCGGCTATCTCGAGCGCCTGCCGAACGATCCGTGGGGCAACGGGTACAAGTACCTGAACCCGGGCGTGCACGGCGAGATCGACGTGTTCAGCTACGGCGCCGACGGCAAGGAAGGCGGCGAGAGCAACGATTCCGACATCGGTTCGTGGCAGTAAGCGCGCGCTGACCGGACCGACGTTCTTCCCGTTTCTTCACTTCATGCCCGCCCTTCGCACGCCCTTGCGCTCCGCTCGCGCTCGCCGCGATGCCCGCGACGGCCGCGTGCGTCGCGGCGCGGCCGTGACCGCGGCGCGCGCGCGCGGCTTCACGTTGCTCGAGATGCTGGTCGTGCTCGTGATCGCGGGCCTGCTGGTGTCGCTCGCGTCGCTGTCGCTCACGCGCAATCCGCGCACCGACCTGCGCGAGGAAGCGCAGCGCATCGCGCTGCTGTTCGAGACGGCCGGCGACGAAGCGCAGGTGCGCGCGCGCCCGATCGCGTGGCAGCCGACCGCGCACGGCTTCCGTTTCGACGTGAGCTCGCCCGACGGCTGGCGCACGCTGCGCGACGACGTGCTGCGCCCACGCGACTGGGACGGCGGCGTCACCGGCGCCGACATCGACTATCCGGGATCCGACACGCGTGCGAGCCGCGTCGTGTTCGGCATCGAAAGCGTCGACACGCCGGTGCGCGTGACGCTGCATTCGGCGGTCGGCAGCGCGACGATCGTCGGCACCGGCAACGGCCGCTACGAGGTGCAATGACGATGCGTCGTCGCCTGCCCTTCCCGGCTCCTTGCCGCGGCTTCACGATGATCGAGGTGCTGGTCGCGCTCGCGATCATCGCGGTCGCGCTAGCCGCGTCGATCCGCGCGGTCGGCACGATGGCGACCAATGCATCCGATCTCCATCGCCGGCTGCTCGCCGGCTGGAGCGCCGACAACGCACTCGCGCAGCTGCGGCTCACGCATGCGTGGCCGGAGGTCGGCGAGCAGAGTTTCGACTGTTCGCAAGGCAACGTGCAGCTGGTCTGCACGCAGCGCGTGAGCACGACGCCGAACCCGGTGTTCCGGCGCGTGCAGATGTCGGTGAGCATGCCGGGGCACGCCGGCGTGCTCGCGCAAATGGTGACGGTGGTCGCGAATGAAACCAGCCGTCCGCTCTGACGCGCCGATGCGGCGCCGGCCCGTGCGTTCCGTCGGCCCGCGCCGCGTGCGCGGCTTCACGCTGATCGAACTGATGATCGCGATCGCGATCCTCGCGGTGGTCGCGATCCTCTCGTGGCGCGGCCTCGACCAGATCATGCGCGGCCGCGACAAGGTCGCGTCCGCGATGGAGGACGAGCGCGTCTTCGCGCAGATGTTCGACCAGATGCGCATCGACGCGCGGCTCGCCGCCACCGACGACGAAGCCGGCCAGCCGGCGATCGGCGTCGCCGGCAACACGCTGCAGATCGTCCGCGAACTCGACGTGCCGGGCGCCGCGCCTCGGTTGCAGGTGGTCCGCTACCGGATCGCCGGCGGGCGCGTCGTGCGCTATGCGTCGCCGCCGCTCGACGACGCGAACCGCCTGCGCGACGTGCTGAAGGACAGCAGCGTCGACGGCTGGAGCTGGGTCGCGCTGATGGGCGGCGTCGGTGCGATCGACGCGAAGCTGTACGTGCCGCGCGTCGGCTGGACCACCAACCTGCAGGCGGCCAGCGACGCGCTGTCGCAGAACAACGATGCGCTGAAGGTGCCGCAGATCGGCAACGCGCCGCCGACGCGCGCGGTGACGGGGCTGCAGGTCAGCATCGGCGCGACGTCGCTGCGCGTGCCCGTCACGCGCATTTTCCTCGTCGGGGAATGACGATGCGCGCGTGCCCTCACCGTTCCCCGTTCGCCGCGCGTGGCGGCGCACGCGCGCATGCACGCACCCGCCGCGAGCGCGGTGCGGCGATCATCACCGCGCTGCTCGTCGTCGCGCTGTCGGCGATCCTCGTGTCGGGGATGCTGTGGCGTCAGCAGGTGCAGATTCGCCGCATCGAGAACCAGCGCGTGATCGCGCAGGCGCAGTGGGTCGCGCGCGGCGCGCTCGACTGGACGCGCATGATCCTGCGCTCCGAAGGCGACACGGCGCCCGGCATCACCTATCTCGGCGGAATCTGGGCCGTGCCGATCGCGAAGACCAAGCTGTCCGACTTCCTCGGCCGGATCGGCGCGCCGAACGACAACGGCGGCGAAGACACCTACATCTCCGGATCGATCGAGGACGCGCAGGCGAAGTACAACCTGCGCAACCTCGTGTCGTCGCCGGCGCCCGGCGTGCTGCAGCTCAACGTGATGCAGCTGCAGGCGTTCCAGCGGCTGTTGACGACGCTCGGCTACGACGGCGCGTTCGCGAAGCGGATCGCGCTGCAGATGCGCGCGGGCCTGATGCATTCGGCGACGCGCTTCCAGACGCCGACGCTGCCCGGCGCCGGTACGGCCGCGACCGCGCCGGTGCCCGGCGGCGACATGACCGGCAACATCACCGACGAACCGGGGATGTCCGACGGCGATCGCGGGCCCGCGCCGCTCCAGATGACCGGCGTCGACAGCCTGCTCGACGTCGACGGCGTGACGCCCGAGATGGTCGCGCGGCTGCGCCCGTTCGTCACCGTGCTGCCGACCACCACGCCGGTGAACATGAACACCGCGCCGGCCGAGGTGATCGCGGCGCTGGTGCCGGGGATGAGCGTGTCGTCCGCGCAGGCGCTCGTGGCGCGGCGCGAGACCGTATTTTTCCGCAACGTCGGCGACGTGCAGCTCGCGCTGCGCGGCGCCGGCGCGCCGCCGAACGCGACGATCGACTCGAGCCTCGTCGACGTCAATTCGAACTATTTCATCGTGCATGGCCGGATTCAGCACGATCGCGCGGAGGTCGATCGCACCTCGCTCGTGTATCGTGATTCGACCACGCACTCGACGCGGGTCGTGCGCATCCGCGACCAGCTATAACGACGCCATTCGGGAGAGGAGCTCTTGAGCACGCTGATTGTTTCTTTGCCGCCGCGCGAGCCGGCCGTGCCGCTGCAGGAGTGGCAGTGGCCCGAGCTGCCGTTCACGCTCGTGGACAAGGCCGGCCAGGTGCAGCGCGCGGGCCGCGCCGCGCTCGCGCTGCTGCCGCGCGCGAACGCGACGGTGCTGATCGTCGCCGCGCGCGACGTGCTGCTGCTGGCCGCGACCGTGCCGCCGCTCAAGGGGCCGAAGCTGCGCCAGGCGCTGCCCAACATCGTCGAGGACCAGCTGATCCAGGATCCGCTCGGCTGCCATATCGCGCTCGATCCGGTCGCGTTGCCGGACGGCCGCCGCGTGCTGGCCGTCGTCGATCGCGCGTGGTTCCGCGCGATCTGCGACGCGTTCACCGCGGCCGGCCACCGGCACCTGAGCGCCGTGCCCGCGACGCGCTGCCTGCCCGCGCCACGGGCGCCGGCGGCGGACGCGGCGCCCGATGCGCCTGCCGACGGTGAGGCCACGCCGGCCGCCGCAATCACGGCGGCGGACGAGCCGCCCATTCGCCCGACGGCGGTGGCCGCGGTGCTCGGCCTCGCGACGACGGTCGAACCCGTGCTCGTGGAAGCCGGCGCGCAGCCGGCCGCGGCCGGTGCGCCGCGTCTCGAGCTCGCGGTCGCGCGCGGCGCGCTCGGCGAAGGTTTCGCGGCGCCGGCATCGCGCGCGGGCGGCACGCTGGCCGCGCTCGCCGGTGGCGGCGACGTCGAGCTGTACGAACTCGGCGAACCGGGCGCGGAGCCGCGCCTCGCGTCGGTCGGGCGTGCCGACGGCCCGCTGCTGCCGGGCGCGCAACCGCTGTCGTTCGACGCATTCGCGCGGCGTGCGCGGACCGAGCGCTTCGATCTGTGCCAGTTCGAATTCGAATCCCAGCCGTGGCGCTTCGACCGCGCGACGGTGAAGCGCCTGCGCGTGCCGATCGCCCTCGCCGCGGCCACGCTCGGCGTCGCGGTGATCGGGATGAACCTGCACTGGTGGAAGCTGTCGCGCGAGCGCGACGCGCTGTCCGCGCAGATCACCGAGACGCTGCTGTCGGCCTTCCCGAAGACGACGACGGTGCTCGATCCGCCCGCGCAGATGCAGCGTCAGCTCGACCAGCTGCGCCTTGCGGCGGGCGAGCTGTCGCCGAACGATTTCCTCGCGCTGTCGAGCGGGTTGTCGCGTTCGATGGGCGCGCTGCCGCTGAACGGAATCGCGTCGCTCGATTATCACGACCGGCGGCTCGACGTCGGCTTCAAGCCGGAGGTCAAGGTCGACCCCGATTTCCCGCAGCGTCTCGCGCGCAACGGGCTGTCCGGCGAAGTCGACAGCAGCACCGGCAAATGGACGATCCGGAGCCGCTCATGAAGACCGAACAACTGAACCAGACGCTGGCCCAGTTCTGGGGCGAACGCACGCCGCGCGAGCGGACGCTGCTCGGCTGGGGCGGCGCCGTGCTGGCGGTCGCGATCGCGTATTCGGTGCTGTGGTCGCCCGCGCAGGAAGGCCGCGCGCGGATCCGCCACGAACTGCCGACGATGCGCCGCGAGCTTGCGCAGATGACCGCGCAGGCCACTGAGGCGAAGTCACTGACGGCCGCCGCGCAAGGCGTCGCGCCGACCGGCCTCGCGCTGAAGGATGCGCTCACCGCGTCGCTGTCCGATCACGGGCTGCAGGGCGCGCAGGTGCAGGTCGTCGGTAACGGCGTGCAGGTCCAGATGAAGAACGTGCCGTTCCCGGTGTGGACGCAGTGGCTCGACGACGCGCGCCGGCAGTTCAAGGTGCAGGTCGGCGAAGCGCACGTGACCGCGCTGAAGGAAGACGGCCAGGTCGACCTGACGGCCGTGATGCAACCCTCGACGCAGAAATGACGCAGTGGATGAAACAAGCGACGGTCGGCCGATGAGGCCAGGGATCCGGCGGCTCGTCGCCGCATTGCCGTGGGTGGTGGCGGGCGGGCTCGCGACGGCGCTGACGCTCGTCGCGCTCGCGCCGGCCGCCTGGATCGCCCCGCAGTTCGCGCGCGCGACCGGCGGGCACGTCAACCTCGTCGATCCGGACGGATCGCTGTGGCACGGCTCGGGCACATTGATGCTCGCGCCGGGCGCCGACCAGAGCGCGGCGACGCTGCTGCCGGGCCGGGTCGAATGGACCACGGGCTTCTGGCCGTTCCTGACCGGGCGCGTGCGGATGCGCATGCGGCAGACCGAGGCGATGCCCGACGCCGTCACGCTCGACGCGACGTGGCGTGGCGCGGTGCTGTCGGCGGGCTCGATGGCCGTGCCCGCGTCGCTGCTCGCCGGGCTCGGCACGCCGTTCAACACGCTCGATCTGCAGGGTGACGTGCGGCTCGGCTGGACCGACTGGCGGATGATCGGCAACAACGCGTTCGGCCAGTTGACGGTGACGATCGATTCGATGAGTTCGCGCGTGTCGCGCGTGAAGCCGCTCGGGTCGTACCGGGCGGTGCTGCAGGCGAAGGGGGCGGACGCCGATCTCGACCTGTCGACGACGCAGGGCCCGCTGTTCCTCGACGGGCACGGCAGCTTCGGCCCCGGTCAGGGTTCGTTTCGCGGCACCGCGCACGCGGCGCCCGAGCAGCAGGCGAATCTCGCCGGACTGCTGAACCTGCTCGGCCATCCGATCGGCAACAACCAGGTGTCGCTGATCTTCGGCGACGCGACGCGCTGACGCGCGCGGCGCGCTCGCCTTTTCCCGTCTTACTTCTGCGCGAGCGGTGCGGCAGCCGACGGTGCGGTCGCGGCCGGCGCCGCCACATCGCCCGTCTCGCGCGCCATGTCCGATACGTCCCAGCCGCCGCCGAGCGCCTTCACGAGCCCGACCGACGACACCATCCGCTGCCCGCCGATCGTCGCGAGCTTCTGCTGCGCGGTGAACGCGGTGGTCTGCGCGGTCAGCACGTTCAGGTAGGCAACCGTGCCGGCCTTGTACTGGTTCGTGACGATCGCGAGCGCGTGCTCGGCGCTGTCGACGGCCTGCCGCTGCACGTCGACTTCCTGCGCGAGGATGCGCTGCGACGCGAGGTTGTCCTCGACGTCCTGGAACGCGGTGAGCACCGCGAGGCGGTACGCGGCGACATCCTGGTCGTAGGTCGCGCGCGCGGCATCGGTCTGCGCGGCGCGCAGGCCGGCGTCGAACAACGTCGCCGCGAGCTGCGGGCCGACCGTCCAGAACCGCGCGGGCAGCGTGAACAGTTGCGACCACACCGAGCTCTGGAAACCGCCGGTGGCCGACAGCGTGAGCGTCGGGAAGAACGCGGCAATCGCGACGCCGATCTGCTCGTTCGCGGCCGCCGCGCGGCGCTCGGCCGCCGCGATGTCGGGCCGGCGCTCAAGTAGCGCGGACGGCACGTCGACCGGCGTGATCGGCGGTTCCGCCGCGAGCGGATTCGGCGGCAGCGAGAACGTCGAGGCCGGTTCGCCGATCAGCGTCGCGATCGCGTGCTCGTACTGCGCGCGCGCGACGCCGTTGTCGATCGCCGCGGCCTGCGCGCTCTGCAGCTGCGTCTGCGCCTGGATCACGTCCGCGCGCGCGGCGACGCCCTGCGCGTACTGGTTCTGCGTGAGCTTCAGCGATTCGCCGTACGACTTCACGGTGTCGTCGAGCAGCTTCTGCAGCGCATCGGACGTGCGCAGCTGGAAGTAGGTCTGCGCGAGCAGCGCCTGCTGCGACAGCCGCGCGTTCGCGAGATCGGCCGCGGCGGCCGCCTCGCCGGCGCGCTGCGCGCTGACGCTGCGGCTCACCTTGCCCCACAGGTCGGGCTCCCAGCTCGCATCGAGACCGACGCTGTAGCTGTTGCCGATCGACGAGCTGCTGCCGAAACCCGACGTGCTCGACGTCGACGCGCGCCCCGTGCGGGAGCGCGAGCCCGACGCGGTCAGCCCGACGGTCGGGAAGTACGCGGCACGCGCTTCGGCGACGAGCGCGCGGGCTTGCCGGTACGCGGCGGCCGATTGCGCGATGGTCTGGTTCGATGCGTTGAGCTTGCCGATCAGCGCGTCGAGCTGCGGATCGTTGTAGACGGTCCACCACGGGCCGCGGTCGGCCCGGTCGGCGGGCTGTGCGACCTTCCAGCCGGCCGGCGCTTCCTTGAAGGCGGCGGGGATCGACGTGTCGGGCCGGTGATAGTCGGGCCCGACGGCGCAGCCGGCGAGCAGCACGGCCGTCGCAACGGCGACGGCGGCGCTCAGCGGGCGAAGGGCGCGCGGGAGGGGGGCGTACGGCATCGTGGTATTCCTGTCTGGGCGCGATGGCCGGCGAGCGGCGTCGCGCGATGCGGTCGTTGTGCCGCTGGCGGACAAATGGTAACTGACGGCGGGAAAGCTGCGCAGCCCTAAGGGTACGGTGCGCGGCGGCACGAATGTGTTACCGGCGCGGACGGCCGGTTTACCGGTCATTACGGATCGCTTGCGCGCGGAGCGGGCAACGAATGCGGCGCGGACGGCGCCGGGCCGCGGGGATGCGGCCGGCGTTCAGTCCGGATGGCGGGGGTGGTGCGGTGTCAGTGGCAGTGCACGGGCACCGGGACGGGATCGGCGGCGGACCGCCATGTCGACGGCTCCGTTGCCGCCGGCTGGCTCGTGCGGCGGGCGGTGTGCTTCGCGTTGCGCTGCCGGCGGTGATCGAACCATGCGAACCCGAGCGCCGCGAGCGATCCGCCCGGTACCACCAGCATCGTCACGTACAGCGCGATCTTCCAGCCGCGGTGCGGCCCGGAGAACACATGATGAGCGGTATCGGTCAGGTTGCGGCGCAGCGCGCCGGCGGCATTTTTCAGGAACAGCATCGCGAACATCCTCGGGGTGCCCGGCAGCGCGGGCGAAGCGGTCAGAACATCGTCTCCGGCAGTGCAACATGCACGTCGTAACTGGTTGCCTGAAATAATATTGACTAAGCAATTAATTTTCAAGATACTGGGCGCGTTTTGACCTGAAACGCACTATTGCTGCGCGCGCAATTCGCATGAACGGCGGCCTCTACGATCCCGACACCATCGCACTGGAAACGAGCCTCGGTTACTACCTGACCAAGGCCCGGCAGGCGCTCGTCGAGCGAATGGACCGCGCGCTCGAGCCGTACGACCTCACCGCGCAGCAGATCGGCGTGATCCTGCTGTTGTCGCGCGGCTATGCGCGCACGCCGTTCGAGCTGTCGCGCAAGATGTCGTACGACAGCGGCTCGATGACCCGGATGCTCGACCGTCTCGAGCGCAAGGGCCTGATCGCACGCTCGCGCAGCGAACAGGACCGCCGGGTGATCGAGCTGACGCTGACCGAACGCGGCGCCGAAGCGGCCCGCGCGCTGCCGTCGCTGATCGCGACCGCGCTGAACGCGCAGCTGGCCGGCTTCTCGGCCGACGAGCTCGTGCTGCTCACCGGCCTGCTGCAGCGGTTCATCGCCAACGGGCCCGGCGACACCGGCTGCCCGAAGCCCGACGAACCGGATTGTTGAGCTCGGAGGCCCGATGTCTAGGTTAAGCAGTCGCTTATTTCTCTGTCTGGGCAGAAGATGACAAGGCACGTGCTCCGCCTCTCCCCTCACCCGTTCCAACCAGCCGGGCCGCGCGATATCGTGCGCCCGTGCGCTGTGCCGGCGCGTCGCGCGCGCCGCGTCTAGGAGATTCCGATGTCCGCCACCACGGCATCCGCCGCGCCCCGTCCCGCCGAACCCGCGCCGCTGACCGGCGGCGCGCTCGCGCTCCTCACCGTCGGGCTCGCGCTCGGCACCTTCATGGAAGTGCTCGACACGTCGATCGCGAACGTCGCGGTGCCGACCATCTCGGGCAGCCTCGGCGTCGCGACGAGCGAAGGCACGTGGGTGATCTCGTCGTATTCGGTCGCGTCCGCGATCGCGGTGCCGCTGACCGGCTGGCTCGCGCGGCGGGTCGGCGAAGTGCGCCTGTTCACGCTGTCGGTGCTCGCGTTCACGATCGCGTCGGCGCTGTGCGGCCTCGCGGAGAACTTCGAGACGCTGATCGCGTTCCGGCTGCTGCAGGGCCTCGTGTCGGGGCCGATGGTGCCGCTGTCGCAGACGATCCTGATGCGCAGCTATCCGCCCGCGAAGCGCGGGCTCGCGCTCGGGCTATGGGCGATGACGGTGATCGTCGCGCCGATCTTCGGCCCGTTGCTGGGCGGCTGGATCAGCGACAACTACACGTGGCCGTGGATCTTCTACATCAACCTGCCGATCGGGATCTTTTCGGCGGCCTGCGCGTACTTCCTGCTGCGCGGCCGCGAGACGAAGACGACCAGGCAGCGGATCGACGCGGTCGGCCTCGCGCTGCTCGTGATCGGCGTATCGTGCCTGCAGATGATGCTCGACCTCGGCAAGGACCGCGACTGGTTCAACTCGACCTTCATCGTCGCGCTCGCGCTGATCGCGGTCGTGTCGCTGGCGTTCATGCTCGTGTGGGAGGCGACCGAGAAGGAACCGGTGGTCGATCTGTCGCTGTTCAAGGACCGCAACTTCGCGCTCGGCGCAATGATCATCTCGTTCGGCTTCATGGCGTTCTTCGGCTCGGTCGTGATCTTCCCGTTGTGGCTGCAGACGGTGATGGGCTACACGGCCGGCAAGGCCGGCCTCGCGACCGCGCCGGTCGGGCTGCTCGCGCTCGTGTTGTCGCCGCTGATCGGCCGCAACATGCACCTGCTCGACCTGCGGATGGTCGCGAGCCTCGCGTTCATCGTGTTCGCCGGCGTGTCGATCTGGAACTCGACGTTCACGCTCGACGTGCCGTTCAACCACGTGATCCTGCCGCGGCTCGTGCAGGGGATTGGCGTCGCGTGCTTCTTCGTGCCGATGACGACGATCACGCTGTCGAGCATCTCCGACGAGCGGCTCGCGAGCGCGTCGGGGCTGTCGAACTTCCTGCGCACGCTGTCCGGCGCGATCGGCACCGCGGCCAGCTCGACGTTCTGGGAGAACGACGCGATCTACCACCACGCGCGGCTGTCGGAATCGGTGAGCGTCTACGCGCAGAGCACGACCGACTACCAGGGCGCGCTCGCGCAGCTCGGCATCGTCGGCCAGACGGCCAACGCGCAGCTCAACCAGCTCGTCACGCAGCAAGGCTTCATGATGGCGACCAACGACTTCTTCCACCTGTCGGCGGGCGTGTTCATCGCGCTCGCGGCGCTCGTATGGATCACGAAGCCGAAGAAGGGCGCGGGGCCGGCGATGGGGCACTGAACGCGCGGCGGGCCGCGCCGGCGCCGGCCCGCTCCTCTTCCATCCCGGCGGTGGGTCTCACTCCCGCGCCAGCAATCCGCCGAACGCCAGATCGTCGCCCGACGCGATCGGCAGCGTCGCCCGCGCGACCTCGAGCCATGCACGCGCCGCGTGCGACAGGTAACCCTTCTTCAGCCAGCCAAGCGCGATCGCCCACGTGATTTCCGGCTCGATGATCGGCCGGCATGTGAACTGCCGCGCGTCGAGCCGCCGGCAGTACGGCTCCGGCAACAGCGCGATGCCGACGCCAGCGTGCACGAGGGCCGCCATGAAATCCCAGTGTCCGCTACGGCTCACGATCGACGGCGTGAAGCCGGCCTGCCGGCACGCGTCGAGCACCGCATCGTGCAGCGCGAGGCTCTCCGCGTAGAACACGAACGACTCGCGCGCGAGATCGGCGAGCGGCACGGCCTTGTGGTCCTCCCAGCGCGACTCGCGCGGCGCGACGAGCCACAGCGGCGCACGCACCATCGGCAACCGCTCGAACGTGGCGGGATCGACCGGCTCCAGCAGCCCGCCGAGCTCGAGCTCGCCCGCCATCAGCGCGGCCTCGATCATCCGCGCGCCCTGCTCGAACAGCTTCAGCTCGATGTTCGGATAGCGCTGCTTGTACGCGGCGATGATCGGCGTGAACAGCGACCCGCCGAGCGGCGGAATGCCGATCGTCAGCTCGCCGCGCCCGAGCGTGCCGAGATCCTTCAGCTCCGACTGCAGCTGCGCCTGCGCGGCGAGCACGTCCTGGCCGCGCTGGAACACGATCCGCCCCGCATCGGTCAGCACCATCTGCCGGCCGTCGCGCAGCAGCAGCGGCGAGCCGATCTCGTCCTCGAGCGCCTTCACCATCTTGCTGATGGTCGGCTGCGTGACGAACAGCCGGTCGGCGGCCGCCGTGAAACTCTGCTGACGGACCACCTCGACGAAGTACCGCAGCGCGCGCAATTCCATCGATCACTCCCCAGGTTGGTGCAGCGAACACAAACTGAATTCCGAATTGGAATGATAAGGATAGAGACAAGTCATTTTATTTATGGTTAGGGGAAACCCTATACTCACACCATCGACGAAACATCTGTATGGAGCCCGCCATGACCCAGCCGACCGCCACTGCCGCCGCCCGCCCCGCCGCTTCGGGCAACGTTGCGCGTACGGGCCGGATCGTGCTTCAGGCCACCGCGCTCGGCGTGCTGTGGATGGCCGTCGACTGGACGGTACGCGCGGTCGGGCTGCCTGTGCCGTCCGGCGTGATCGGCCTCGCGGTGCTGCTCGCGCTGCTGTTTTCGGGCCGCGTCGCGCCCGCGTGGGTCAAGGACGGCGCGAACTGGCTGCTGTCCGACATGCTGCTGTTCTTCGTGCCGGCTGCCGTCGCGGCCGTCCAGTATGGCGGGCTGTTCCGCGAGGACGGCTGGCGTATCGCGCTGGTCATGCTCGCCGGCACCGCCTTCGTGATGGTCGCGGTGGCGGTGGCGGTCGACCTCGCCGCGAAGCTCGAACGCCGGCTTGCCGCGCAGCGCGTGTTCGCCGAGCGCCGCCGCGCGCGCCTCGCCACCGTGTCCGCCCACTGAGCCGGAGCCTGGAATGCCTGCGCTGCTGTCGAACCTGTCCGCCGACCAGGTGAATACCGCGATCTCCGTCGGCTGCTTCGTGCTGACGGTCGTCCTGTATTTTGTGTCGAAGCGGCTTTACGCGTACAGGAAGACGCTGCTGTTCTCGCCGCTCGTGTTCGTGCCCGGCGTGCTGGTGCTGCTGGTCCTGCTGACCGGCATCCCGTATTCGGTCTATTTCCGCGACACGCGCTGGCTGATGTGGCTGCTCGGCCCGGCGACGATCGCGTTCGCGGTGCCGATCTACGAGTACCGCGACCTGATCCGCCGCCACTGGCTGTCGCTGTCGGTCGGCGTCGCGGTCGGGATCGGCGCGGGCGTGTGCGGGTCGCTGTTGCTCGCGAAGCTGCTGCACCTGTCGCCCGAGCTGCAGCGCTCGCTGATGACGCGCTCGGTCTCGACCCCGTTCGCGCTGGCCGTATCCGACAAGATCCATGCCCCGAAGGACCTCACCGCCCTCTTCGTGATCGCGACCGGCATCTGCGGGATGCTGCTCGGCGAAATCGTGCTGGCGCTGGTGCCGATGCGCACGCGGCTCGCGCGCGGCGCGCTGTTCGGCGCCGCCGCCCACGGCGTGGGCACCGCGAAGGCGCGCGAGATCGGCAGCGAGGAAGGCGTCGTGTCGAGCCTCACGATGATGATCGCCGGCGTCGCGATGGTGCTGATCGCGCCGCTCTTGTCGCTGTTGCCGATCTGACACTGCGCGGGCGGGCGCCGCCGCCAGCCCGCTCCGCCTCGCTGCCCCGGCGCCCGCCGGCCGCGCCTCGCCCCGCTGTTCCCGCCCTGCATCGAGCCGACACCCGCCCGACAATCGGCTGAGATAGCCGCAATTCCCCCCTCTTTTCCGCCCATCGGGCTCGGCCCGGATGCCGAACAATGCATGCTACGAGACATCACGCACGCATTCACATGGCCTCCACGACTGCAAACCCGACCGCCGACAAGCCGGCTTCGTCCGGCAAGTTCAAGCGCATCGCGCTCATCGCCGTCATCGCGCTGGGCGCGGCCGCCGCCGCCGCGGGCGGCATGTACGTGTTCCTGAGCAAGGCAGGCGTCGGCCATGCGAGCGCGCCCGCCGAACCCGCGCCGCTTGCCGCGCCGGTGTTCTTCCCGCTCGACCCGTTGACCGTCAACCTGCAGTCGGACGACGGCGTGCAGCACTACCTGCGCGTCGGCCTGTCGCTGAAGCTCACCGACCCGAAGGCGCAGGAGCAGCTGACCGCGCGCATGCCGGAGATCCGCAGCCGGATCCTGCTCGCGCTGTCGAACAAGCATCCCGAGGATCTCGCGACGCCTGACGGCAAGCGTTCGCTCGCGACGGAACTGCGGGAGCTGATCGAACAGCCGACGCAGCCGGGCAACCAGCGCGCGAAGGTCGACGACGTGCTGTTCACCGAATTCGTCGTCCAATAACGCGGCCGGACAAGGAGCGCGCATGGGCCACCAGGAGTTCATGTCCCAGGAGGAGGTCGACGCCCTCCTCAAGGGCGTCACGGGCGAAACCGATTCAGTCGACGAGCAGCGCGACACGTCGGGCGTCCGCCCCTACAACATCGCGACGCAGGAGCGGATCGTCCGCGGCCGGATGCCCGGCCTCGAGATCATCAACGACCGCTTCGCGCGCCTCTTGCGGATCGGCATCTTCAACTTCATGCGGCGCACGGCGGAAATCTCCGTGAGCCAGGTGAAGGTGCAGAAGTACAGCGAGTTCACCCGCAACCTGCCGATCCCGACGAACCTGAACCTGGTGCACGTGAAGCCGCTGCGCGGCACGTCGCTGTTCGTGTTCGACCCGAACCTCGTGTTCTTCGTCGTCGACAACCTGTTCGGCGGCGACGGGCGCTTTCACACGCGCGTCGAGGGCCGCGACTTCACGGCCACCGAGCAGCGGATCATCGGCAAGCTGCTGAACCTGGTGTTCGAGCACTACACGACCGCGTGGAAGAGCGTGCGGCCGCTGCAGTTCGAATTCGTGCGCTCGGAGATGCATACGCAGTTCGCGAACGTCGCGACGCCGAACGAGATCGTGATCGTCACGCAGTTCTCGATCGAGTTCGGGCCGACGGGCGGCACGCTGCACATCTGCATGCCGTACTCGATGGTCGAGCCGATCCGCGACGTGCTCGCGTCGCCGATCCAGGGCGAGGCGCTCGAGGTCGACCGCCGCTGGGTGCGCGTGCTGTCGCAGCAAGTGCAGTCGGCCGAGGTCGAGCTGAGCGCGAATCTCGCCGAGATCCCGTCGACCTTCGAGAAGATCCTGAACCTGCGTGCGGGCGACGTGCTGCCGCTGGAGATCGAGGACACGATCACCGCGAAGGTCGACGGCGTGCCGGTGATGGAATGCGGCTACGGCATTTTCAATGGTCAATATGCGTTGCGCGTGCAGAAGATGATCAGCGCGGGCGACACGATGAAGGAAGGTGGATATGAGTGAGCTGAACCCGACGCCCGAACTCGACCCGCAGGCGCTCGCCGACGCGGCGCTCGCGGAATCGGCCCCCGCCGCGGCGGAGGAAGAGTCGAGCCTCGATGACTGGGCCGCCGCGCTGGCCGAGCAGAACCAGCAGCCGGTGCAGGCGGGCGCGACCGGCGCCGGCGTGTTCCAGCCGCTGTCGAAGGCCGCCGCCAGCTCGACGCACAACGACATCGAGATGATTCTCGACATCCCGGTCAAGATGACCGTGGAACTCGGCCGCACGAAGATCGCGATCCGCAACCTGCTGCAGCTCGCGCAGGGTTCGGTCGTCGAACTCGACGGCCTCGCCGGCGAGCCGATGGACGTGCTCGTGAACGGCTGCCTGATCGCGCAGGGCGAGGTCGTGGTCGTCAACGACAAGTTCGGCATCCGGCTGACCGACATCATCACGCCGGCCGAACGCATCCGGAAGCTGAATCGGTGAACGTCGTGACGTCCGGCCGCGGCGCGCGCCTTTTGCCGAGCGTGGCGACGCTGGCCATCGCCGCGTCGTTCGTCTGCGCGCCGGCCGGCGCCGCCGACATGAACGCGGTGAACAACGCCGGCGCCATCGCGTCGAGCGTGACGGTCGGCTCGGCCGTGCCGTCGCTCGGCGTCGGCGCGGTGCTGCAGACGCTCGTCGGGCTCGCGGTCGTGATCGGCCTCGTGTTCGGCTGCGCGTGGCTCGCGCGCCGCTTCGGGTTCCAGCCCGCGCGGCGCGGCGGCCCGCTGAAGGTCGTGTCGAGCGTCGGGCTCGGCGCGAAGGAAAGCGCAACGATCGTCGAGATCGGCGATACCTGGCTCGTGCTCGGCGTCGCGCCGGGCAACGTGCGGCTGCTGCATACGCTGCCGGCCGGCTCGGCGGCGGTCACGACAGCGCCGGCTTCGGCCGACGCCCCCGCCGGCATTGCATCGGACGAACGCGGCCAGCCCGGCACGTTCGGCGCGCGGTTTCGCGATGCGCTCGCGGGCGAAGCCGCGAAGCGCTTCGGGCGCGGCAAGGACCGCTGACATGGCGTCGCGCCCTCTCTCCGTATTCGCATCTCAATGAAACACGAATTCCTGCGTCACGCGGCGCGCTTCGCGCCCGTGCTGATCCTCGGCCTCGCCCCCGCGCTCGCGTGCGCGCAAGCGGCCGGCCTGCCCGCGTTCAACACGAGCCCGGGCCCGAACGGCGGCACCACCTATTCGCTGAGCGTGCAGACGATGCTGCTGCTCACGATGCTGTCGTTTCTGCCGGCGATGCTGCTGATGATGACGAGCTTCACGCGCATCATCATCGTGCTGTCGTTGCTGCGCCAGGCGCTCGGCACCGCGACGACGCCGCCGAACCAGGTGCTGGTCGGCCTTGCGATGTTCCTCACCTTCTTCGTGATGTCGCCGGTGCTCGACCGCGCGTACGCCGACGGCTACAAGCCGTTCTCCGACGGCGCGATGCCGATGGAGCAGGCCGTGCAGCGCGGCGTCGCGCCGTTCAAGAGCTTCATGCTGAAGCAGACTCGCGAGACCGATCTCGCGCTGTTCGCGAAGATTTCGAAAGCCGCGCCGATGCAGGGCCCGGAAGACGTGCCGCTGTCGCTGCTGGTGCCGGCGTTCGTCACGAGCGAGCTGAAGACCGGTTTCCAGATCGGCTTCACGATCTTCATCCCGTTCCTGATCATCGACATGGTCGTCGCGAGCGTGCTGATGTCGATGGGGATGATGATGGTGTCGCCGTCCACCGTGTCGCTGCCGTTCAAGCTGATGCTGTTCGTGCTCGTCGACGGCTGGCAGCTGCTGATCGGCTCGCTCGCGCAGAGCTTCACGTAAGCGGAGGAAGCGCGCGATGACGCCCGAACAAGTGATGACGCTGGCGCACCAGGCGATGATGGTCGGCTTGCTGCTGGCCGCCCCGCTGCTGCTGGTCGCGCTCGCGGTCGGCCTCGTCGTGAGCCTGTTCCAGGCCGCGACGCAGATCAACGAATCGACGCTGTCGTTCATCCCGAAGCTGCTCGCGGTGGCCGCGACGCTCGTGATCGCCGGCCCGTGGATGCTGACGACGATGCTCGACTACCTGCGGCAGACGCTGCTGCACGTCGCGACGCTCGGCGCCGGCTGAGCGGCACGCCAGGCTCCGTACCGCCGCGATGTTCTCGGTCACCTACGCGCAGCTCAACGGCTGGCTGACGGCTTTCCTGTGGCCGTTCGTGCGGATGCTCGCGCTCGTCGCGACGGCGCCCGTGATCGGCCACGCGGCCGTGCCCGTGCGCGTGAAGATCGGCATCGCCGCGTTCATGGCGCTGGTCGTCGCGCCGACGCTCGGCGCGATGCCGGGCGTCACCGTGTTCTCGGCGCAGGGCATCTGGATCGTCGTCACGCAGTTTCTGATCGGCGCGGCGATGGGCTTCACGATGCAGATCGTGTTCGCGGCCGTCGAGGCGGCCGGCGACTTCATCGGCCTGTCGATGGGGCTCGGTTTCGCGACCTTCTTCGACCCGCATTCGAACGGCGCGACGCCGGCGATGGGCCGTTTCCTGAACGCGATCGCGATGCTCGCGTTCCTTGCCGTGGACGGCCACCTGCAGGTATTCGCGGCGCTGGCCGCGTCGTTCCAGTCGCTGCCGGTGTCGGCCGACCTGCTGCACGCGCCCGGCTGGCGCACGCTCGCCGCGTTCGGCGCGACCGTGTTCGAGATGGGGCTGCTGCTCGCGCTGCCGGTGGTCGCGGCGCTGCTGATCGCGAACCTCGCGCTCGGGATCCTGAACCGCGCGGCGCCGCAGATCGGCATCTTCCAGATCGGCTTTCCGGTGACGATGCTGGTCGGGCTGTTGCTCGTGCAACTGATGATCCCGAACCTCGTGCCGTTCGTGGCGCATCTGTTCGACATGGGGCTGGATGCGATGGGGCGGGTGCTGGTGGGGTGGCGGTAAGTGGGGAGCGTGGCTGTTCCACCCGAACGTCGTGCGCTCGCCGTTACGCTTGCGCGCCGTCAGGTTCCCTTGCTTGTCGTACGTGTAGTGCGTGCCGGCATATTCCTTCAGCAGGTTGTCCAGCAGCGGCGCGGCCGGCTTCCCGCCGAGCGCGCCAATCCCGTGCGCGTCTCGCTCCGTCGCGTCCACGATATTGCTCGCCGGATCGAACGCAAACGTCTCCACGCCCAGCGACGACTGCGCGCGCGTGAGCCGGCCAATCGGGTCGTACGCATACTGGCTGCCGGTTTCCACGCAGGACAAACTCGCTCCGTCGGATTAGGGGCGTATTGATCGCTTGTTAGTCCGATGAAGTCCTGCTCTAACCGTCAAGCGACTTCACTTTGTCTTGGTTGATGGCGATTACATCAACGTGACTCTCGTACGAAAAGTTCGATATCGCATCTTGCAGATGCACATGTTCCACATCGTTGGAATCCATCTCGTAGGCAGCGTTAATCAGGAAGACGCCCAGAGCACGTATAACTTCCGCATTGGCAAGTACAGATATTTCATCCAATGTTAGAGACTTGTCGCTACCTGCAACTGTTCCAAAAATCTTCAACTCACCAAGATCTCTCATAGCTCGAAACCCTCACTCCGCAAATATTCTTTCTCTGTTCGTGTCAACAGTTAGCGCCATTATCTCCATTCGACAACGTCGATCAGGGCACTGCCATTCATCTCAAAATAATCCAAGCTTATCGCTTTTCCATGCCGCAGGAAATGAATACCAGATCATTGACGATTTCCCTACCGAATCTAAATGTTCGATTGATGATGTGTGGCTCAGCAATCCGTAATGCACCGCAATACATCCAGTCCTCGTCGATCAAGACGTAGGCGCCATCCCTGTATGTTTTGCTTATGTTCGACAGAACCAGCCCTATCCCAGACGGGGAAAGGCATATTGACATCACACAACGGTTGGTCCGAACAGTTCGGGTAGCACGTCGTACACACATCGAACTCTCCGGCTTCAAACCCGGTGACCGCATCGACCTCTCATTCAGTCACACCTCTCGACAGATCACCATCTGCCCGGATTGCCGACAACCTCGCTAACACCAAGGGCCGCTCACGCGGGCCTTGGTTCATTTAGTCGGTCGCATCCACACAAGATAGGTAGTAGACGTAGCGGTCCACATCAAAATCAGAAGCAACGAACTTGCGCAACTCCTTCAGTTTCTCGTCATCTAGCTCGATCTCTTCGTACATAAGATCATCCCTTTCAAACCCACAGATATCTTGCAGCTCATCCAAGGATGGATTAATTTCGAATGGAATCTCAAAGAACGAGAACTCGTTGCCTTTCTCAAATCGAGAGATGAAACGCTGAACGGGGTGCAGACTCATGGCTCAACCTTCCGTGTTCGTACTGGCCCTTTTCCTGGAATTGGTTCGCCCGAATTTGGGTCGAATGCTCCCATATGATTACCACGCTTATCGTAACGTTCTACTTCCCCATGTTGATAGTCCCATTCACAAATGCACCCCTTGGGTTCTTTCCAGCGAGCGCGCTTTTTCCCCGGAATTCCCGGAATCGGTGTTTTCGGCGGAACCCGTACAACCTCTGGGAACCCCGGCAAATTCTTCGACGCCGGGATGTACTTGCTCAGACCAAGCGGGTCTATCCATTCCACCGGGTTCGACGCGTATTGGTATGCGTTCAGGCCACCCGCGAGCCCAATCGGGTCCTTGCTAACGAACCGCCCACTACCCGGATCGTAGTACCGATGCCGGTTGTAATGCAGCCCCGTCTCACGATCAAAGTACTGCCCCGCAAACCGCAGCGGATTCGCGATGCCAGCCTTGCGCGCCGCCTCGCTGATCACCTCCCGCGCTTCACCCCACGCCTGATAGCGTGCCGACCACGCCAGTTCACCCGCCTCGTCCGTCAACTCCTGCGGCGTGCCGATCTGATCACAATGGTAGTACGCCAGCGACGTGAGATCCGGCGCTTCGTTCTCCCCATCCCCCAGCACCGCCGGCCCCGTCACGCGCAACAGCGGCGTGAAGCTTCCCGGCTCATACACATAGTGCGTCGTCTCGCGCTTGTCCCACGACGTCTCATACGCCAGCGTATCGCCGTCCCAACCGTACAACGTCAGCCCATAGCCGTGCTCCTGCTTCAGCCGACGCCGCTCCGCATCCCGCCAGCCGCTGCCCGCGTTCATCAGATGCGGCACTTGCGGCTCCGTCAGCTTCGCGATGCGCCGACCCAGCGCGTCGTACACATACCGCGCCTCCATGTGCCGGTTTTCCGCCGTCACCAGCCGGCCCAGGCTGCTCCACCCGAACGTCGTACGCTCGCCGTTGCGCTTGCGCGCCGTCAGGTTCCCTTGCTTGTCGTACGTGTAGTGCGTGCCGGCATATTCCTTCAGCAGGTTGTCCAGCAGCGGCGCGGCCGGCTTCCCGCCGAGCGCGCCAATCCCGTGCGCATCCCGCTCCGTCGCGTCCACGATATTGCTCGCCGGATCGAACGCAAACGTCTCCACGCCCAGCGACGACCGCGCGCGCGTGAGCCGGCCAATCGGATCGTGCGCATACTGGCTGCCGGTTTCCTCGCCGGCAAGAAGCTCCGCGTTCACGTTGAACTTGGCAAGTTCACCATCACTGTTGCTGAACGCCGAGATTCAACTCAGCACCCAGACGACAAGGGCAGCCCACGTGACCCGTCGGTCATTTCTCTTGCCACCTTTTAACGTCTATCCGTGAACTATCTCGAAACATTTCCCCACGTCGACACGCCTTGCAAGTAATTCTCCAATTTGACCGACTTTCAGAAAATTGCCCTCCTCTATGTCCACCAAATCGCCCGAGTTATTTTCAATATAGCCAGTCAAGCACGCTACTACGCTTTTGTTTTTCAACCTTTCACTCAAAAAACCAATCAATTGCCGCCTAGCACCCTCTCCCTCTTTTCTGAATATATCATTTGCAGCCTGCCGACTCCAATCCGTTACAAGCGCGCCCGTCATTTTCTTGCCCTTATAGCATATATCCACCCACCCCCCAAAAATCTCCGGAGGAATAGAAAATTTCCCGACAAGTGAAAAGTCATTGTAATAATTCGAGGTTGAATTATTTTTTTCGAAATAAATCAAAAAATAAGACATCATGCTCCCTATTTTTTAGGGTAGAAAATATGTGCATCCCCAGCCCCCCCCTTCGTGATTATTTGGATGAACGTTCGACAATCTGCCCTCCGTACTACCTGTAACTCTGTCAGGATGGGCGTCATGCTTCATCAATTTTCCACATGCACACCGCTTACCCAAGCTTATAGCATCACTACGATTGTCAGCATGGACGCACCACCTCTCTGCACGCGAGAAATCGCTTGCTTATCGGTGATATCTCTCCTTAATTCGACTCGCTGAGCAGTTCGCGTCGCGACCCGGTAGCCCATTAAACCAAGTGGATCGATCCAGCTACTCGGATTCGGCGCGTATTGGAAGACATTGATACCGCCTTCCAGTCCGATCGGGTCCTTCGACACGAAACGCCCCGACATCGGATCGAAATACCGATGCCGGTTGTAGTAGGCCGGAATCGCACCCCATCACGCAGCAGGGGTTGCACTCATCAGCAAAGCATCGCGCTTAGTAATCTCCGAATCAGCCCTGATGATCTGCGGTTGTGGGTTTGGGTCCGCAACAAAACTAATTCGGCACCAAGGTCTTTTATCCTTGCTTCCTAGTTCGAAGGTCAGCCGATAGATGCCGGCATCGATTTCGATTTCACGTTCGTCTCCAATGCTGCCAACAACTACGGAACCGTGTGCGGGGACCGTAAAGGGGACCGCAATGACCCTAAACGCAGCGGGATCGGGTTCAACAGTGTTTGTGGCCTCGATAACGACTGCCGTCTCAGTGTTTTCCACCATCCCGAACGAAACGCTCCCCGGGCGCCAAGCGAAGCCTTGACGGACATGCTCATCTGTCCAGTCATTAAATGGCTCATCTAACGCACCATCGAATACACACATTTGGTTGTAGGACACCAAGATCGTCTCGGTCATCTTCGCTCCTATTCCTTGACGTTGATTTTTACACGAGTTCCCGGCGCCAGCTTCCTACACTTATTGCCAAGAAATGCACCCGCACCACGATTATCCGATGGATCGATGGCCCGAACGCTTGCGCCTGCACCGCCCTCCTTAAAGGATGCCGGCGGGTACTCATCCAAGTCCTGCCCCGGCACCTTCGGAATTCCAGACAGAGATTGTTGCCTTCGCCCGGTTGCGTTAGCTGGGTCCCAAGTTAGCACGCTCGGATGCCCTTGCGCCTGTGCATCGAGGATATGTTGACCCGCTTGCGGATAGCGCGCGAGCGGAAAATCAATCTCGCAATCGCATTTGCAGGTCAGTCCAAGTGGATCGGTCCACCGCACCGGATTGGGCGCGTATTGATAGACATTAATCCCACCCGCCAGCCCAATTGGGTCCTTGCTAACGAACCGCCCACTGCCCGGATCGTAGTACCGATGCCGGTTGTAATGCAGCCCCGTCTCACGATCGAAGTACTGCCCCGCAAACCGCAGCGGATTCGCGATCCCGGCCTTGCGCGCCGCCTCGCTGATCACCTCCTGCGCTTCACCCCACGCCTGATAGCGTGCCGACCACGCCAGC
>NZ_JBSAXA010000089.1:0-672 GCF_053427615.1 Burkholderia sp. AW33-5 | reverse complement strand
GCATGCCAGAAGGACTCGATCCGTGTCTGCCTGACGACGTGCTGAAAGTCTTTACGCTCGCCACTCAACGCGTACACGTGACTCGCGATTCACTCAAAAGTGCCGATGCGTCGCCGACAGTGATGGCCACTGTCGGCAATGCCGAAGAGGTGACAGAAGGTAGTAACAACTGGGTGATCGCGCCCAGCAAATCGGCAACGGGCCGCGCGATCGTGGCCAATGACCCGCATCGCGCATACGCCACGCCTACGCTACATTCAGCAGATCAGCACGCCGACGCTCGATATCATCGGCGGCGGCGAACCTTCTGCGCCTGGTGTGTCGATCGGACACAACGGCACGATCGCGTTCGGTCTCACGATCTTCAACATCGATCAGGGGGACCTGTACGTCTACGATCTGAATCCGGAGAATCCGCATGAGTATCGCTATAAAGGACGTTGGGAACCGATGCGCATCGTGCACGAGACGATCACTGTGCGTGGCGGTCCGCCCGTCAAAGCAGACCTGTTCTTCACGCGGCATGGCCCGGTGATTTATGCGAGAGCGCAAAACATCGCGCGTTTGCCGTACGCACTGTATGGCTCGAACCCGGCATGTCGCCGTACTTCGATTCGATGCGCTACATGCGCGCGAAGAACTTCGAGCAATTCAAGCGCAATCTATCAACTT
>NZ_JBSAXA010000088.1:0-719 GCF_053427615.1 Burkholderia sp. AW33-5 | reverse complement strand
CCTGAAGGCGCTGGTCGACAAGGAACAGCCGCAACTCGTGATCCTCGGCAAGCAGGCGATCGACGACGATTCGAACCAGACGGGCCAGATGCTGGCCGCGCTGGCAGGCCTGCCGCAAGCGACGTTCGCATCGAAGGTCACGATCGCCGATGGTCGTGCCACGGTCGCCCGTGAAGTCGACGGCGGCGCGGAAACGCTGTCGCTGACGCTGCCGGCAGTCGTGACGACCGACCTGCGCCTGAACGAGCCGCGTTACGTGACGCTGCCGAACATCATGAAGGCGAAGAAGAAGCCGCTGGAAACGGTGAAGCCGGAAGACCTGGGCGTGGACGTCGCGCCGCGTCTGAAGACGCTGAAGGTGGCCGAGCCGCCGAAGCGCGCGGCCGGCGTGAAGGTGCCGGACGTGAAGACGCTGGTCGAGAAGCTGAAGACCGAAGCCAAGGTGCTGTAAGAGGGAGCGGAAAGAAATGACGATTCTGGTGATTGCAGAACACGACAACGCGTCGATCAAGGCCGCGACGCTGAACACGGTGGCGGCGGCTGCGAAGATTGGCGGTGACATTCACGTGCTGGTCGCGGGGCACAACGCGCAGGGCGCGGCCGATGCGGCAGCGAAGATTGCAGGCGTGTCGAAGGTGCTGCTGGCCGATGCGCCGCAGCTCGAAGCGGGCCTGGCGGAAAACGTCGAGGCGACCGCGCTGAACATCGCGAAGGACTAT
>NZ_JBSAXA010000087.1:0-734 GCF_053427615.1 Burkholderia sp. AW33-5 | reverse complement strand
CGCCGACAGGATCGACGCGAATTCCATCGCCATGTTCTGGATGAACGGCGCGTTCGGCTCGGCCAACGTGAACTTTACGGTGTACGGATCGACCTTCTCGACCTTCGTGATCAGCTTGTCGAGGCCCATGTCGGTGAAGTACGGGAACGACACCGGGTAGGCCTTGCGGAACGCCTGGTTCGGATCGAGCATGCGCTCGAACGAGAACACGACGTCGTCCGCGTTGAATTCACGCGTCGGCTTGAAGAAGTCGGTCGTGTGGAACTTCACGCCATGGCGCAGGTGGAACGTGTACACCTTGCCGTCAGGAGCCCCCCCCCACTTCTCGGCGAGGCCGGGTTCGACCTTGGTACCGCCGCGCTCGAATTCGACGAGCCGGTTGTAGATCGTGGCCGAATTCGCGGTGAAGTCGATGCCGGTCGTGTATTGCGCGGGATCGAAGCCGCCAGGGCTGCCTTCCGAGCAGTAGACGAGCGTTTTGTTCGGGATCTGGGCGAATGCAGCGCCCGCGACGCCGAGCGATGCGGCTGCCACGCCTGCCCTGGCGGCCACACGCCATGGATGCCACAACCGGTTATGCGCCATGCGCCCTCCAAGTTTCCAGTTCGACACCCATCAGTCAGGAGCCGCGTCTGCGGATATGACGAATGTTGTCGCAAGCGATCCTTGATCGTCAAGGCTGACCTGAGACGTTTCTTGTAGCCATTCGGCAAGCGAGTCTCTTTTATCCTAGT
>NZ_JBSAXA010000086.1:0-747 GCF_053427615.1 Burkholderia sp. AW33-5 | reverse complement strand
GCGGTATTCGTCACCGAACGACACGCGGCGCCGGCGGAACGTGCTCCACAGCGACAGGCGGTTGCCCTTCTCCAGCGTCATCGCGGCCAGCTGCCGGTTCCAGCTGTCGTAGCGCGCCTCGATCTCGCCACGACTGACCGATTCGAACGGCACGCCACTCACGCGCATCACCATCATGGCACCGCCGTTGTCCAGGCTCGTGACCGTTTCCGCCACCGGGCGGCCGATGCGCGGCAGCTTGTCCTCTGCTGCCGCGACCAGCCGGTTCAGATCGTTGCTCACGCGCATGCTTCGTCTCCCGCGTCCCGCGCGTCGCCGGACGGATCGCCGCGAATGATGCGGAATTCCTCGGCCGTCAAGCGCAGCACGTCGTAGGCGGCGAAGCTGGTCTTGCCTGCGGCCGTGGGCCCGATAATCATCGTGTGACCGACGTCGGCCGGCCACGCGCTGGCGACGCCGTCGACGAGCGGAATGGAATGGCGGTTACTCATCGTTGTCCTCCTCTGCCCGCGCGAGCAGGCGTTGACGCAGCGCCTCGAAGCGCTCCAGATCGCGGCCGCGCGCAAACGACCGGGTGTAGACGCCGACGTCACGGCCATAGCGCATCGGCGCGAGCGTGTAGGTCTTGCCGAACACCGCAACCCGGCGGCGATCGAGCCAGCAGCGGAATTCCAGCCAGAACAGGCGCAGCGCCTGGTCATCGGTTACGCAGACATGCCGTAAAAACAGGAAGACCGGTACGCCGGC
>NZ_JBSAXA010000085.1:0-747 GCF_053427615.1 Burkholderia sp. AW33-5 | reverse complement strand
ACGGTACTCGTCGCCGAACGAGACACGGCGCCGGCGGAATGTGCTCCACAGCGACAGGCGGTTGCCCTTCTCCAGCGTCATCGCGGCCAGCTGCCGGTTCCAACTGTCGTAGCGCGCCTCGATCTCGCCACGACTGACCGATTCGAACGGCACGCCACTCACGCGCATCACCATGAAGGCGCCGCCGTTGTCCAGGCTCGTGACCGTTTCCGACACCGGGCGGCCGATGCGCGGCAGCTTGTCCTCTGCGGCCGCGACCAGGCGGTTCAGGTCGTTGCTCACGCGCATGCTTCGTCTCCCGCGTCCCGCGCGTCGCCGGACGGATGACCGCGAATGATGCGGAATTCCTCGGCCGTCAAGCGCAGCACGTCGTAGGCGGCGAAGCTGGTCCTGCCTGCGGCCGTGGTCCCGATAATCATCGTGTGACCGACGTCGGCCGGCCACGCGCTGGCGACGCCGTCGACGGGCGGAATGGAATGGCGATTACTCATCGTTGTCCTCCTCTGCCTGCGTGAGCAGGCGTTGACGCAGCGCCTCGAAGCGCTCCAGATCACGGCCGCGCGCAAACGACCGGGTGTAGACGCCGACGTCACGGCCATAGCGCATCGGCGCGAGCGTGTACGTCTTGCCGAACACCGCAACCCGGCGGCGATCGAGCCAGCAGCGGAATTCCAGCCAGAACAGGCGCAGCGCCTGGTCATCGGTTACGCAGACGTGCCGTAAAAACAGGAAGATCGGTACGCCGGA
>NZ_JBSAXA010000084.1:0-752 GCF_053427615.1 Burkholderia sp. AW33-5 | reverse complement strand
ACATGCCAGAAGGACTCGATCCGTGTCTGCCTGACGACGTGCTTAAAGTCTTTACGCTCGCCACTCAACGCGTACACGTGACTCGCGATTCACTCAAAAGTGCCGATGCGTCGACGACAGTGATGGCCGCCGTCGGCAATGCCGAAGAGGTGACAGAAGGCAGCAACAACTGGGTGATCGCGCCCAGCAAATCGGCAACGGGCCGTGCGATCATGGCCAATGACCCACATCGCGCGTACGCTGCGCCAAGCCTACGCTACATCCAGCAGATCAGCACGCCGACGCTCGATATCATCGGCGGCGGCGAACCTTCTGCGCCTGGTGTGTCGATCGGACACAACGGCACGATCGCGTTCGGTCTCACGATCTTCAACATCGATCAGGAGGACCTGTACGTCTACGATCTGAATCCGGCGAATCCGCATGAGTATCGCTATAAAGGACGTTGGGAACCGATGCGCATCGTGCACGAGGCGATCACTGTGCGTGGCGGTCCGCCCGTCAAAGCGGACCTGTTCTTCACGCGGCACGGCCCGGTAATTTATGCTGAGAGCGCAAAACATCGCGCGTTTGCCGTACGCACTGCATGGCTCGAACCCGGCATGTCGCCGTACTTCGATTCGATGCGCTACATGCGCGCGAAGAACTTCGAGCAATTCGAGCGCAATCTATCAACTTGGGGGGCGCCAACCGTCAATCAGGTGTATGCGGACACTCATGGCAACATTGGCTGGGTGACAAGCGGCCTTGCG
>NZ_JBSAXA010000083.1:0-754 GCF_053427615.1 Burkholderia sp. AW33-5 | reverse complement strand
GCCCGTCACGAGCTGCTGCTGCGCTTCCTTCACGTCGAGCGGCTGGCTGTTCGGCGCCTTCGGATGAGTCGTGAGGTACAGCCCCTGGCTCGCCCGCACCGCACCATACGCATCCGAACGCAGGTCGAAGCCGCTGCCGAGATACGCCCCGCGCGAATTGCCGCTCTGATCGATGAGGTAGCCCAGATGCAGCAGGCTGTTCGCGCTGCTGCTCATCAGCTGCACGCGGTTCTGTCCGGTCGCGTCGTCCATCACGAGATGGTTGTAGCCGCTGCCCGAATATTCTTTCGACCGATAGCCGGAAAGAATCCCGTCGCTATGCCACTGCGGTTGGTTCGCGCCGTTGTACACACGCCCGACCGCGAGCGGCCGATCGCAATCGCCGCCGACATAATCGATCAGCACTTCCTCGCCGATCCGCGGCACATGCACACCGCCGTAGCCGCCGCCGGTATCCGACTGCACGACGCGCACCCAGCACGACGCGTTCTCGTTGCCCGGGTTCAGACGATCCCATACGAACTGCACGCGGATCCGGTTCAGCTCGTCGGTATAGACTTCCTCGCCCTGCGGCCCGACGACGATCGCCGTCTCGAGATGCATCTTCGGCTTCTCGTGTTCGAACGGGCTGCGATACGGCACGCTCACGCGCTGTGCCTCGACTTCGACGAGATAGAAGCCGACCGAGCCATCGTCGTGCGGCACGCGAAACGCCGGATCGGCACCGTAGCCTTCCTGCGCTTGCGTCAACGCA
>NZ_JBSAXA010000082.1:0-754 GCF_053427615.1 Burkholderia sp. AW33-5 | reverse complement strand
CGCGTTGGTGCAAGCGCAGGAAGGCTACGGTGCCGATCCGGCGTTTCGCGTGCCGCACGACGATGGCTCGGTCGGCTTCTATCTCGTCGAGGTGGAGGCGCAGCGCGTGAGCGTGCCGTATCGCAGCCCGTTCGAACACGAGAAGCCGAAGATGCATCTTGAGACGGCGATCGTCGTCGGGCCGCAGGGCGAGGAAGTCTATACCGACGAGCTGAACCGGATCCGCGTGCAGTTCGTATGGGATCGTCTGAACCCGGGCAACGAGAACGCGTCATGCTGGGTGCGCGTCGTGCAGTCGGATACCGGCGGCGGTTACGGTGGCGTGCATGTGCCGCGGATCGGCGAAGAAGTGCTGATCGATTATGTCGGCGGCGATTGCGATCGGCCGCTCGCGGTCGGCCGTGTGTACAACGGCGCGAACCAGCCGCAGTGGCATAGCGACGGGATTCTCTCCGGCTATCGGTCGAAAGAATATTCGGGCAGCGGCTACAACCATCTCGTGATGGACGACGCGACCGGGCAGAACCGCGTGCAGCTGATGAGCAGCAGCGCGAACAGCCTGCTGCATCTGGGCTACCTCATCGATCAGAACGGCAATTCGCGCGGATCGTATCTGGGCAGCGGCTTCGACCTGCGTTCGGATGCGTATGGCGCGGTGCGGGCGAGTCAGGGGCTGTACGTCACGACTCATCCGAAGGCGCCGAACAGCCAGCCGCTCGACGTGAAGGAAGCGCAGCAGCAGCTCGTGACGGGT
>NZ_JBSAXA010000081.1:0-757 GCF_053427615.1 Burkholderia sp. AW33-5 | reverse complement strand
TCGCCGCCGCGTGCGCGCACTTCCTGCATGTTCGACTTCAGCTTCTCGAGCAGCGTGTCGTTCGGCGCGACCGTCACGACCGGCATCGCTTCGGTGACGAGCGCGAGCGGCCCGTGCTTCAGTTCGCCGGCCGGATAGGCCTCGGCGTGGATGTACGAGATTTCCTTCAGCTTCAGCGCGCCTTCGAGCGCGATCGGGTAATGCAGCCCGCGGCCGAGGAACAGCGCGTTTTCCTTGCGTGCGAATTCCTCCGACCACGCGATGATCTGCGGCTCGAGCGCGAGCACGCTGTTCAGCGCGGCCGGCAGGTGGCGCAGCTCCTTCAGGAATTGCGCTTCCTGCGCGGCGTCGACGTGCCCGCGCAGCTTGCCGAGCGTCGCGGCCAGCACGAACAGCGCGACGAGCTGCGTCGTGAACGCCTTGGTCGACGCGACGCCGATCTCGGTGCCCGCGTGCGTCAGGAACTGCATCTCGGTGAGGCGCACCATCGCGCTCGTCGCGACGTTGCACACCGCGAGCGTATGCGTGTGGCCGAGCGACTGCGCGTGCTTGAGCGCGGCGAGCGTGTCGGCCGTCTCGCCCGACTGCGAGATCACCAGCACGAGCTGGCGCGGGTTCGGCACCGACTCGCGGTAGCGGTATTCGCTCGCGATCTCGACCTGGGTCGGGATCTTCGCGATCGATTCGAGCCAGTACTTCGCGGTGAGGCCCGAGTAGTAGCTCGTGCCGCACGCGAGGATCAGCAGGCTGTCGATGT
>NZ_JBSAXA010000080.1:0-830 GCF_053427615.1 Burkholderia sp. AW33-5 | reverse complement strand
CGCGATCGCGACGGTGCAGTCGAGCGATCCGATCAAGGTGATCACGGTGCGCGCGACGGGTTTCGATCCGGTTGCAGCGGACGGCGGCAGCGCGGCGGTCGAGAAGATCGAAGCGGCGGCCGATGCGGGCAAATCGCAGTTCGTGAGCCGTGAAGTGACGAAGCTGGATCGTCCGGAGCTGACGTCGGCGAGCATCATCGTGTCGGGCGGCCGCGGCCTGGGCAGCGGCGAGAACTACACGAAGGTGCTGGAGCCGCTGGCCGACAAGCTGTCGGCAGCACTGGGCGCATCGCGCGCGGCAGTCGACGCCGGCTACGTGCCGAACGACTACCAGGTCGGCCAGACCGGCAAGATCGTCGCGCCGCAGTTGTACATCGCGGTCGGCATTTCGGGCGCGATCCAGCATCTGGCCGGCATGAAGGATTCGAAGGTGATCGTCGCGATCAACAAGGATCCCGAAGCGCCGATCTTCAGCGTGGCCGACTACGGGCTCGTCGGCGATCTGTTCGCGCTCGTGCCGGAACTCGTGAACGAACTGGGCTGACACGGCGTGACTTGACGCTTCGGCGGCAAGTACGCAAGACGAGGGGCGCGATGAGCGCCCCTTTTTTGTGCGATGGCCGAGGCTCTGTTTCGAGCCCGAAACGCATTCGCTGTAATGAAAAAGGCGCCCCGAGGGCGCCTTTTTCGTTGATGCGGGCCGGCCTTGGTCGCGGCGGACCGTTCCGACTTATGCGTATGCCGGGCGCGTCTGGCCGGCCACGTCCTTCAGGTAGCGATGCACCGACAGGTCGTCGGCCTGGATTGCCGGTTTCTTGCCCGAGATCAGG
>NZ_JBSAXA010000008.1:0-249850 GCF_053427615.1 Burkholderia sp. AW33-5 | reverse complement strand
ATTGTTAACGCCCCCTCATGCGATTACCCTGATTAAATGGCCAGTTCAAAAAGAGCCCGGAAGGGCTGTTCACTTTCCGACGAAACGGTTAACCTTGGATGCCTGAACAACGGATCAAGGAATGCCGTCACCTATCATCGATGACGAGCTGTGGGCACTGATCGAACCACCACTTCCAACACCCAAACCGCGACGCAAGCGATACCCTGGGCGTCTGCCGGTCTCGGACCGTGCAGCACTCAATGGCACCCTGCTCGTGCTGAAGACAAGGATGCGATGGAACCATCTGCCGACCGGTTGGGTTTCGGCTCTGGAGCGACTTGCTGGCGTCGGTTGCACGACTGGCAGCAGGCCGGGGTGGGACAAGCTGCACGGACTGCCGCTCGACACGCTGCGCGAATCCGGCCAGCTCGATTTCTCATATGCGGTTGTCGATTCGTCGTCAGTGCGAGCCGTTGGGGCAGGCCAATAACTGGGCCAAACCCCACCGATCGCGCACGACCAGGGTCCAAACACCAGCGTCCGCCCAAGGTTGATCAGCCGCGATGCTGTCCGACGAGAATCCGGACCTCTTGCTGACATGGCGCGAGACGCGACGGGTTGGCGCGCCGCGTGAAAGCATCGCCAGCGCGCAAACCTGTGTCAGACTCCCATGTGCGATCGGGCGTCTGCGCGCGGTCGGCCGGCGCTGGGTTCATTCAACTCTTGCGGGTTTGTCACGGATGTCTGAAGAATACGAAGTTCATGGCCCTCACGACCACGCGGCGGAACATCATGCGGCTCACGGCAGCGATCAAGGTACGTCGCGCATCGCGGTGCTGACGGCCGTGCTTGCCTGCTGCGGTGCGATATCCGCCTACCAGAGCGGTGCCGACGAAAGCCTCGCGTTGCTCTACAAGAATGACGCCGCGATCCGGAAAACCGAGGCTGCGAACCAGTGGGCCTACTATCAGGCGAAGGGCAGCAAGCAGAACCTTGCCGAACTCGGTGCGGCGTTGAGCCCGGACTCGTCGCCGCGGCGGAAGCAGTTCGAGGCGGACGCCGCACGATACCGTGCCGACAAGGAGCCGATCCGGGCACATGCAGAGGCGCTTGAAAAGGAAGTCGAGAAGAACAACGCGGCGAGCGAGGCGCTGATGCACCGACACCATCGGTGGTCGCAGGCGACGACCGTCATCCAGATCTCGATCGCACTTGCGGCGATCACGATCCTCACGCGCCGCTCATGGATGCAGGGACTGTCGATCGGCGTGGCCGCAATCGGCATCGTGATGGCGGGGTTGGCGTTCTTTGGGGTTTGATTGACGGCAAGGCCCGTCGCAGTCCAGTCATATCCCGACCGTGTATACCCGAGGTCACGCGCGCATCGGGGCAAACGTGCAACCAGCGCGGTTCATCTGACAAGCTGAAGAAGGGGACGGTGACGCAAGCGGCGAGACGCCCCTGTCACCGCCGGTTCGCGCACGACGCGGCGGATCCATGCCCGGATCCGCCGAGTGCGCGGGTGGGCGACGTCAAGCCGGCCGCCGTTCCGCCCTTCGATCCCGATCCGGTCAGAACTTGTGCCGAATCCCCGCATGCACCATCAACTGCTTCGACGTCGACGACAGATCGGCCGCCCCCGGGACATACGCCTGGTCGAGCGACGAGCCGGTCGCGTCACCGGCAACCCGCTGATACGCGCCCATCAGATAGACGTCGGTGCGCTTCGACAGGTTGTAGTCGGCCATCAGCCCGATCGAATGGATCTTCGGTTTCGCGCTGCCCGTGGTCGCGTCATAGCGCACGGTCGTATACACATACTGCGCGCCCACGAAGAACGCCGGCGTGAACTGGTATTTGCCGTTCACTTCGAAGTTCTGATACTTGATCGCCGTGACCGTGCCGCCCGCGAGCGCCCCCGTCACCGGTTCGATCGTCTCGTCGCCGAACAGGTAGCCGACGTTCGCGGTCGGCCGCGTGACGTTGCTGTTCGTATACGCAAACCCGACCGTCGCGGGCCCTGCCGTGTAGTTGACGCCCGCCCCGAAGATCCGCAGCCGCGCCGACGCGAAGTTCGCATCCGCGCCGACCGACCCCGAGCCCGCGATCGCGCCGCCGGCCGTCGCACCCGGGTTGTCCGCATTGAGGAACGCCGCGCCGACGAGCAGGCCGCCCTGCTCGTACTGCGCGCCGACGCTCCACTGCCGGTTGTTCGCGAACCCGGTGTCGTTGCTGAAGCTGTACGTGCCGCCGAACGAGAAGCCGGCAAAATCCGGGCTCGCGTACTTGACCGTGTTGTTCACGCGAAACGTATTGCCGGTGTTGTCGTTGTCGAGCGGATGCGAGAACGGATAGACACCCCAGTTGCCATTCGCGGTCGTCGGCGCGAGATAGTCGACGACCGAGTCATATTGCCGGCCGAGCGTCAGCGTGCCGAAGCGCGTGCTGCCGAGCCCGACGTAAGCCTGCCGCCCGAACATGCGGCCGCCCTGCGCGAGCGTGCCGCTGTTCACGTTGAAGCCGTTCTCGATCTGGAACAGCGCGCTGTAGCCGCCGCCGAGATCCTCGGATCCTTTGAGACCCCAGCGGCTGCCCTGCGCGAAGCCGCTCGCCATCTGCCATGCGCCGTGGCCGCCGACGTTGTTCGTGTAGTCGATGCCCGTGTCGATCAGCCCGTACAGGGTGACGCTGCTCTGCGCGAAGGCCGGCGCGGCACAAAGTGCCGGCATCGCGACGAAAAACAATCTCCAGTTCATTCGTTTTCCTTATTGATATGATGGTCGCTACCCGCTCGATACGGGTCGGTTCGGCTTACTTCGTGCCGTAGATGTCGAAGTCGAAGTACTTGCGGTTGATCCGCTGATACGTGCCGTTCGCGAGGATCGCCGCCAGCGCGCGGTTGAATGCATCGCGCAGGTCGGTGTCCTGCTTGCGCAGCCCGAGGCCATCGCCCTGCCCGAAATACTTCGCGTCGTCGATCGCCGCGCCGACGAACATGAAATCCTTGCCCTGCGGCTTCTTCAGGAAGCCGTCGCTCGCCGCGATCGATGCCTGGAACGCCGCGTCGAGCCGCCCCGTCACGAGATCGGCATAGACCTGATCCTGGTTCTGGTACGACTCGATCTGCACGCCCGCCGGCTGCCAGTTCGCGATCGCATAGTCGGCCTGCGCGGAACCCTGCTCGACGCCGACCCGCTTGCCCTTCAGCGACGCAGCCGTCGGCAGCAGCGGCGAACCCTTGCGCGCAATCAGCCGCGCCGGCGCATTCGAGATCCGGTTGGTGAACGCGATCTGCTGCATCCGCTTCGGCGTGATCGTCATCGACGACGCGATCACGTCGAACTTGCGCGCGAGCAGCCCCGGAATCATCCCGTCGAAACTCGACTCGACCCACACGCAGCGCGCATGCAGCTCCGCGCACAACGCGTTCGTGATGTCGATCCCGAAGCCGGTCAGCGTGCCGTCGGGCTGCTTGTATTCGAGCGGCGGATACGTGGGATCGACCGCGAGGCGGATCTCCTTGCCCGTCCAGTCGCCGGCATGCGCGACGCCTGCCACCGTCGTTGCCGTCAGCGCCACCGCAAGCGCCGCCATCCACTGTTTCATTGCCAGTCTCCTTGTTTCCATCGTTGAAGGTAAATCGAATCGGTCCGGCCGCCTCACGCGAGGTAGCGCTCGGCGAGCGCGATCCAGTAACTCGCGCCCGTCGCGAGGCACGCATCGTTGAAGTCGTAGCCGGGGTTGTGCAGCCCGCAGCCGGCCACGCCGTCGCCGTTGCCGATCGACAGGTAGCTGCCCGGGCAGACCTCGAGCATGAACGCGAAATCCTCGCTCGCCGGGATCGGCCGCAGGTGCGGAATCAGCGCGTCGTCGCCGCCCCATTCGCGCGCGACGTCGCGGGCGAACGCGGTTTCCGCCGCGTGATTGACGAGCACGGGATAGCCGTGGCGATACTCGATTTCGGCCGTCGCGCCGTAGCTGTCGGCTTGCCCGTGCACGACCGCGCGAATGCGCCGTTCGAGCAGCGCGCGCACGTCCGGCGACAGCGCCCGCACGCTCAGCTCCAGATCCGCATGCGGCGGAATCACGTTCGATGCGGTGCCGGCATGAATCGAGCCGGTCGTGACGATCGCCAGTTCCTGTGGATTCACGTTGCGCGACACGACCGTCTGCAACGCCATCACGATCGAGGCGCAGACCACCACCGGATCGATCGTCGTGTGCGGCGCCGCGCCATGGCCGCCTTGCCCGGTCACGCGCACACGCACCTCGTCGGCCGACGCCATCGCCGGGCCGTCGCAGAAGCCGAGCACGCCCGCCGGCAGCCCCGGCACGTTGTGCATCGCGAACACGGCATCGCATGGAAACTGCGTGAACAGCCCGTCGTCGATCATCCGCTTCGCGCCGCCGAGCCCTTCCTCCGCCGGCTGGAAAATCAGATTCAGCGTGCCGCTGAAGCGTCCGCGCTCCGCGATGCAGCGGGCGGCCGCGAGCAGCATCGCGGTATGGCCGTCGTGGCCGCACGCATGCATCACGCCGTCGCGCCGGCTCGCATGCGGCAGCCCGGTCGACTCGCGGATCGGCAGCGCATCCATGTCCGCGCGCAGCCCGAGCCGCTTCCCCGTGCCGCGTGTGAGCGTGCCGACCACCCCGGTGCCGCCGAGTCCGCGCGTGACGCGATAACCCCATGTTGTCAGGCAATCGGCGACGAGTTCGCTCGTCGCGTGTTCCTCGAAACCGAGCTCCGGATGCGCATGCAGCCGGTGGCGCAGCGCGATCATCTCCGTCTCGATGGCCGCCATTTCAGGCGGAATGCGTGCTCGATCCAACCTCTTTACTCCTCGATGCGTGCCGGTTGTCGATCGCCGGAATGGCGGATCGTGGCGAAATCGTAGGCAGCGAAAAAACCGGCGAACAGCCGCAGTTTCGTTATGATGACAACCTTTCGTTGTCGGGTATCGCACCATGAGCACGATCAAGCTGCATCAGTTGCAGGCGCTCGTCGCGAGCGCGGAGGCCGGGAGCATCCGCGGCGCGGCGCGCACGCTCGGGCTGTCGCAGGCGGCCGTCAGCCGCGCGCTGCGCGAGCTGGAGGCCAGCGAGCGCCTGCCGCTGCTGGTGCGCGCGCCGGAAGGCATCGGCTTCACGGAATACGGGAAAACCTTGCTCACGCACGCGAAGCTCGTGCTCAAGCAGCTCGAGCATGCGCAAAGCGATCTCGAACGCATGCGCGGGCGCGTCGAGGGGCGGCTGAGCGTCGGCGTCACGCCGTGGCTGACGATGACGTTCCTCGCGGAAACCGTGCTTCGGTTTCGCGAGCGGATGCCCGACGTGCGCCTCGAACTCTACGAAGCGCTGATGGCCGTCGCGCAACCGCTGCTGCGCGACGGCAGCATGGATTTCGCGCTGGGTCACGTGCAGGCCGGCGGCGGCGCGCAGGAATTCGCGTTCGAGCCGCTGCTGCGCTACGAGACGTCGGTGATGGTGCGCGCCGGGCATCCGCTCGAACGCGCGAAGTCGGTGCACGACCTGCTCGAATGCGACTGGGTGCTGAATTCGTCGGCCGACGGCCAGGCCGCGCTCGTCGACTATCTGTTTACGCGGCACGGCGCACGGATCGACGAGCGACGCATCGTGCGCGCGCAGTCGGTCGCGATGCTGCAGACGATGCTCGAGCAGGCCGGCATGTGCACGTGGTGCCCGACGATCCTCGCGGCGGTGCCGCCGTTCGGTGAGCGGATGCGCGTGCTGTCGCTCAGGGAGACCTTCGAGCCGAGCGAACTCGGCATCGTCACGCGCCGCAGCAGCACGCTGAGCGACGCCGCGCGCTGCTTCATCGACTGCCTGCTGCAGGTGATCCGGCGGCATGCGCGGTCGGCGCGCAACGAGGATCTTGCACTGTTCCGCACGCTCACGCTGCTGATCTGACCGTATGCCGGGCAGGCGCACGCGCGCGGCGCCTGCCCGGCAGCGATCCCGTATACCTCCGCGCCGCATTGCTCTATACTGCCCCCCAGTATCCGGAACCCACCGATCCCATGCCCCATTCCCCCGAAGAAAAGAAACGCGTCCTGACCCGCGTGCGCCGTGTTCGCGGGCAACTGAACGCGCTCGAGCAAGCGCTCGAGGAGGGGGCGGACTGTGGCCCGATACTTCAGCAACTGGCTGCCATCCGCGGCGCGATCAACGGCGTGATGGCCGGCGTGCTCGAAAGCCATTTGCGCGAGGAATTCACCCAGCTCGCGGACGCCCCGCGGCCCTCGTCCGGATCGATCGACGATATCGTGACCCTCGTCCGGTCCTACTTGCGCTGACCGGTGCAGGTTCGTCGACGTCCGAGCCATTCGATGATTCTTTTTTGACAGGATTGCCATGAAATCACGTGCCGCAGTTGCGTTCGAGGCGGGTAAGCCGCTCCAGATCGTCGAAATCGACGTCGAACCGCCCCGCAAGGGCGAAGTGCTCATCAAGATCACCCATACCGGCGTCTGTCACACCGATGCCTTCACGTTGTCGGGCGACGATCCGGAAGGCATCTTTCCCGCCGTGCTGGGCCACGAAGGCGCCGGCATCGTGGTGGAAGTCGGCGAAGGCGTGACGAGCGTGAAACCCGGCGATCACGTCATTCCGCTGTACACCGCCGAATGCGGCGAGTGCCTGTTCTGCAAGAGCGGCAAGACCAATCTGTGCGTGTCGGTGCGCGCCACGCAGGGCAAGGGCGTGATGCCCGACGGCACCACGCGCTTCAGCTACAACGGCCAGCCGATCTATCACTACATGGGCTGCTCGACCTTCAGCGAATACACCGTCGTCGCCGAAGTCTCGCTCGCGAAGATCAACCCGGACGCGAACCCGGAGCAGGTGTGCCTGCTGGGCTGCGGCGTCACGACCGGCCTCGGCGCGGTGAAGAACACCGCGAAGGTGCAGGAAGGCGATACGGTCGCCGTATTCGGTCTCGGCGGCATCGGCCTCGCGGTGATTCAGGGCGCCAAGCTCGCGAAGGCCGGCCGCATCATCGCGATCGACACCAACCCCGGCAAGTTCGACCTCGCGCGCGTGTTCGGCGCAACCGACTGCGTCAATCCGAAGGACCACGAAAAGCCCATCCAGCAAGTGATCGTCGACATGACCGGCTGGGGCGTCGACCACAGCTTCGAGTGCATCGGCAACGTCAACGTGATGCGCGCCGCGCTCGAATGCGCGCACCGCGGCTGGGGCCAGTCCGTCATCATCGGCGTCGCGGGCGCCGGCCAGGAAATCTCCACGCGCCCGTTCCAGCTCGTCACCGGTCGCCGCTGGCTCGGTACGGCATTCGGCGGCGTGAAGGGCCGCTCCGAACTGCCGGGCATGGTCGAGGAAGCGATGGCCGGCACGATCCAGCTGGCGCCGTTCGTCACGCACACGAAGCCGCTCACCGGTATCAACGAAGCGTTCGACCTGATGCACGAAGGCAAGTCCATCCGGACCGTCGTGCATTTCTGAAATACGCGCAACGAGATCGGCCGCAGTAACCGGTCTCGTTGCGCGATACCGCCGGCACGCCAGGCGCTCGGCCCGGACGCGCCGGCGATCGGAACAGGCGCGCAACCCGCGCGCGACCTATTTGGCCGCCTGCGCCGCCGGCGTGAAACTGCACTTCGGATCGTTCTTGCCCCGCGCCGAACAGCATTCGAGCAGGTCGCTCACCGACTTCGCGTTCGCCGCATTCCATTCATACAGGCTCTTGTTGTTGTCGATCGGCATCCAGTGCGTCATCGGATACCGGCTCGCACGCGCGTTGCTTCCCTTCGGCGGCGGCAGCAAACCCGCGGCCAGCGGCACGTAGATCTTGCAGCTGTTCTGATCGCCGATCCGGTGACAGCCGATGCAGGTATTGCCCGGCGTGCTGATCGCGTGCGACGTCCACGACGCGAAGTCGGCGCCGAGATTCACGTACTTGCCCCACGGATCGGTCGGCACCTTGTTCCAGACCTGGCCGATCCACGGGCTGTACATGACCGGGCTCGCGTCGTGACACGACACGCAGCGCTTCGTCGCGGTCGCGGCCGGCTTCCACCAGAACTCCGCCGCGGACGGATGGTCGGGCGGTGGCGTCGTCTCGTTCGGCGGCGGCACGCGCGCTGCTTTCATGCCCTCGGTGCCGCCCTTCTCCGCATGAAACCAGCAGGTCTTGCCGTTGCCCGCATGATGCAGCACGATGTCGACTTCGTCGTAATACGGGCTCCGGTTCGCGCGGATCTGCTTGCGGCGGCAAAACGCCGAGATCTGCGTGTCGCCGCGCGACAGGTCGAGGATCTTCGAATACGGCGTGCACTGTCCGGACGTCGGCGCGTCGTAGGGCAACAGCGCCGGGCGATCGCACGTCATGTGCGCCGCGTAGCGCGCGGGCACGCGGCCGTTGACGGTGATCGGCACATCGGTGCCGTCATTGCAGTCGAACGCGGGAATCTCGCCGATTTCGTCGGTGCACTGCTGCGCATACTCGTGCAGCGACGTATCGCCGCTTGCCGCCGCGAGCGCGAGCGGCGCGACCTGTGCGGCCAGCATCGTCGCCAGCGCGACGACGCAGGTTCTCATCGTCATGCCGCCCCCTTCGTGTAGCGTATCGCCACCTTGCGAATGGCCTCGATGTACTTCACGTAACCGGTGCAACGACAGATGTTGCCGCCCACCCAGGTTTCGATCATCGCGTCGAGATCGCGCTCGTGCACCGGCTGCGCGCGCAGATGATCGAGCATCGCGGTCGCGGCCATCAGGAAACCCGACACGCAGTAACCGCACTGGAACGCGAACGACTCGAGAAAGCTCTGCTGCAGCGGCGACAGCGCGCCGCCCTGCGCGAGCCCCTCGATCGTGTACACGTGCATGTCCGCCATCGCGCTGACCGGCGTCGAGCACGACAGCGTCTTTTCCATCGGCGCATCGGGCGCATTGCGTACGCCGACCGTGCACGCGCGGCACACGCCGATGCCGCAGCACAGCTTGGTGCCCGTCAGGTCCTGCCGCTCGTGCAGGAAGTCGATGAGGTTCATGTCCGCGTCGGCCGCGTCCGCTTCGACGGGCTTGCCGTTGACGATCATTCGGACCGGATTGCTCATTGCAGTGCCTCCCGAATCTTCTCCGGCGTCACGGGCGTCACCCGGAACCGCCGCCCCGTCGCCATCGCGAGCGCATTGAGCAGCGCCGGCGCGATCGGACACATCACCGCTTCCGCGATGCCGCGTGCATTCGCGGGATCGCCGCCGGGCGGCGGTAATGCGATCAGCTCCTGCACGGGGATGTCCGGCAGCCGCGTGACCTCGTAGCGATCCAGATTCCATCGGCCGCCGCCCGGCCCATCCGGCCCCAGCGGACAGGTTTCGGTCAGCACGTTGCCGATACCCATCGCGACCGCGCCCTGCGACTGCCCTTCCACGAGCTCCGGCGACAACTGCCGGCCGACGCTCACCGCCGTCACCACGCGTTCGACCTTCACGCGCCCGGTCGCCGAATCGACGGACACCGCGACGAGCGTCGCCGACGGCGCGTAGGTCGTGCGCCCGTAAAGCGTCGTATTGATGGGCGGCGGCTGCAGCACGCGCTTCAACGGCGTCAGGTGATACGGATCGAGGCCGACCGCCACGTAGTCGTAGTCGACCTGCGCATTGCCGGACGCGAACGGATAGGTTCCCTTCCAGAAATACCCGGCATAACTCGCATGCACGGCCGCGATCGTCTGTAATCCTAGCTTCCTGATCGTGCCGAGCAGCGCCGCCCACGGAATCGGTGCGAGGCCGTTCGCGGCGAGTGCGCGGTCGGTCCAGCGCACGTCCTCCGCACGCACGGGTATGCCCCACCACGCGCGCGCAGCGGGCAGCACGCTCTGCAGAAACAGCACCTGCGCGGCGCCCTTGACCGCGTGGTACTGATGGAATGCGCCGAGACAGGCGCTCGACGAACCGTAGGTGTAGCAGACGTACTTGCTGTCGTCGGGCGGACTGCTCGAACGCTTCAACCCGAGCGCGTTGAACGGCCCGATCTCGCTCATCGCAATCGTTTGCGCGTTTTGCCCGAGAAACTCGGCCGGCGCGAGACCGAGCGTCGTGGCCGCGCCGTTGCCCATGTCGGTGTACGGCGTGACCACGCGCAGGTTGCCGTCGGGCAAGATCTGCACCATGCCGAACATCCCGTCGCCGGAGGTGCCGTATGCTTCGTTCGCCATCGCGAGGCCGACGCCGTAGCGGAGGCCGCGCGCGCTGCGCTCGGCACGAATCTGCTCACGCTCGAGCCATAACGGATGACGTTCGAGCCGGTCGAGCAGCGCGTCCAGCTGCAGGTCGAACAGGATCGGCGCGCCCGTGATGGCGCGGCCCTTGCCGAGCTCGGGCGCCTTGCCGAGCAGGTTGGCGCGCCGGATCTCGAACGGCGACATCCCCAGCCGGCGTGCAGCCTCGTCCATCAGCGTCTCGATCGCCATGAACGCCTGCGGCCCGCCGAAGCCGCGCTGCGAACCGCCGAAGACTTCCCGCGTGTAGGTCGACGCGGCCTGCGCGCGTGCCCGCGGAATCTCGTAGCAGCTCATCGCGCTCAATGCGGCAAGCTGCGCGACGTACGGCGACAGGTTCTTCTTTCCGCCGCCATTCATCAGGAAATCGCAGGTGATCGCTTCGAGCTTGCCGCGGCGGTCGAACCACAGCGATTCGGAGAACTGCGTTTCGCAGCGTTTCAGGCCAACCTGGAATTGCTCGTAGCGCGACTGCTGCCAACGCAGCGCGCCCTTCGCAAACGGTGCCGCAAGGGCCAGATACAGCGGGAAGTAGGATTTGTCGCGTCCGCCGAATCCACCGCCCGGGTAGCACGCGATGACCTGGGCCTCCTTGACCGCGACGGCGCTGCCGTCGAACAGCAAACACGCACCATTCGCATCGTCGTTCGCCGACTGCGTGCCGAGCACGAGGCTGATCTTCGACGCGGACGCGTCGTACCATGCGAGTCCCGCTTCGGGCTCCATGAACATCGGGTCCATCGCCGGCGTCTCGAACCCCTCGTCGCCCGTCGCCCGAATGCCGATCCACGTGCCGGCGGCCGCGTGGCTGGCGATCGTCGCATCGATGTTGGCGACCGCCGCCTCACGTTCCTCCAGGTATTTCGCCGTCGGCTTGCCGTTGCCGTCGGTCTGGTAGTTGTCGACGTAGCTGAACCGCCGCGCGTCGTCGCGCACGTAGACGGTCACGGGCGAATACGGCACGACCGGTGCGGCCTGGCCGGTGCCGACCGGCGCGCCGTAGCGGATCACGCCGCGATTGAAATCGAGCAGCTTCCTCGCGCGGCGATAGATGTCGAAGTTCTCGAAGATCAACAGCGCGGCCGGTTGCCCGTAGCAGTCCGCCGGGTAACCCGCTCGCGCGAGCCAGTAGATGTCCTGGTTCGCGATCGGATCGGGCCCCGGTGCAAGCTTGATCCTGCGCGCGCTCAGCAACGCGTTGTCGACGATGGCGATCGGCCGCAGTTCGCGCGGCAGCACGCCGAGATCGTAGCCCTGATAAACGGCGTCGACCCGGTCGCAGCGCAGTGCATAAAGCCAGTTTTCCTGCTGCGGCCAGCCGACGAAGTCGCGGGACTTGAAGTCGCGCGCGTAGATCTTCTGGCCCGTTACCTTCGGCATGCCATCGATGCGCCAGCGCGCCTTGCCGGGCACCGGCGCCCAGCTCGGGCCGTCCGCATCGGCCTGCGTCTCGCCTGCGGCGAGTACGAGTGCCGGCAAATGCGTAACCGAAACGGCGACGACGGCGCCGCTGCCGGCGAGCTTCAGAAACGTCCGGCGTGTCACAGGCACATGGATGGCCATGCTGCGTCCCTCGTTCGAATTGTTATGTCGGTCCGTCGAGTGCGCGACGTGCGTCGCCACGCCGGCCGCGAGCGGCCCGATACGCGTGTGCGTCGATGCACAGGATGTCGGTGAGAAAGCGGTGTTCCGGGCGCGGTTGCGCGCGCCGGCCGTCAGGAATCGGGAGGGAGACGACGCGCGCCGAAGCCCGGCGGCATCGCGGGTTCGGTCCGCGCGGGTGGGCGCCTGTTCGATGAAGCGTCAGGCGGCGTGCATCGCGCTGCGTATTCGTTCACGATTCCCCCGGCCCCGATCGTGCTTGACTGGCCTGTTGCCCGTATCGTCGGGCAGTCGCTCGATTTTCAGGCGTTGTGTTCGTTCTTTCCGCGACGCGGGGCGATCGTCCCGTTCGCGGCGTCATTCAAGCCTGATTTTGAACAATCGTAGGAATTCGAATCGACGATTTCAAGGAGATTTTCGGGCGCGATGACGCGCGCGTCGGCGGCGGCATCTGTCGATACGTGCCGCGGCCGCGCGGCGGTTGCCTGCGTCGAGCGGCAATCCGGTAAACAATCGCTCGCGTTATCGACACGAATGGCTTCAGCCGTGACGGCTGGTCCGTTCCGGGCGGTTTTCCGTCCAGGGTTAGCCGTAGGGGGCCACCCGCGCGGGCAGTGGACTACGGCTGTCTCCATGGTCGACCATGGGTCCGGGTTGCATTGACGCCGCTATGATCGACCTGTCTCGCGACGCCGCCCGGGGGGAGGAGGAGCCTCCCATGAAGACGGTGACCGTGCCGGCCGGCGATGCCCGGTCGGCACGTACATCCGGTTCGCGCGGCAGTCCCGCGCCGCTGCTTACTGCCCGATGCTCGTGAAGGTCGGCAGCAGCACGCGATACACGTGAATCATCGCCGGCCCGAGCAACACGCACATCAGCGCCGGGAAGATGCAGAAGATCAGCGGGAACAGCAGCTTCAGCGCGATCTTCGCGGCGCGCTCCTCGGCGCGCATCCGCCGCCGCGTGCGCAGCATGTCGGACAGCACGCGCAGCGATTCGGCGATGCTCGTGCCGAAGCGGTCGGCCTGGATCAGCATCGCGCAGAACGATTCGATGTCTTCGACGCCGGTCCGCAGTGCCAGATTGCGCAGCGCAGTTTCCTTGGTGAATCCGGAACGCATCTCGAGCAGCAGCAAGTCGAGCTCGCTCGCGACCACTTCGCTGCGAAAGCGCAGTTCCTCGCTCACCCTCATCAGCGCCGCATCGAGCCCGAGCCCTGCTTCGACGCATACGGTCAGCAGGTCGAGCGCATCCGGAAAGTCCTCGAAGATCACCCGCTGACGCGTCGCGATCCGCCGCTTGAGGATCACGTTCGGCACGTAGTAGCCGATCCCGGCGAGCGCGACGAGGATGAACGACAGCAGCATGCGTTGACCTGCGAGCCGGGTCGTGGCGAGCGCCAGCAGCGCCGCGCCCGGCAGCGCCAGCGCGAGTACCGTCTTCGCCGCGAAGTAAAGCGCGCCCGCGTTCGGATCGCGCCAGCCGGCGTTCATCAGCCGGATCCGCAGCGGTGAATTCTCCCAGCCCTCCTGCGGCACCGACAGCCGGGAAATCGGTTGCGACAGCTCGACGAGCTTCGCGACCCAGCGCGATGCCTGCCCGCCGCCGTCGCCCGCGCCGGCGCCGATGCCGACACTTGCTCCGCTCGCCTGCTGGATCCGGCGCTCCATGTTGCGCGGCGCAAACAGCAGCATCGCGACCAGCACGCCGCCGGCGACGAAGATGAACAAGCCGGCCAGCATCACGGTATGTACTACGCTCAGGTTTTGCATGACAGCCTCGAATCGGTTCGTGAAGCCTGAGACACGCGTCAGACGCGAATCCGGATGATGCGGCGAATCCACAGCATGCCGAATGCCATCGACCCCAGCATCACGCCAACCATCTTGATGCCGGCCGGATCCTGCCAGAGCACCGACAGAAACTCCCGGTTCAACACCGCCATCATGCCCGCCGTGCCGAACGGCAGCAGCCCGAGGATCCAGGCCGACAGCCGCCCTTCCGCCGACAGCACGCGGACCTTGTCGAACAGCTTGAAGCGCTCGCGAACCAGCGATGCGATGCTGTCGAGCAGCTCGGCCAGGTTGCCGCCGGTCTCGCGCTGGATCAGCACCGCGATCACGAAGTAGCGCAGGTCATGGGCCGGCACGCGCGTCGCGAGGTTCACCAGCGCATCGTGCAGCGATACGCCGTAATTGATCTCGTCGAACGTGATCCGGAATTCACCGCCCATCGGATCGGGAAACTCCTCGCCGACCATGCCGAGTGCGCTCGTAAAGGAGTGGCCGGAGCGCAGCGCGCGCGCGATCATGTCGCAGATATCCGGTAGCTGGCGCTCGAGCTTGAGCATCCGCCGGTTGCGATGCCGCATCACGTACAAGGCCGGAAAGCATGCGGTCAGCAGCGCAATCGGCACCACGGCGATCAGCGGCAACGGGGTGAACGACAGGACGAGCATCGCCGTCACCGGCAATACCGCGCTGTACACGACGAGCTTCGCCACCGTCCAGTCGAGCCCCGATTGCTGCAGCAGCAGATCCACCGACTGCACACGCGGCATGCGCAGCAGCAGCCGGTCGAACGGTTTCGACTCGTCGAGCATCCGCTTCTTGAGAATCGACAGCCGCTCCTGCTGCACGCTGCCGCCGGCCGACATCGCGCGCAGGCGCGACTCGATCCGGCGTGCCGCGGCACCGTGGCGTGAGTTCCACCATTGATAGACACCTTCGATCGCGAGCACGACCGCGACGAAGGTGAGAATCACAAAACCGTAGAATATCGAGTCCATGAGACCTCCCCGGAATCAGACGAACGCGCGTCACTTCGTCTCGTAACGCTGCGCCGGGTCGTAGAGGGAATCCGGCAGGTTGATGCCGAACGCCTGCAGCCGCTCGGCGAACTTCGGCCGCACGCCGGTCGCGCAGAAGTGTCCGCGCACCGTTCCGTCGCGATCCATGCCGGTGCGCTTGAACGTGAAGATCTCCTGCATGTTGATGATGTCGCCTTCCATCCCGGTCAGCTCCTGGATGCTGACGATCTTGCGCTTGCCGTCGGTGAGCCGCGTCGCCTGGACCACCACCGAGATCGCCGACGCGATCTGCTGACGCATCGTCTTCGGCGGCAGCGTCAGGCCGCCGACGCTGATCATGTTCTCGAGCCGCGTGAGCGCATCGCGCGGCGTGTTGGCGTGAATCGTCGCGAGCGAGCCTTCGTGGCCGGTGTTCATCGCATTGAGCATGTCGAGCGCTTCCGCGCCACGCACTTCGCCGAGAATGATCCGGTCCGGCCGCATCCGCAGCGCATTGCGCACGAGCGTGCGCTGCGTGATCTCGCCCTTGCCCTCGATGTTCGGCGGCCGCGTTTCGAGCCGCAGCACGTGGGGCTGCTGAAGCTGCAGCTCCGCCGCATCCTCGATCGTCACGATCCGCTCCGATCGCGGGATGAAGCCCGACAGGATGTTGAGCAGCGTCGTCTTGCCGCTGCCGGTCCCGCCCGACACGAGCACGTTCACTTTCGCCCTGGCCAGCGCATCGAGCAGTTCCGCCATCGGCGGCGTGAGGCTCTGGTAACTCACGAGGTCGTCCATCTTCAGCGGGTTGACCGCGAAACGCCGGATCGACATCAGCGGCCCGTCGATCGCCGACGGCGGAATGATCGCGTTCACGCGCGAGCCGTCCGGCAAACGCGCATCGACCATCGGGGTCGATTCGTCGATGCGGCGCCCGACCCGCGACACGATCTTCTCGATCACCTTCATCAGGTGCGCGTCGTCGTAGAACGTCACGTCGGTCAGCTCGAGCTGGCCGGCGCGCTCGACGTACACCTGCCGGTACGTGTTCACGAGGATGTCGGAGATGCCGGGGTCGCGCAGCAGCGCTTCCAGCGGTCCGAAGCCGAACATTTCGTCGTACACGTCGATCACGAGCTGGCGCCGCTCGATGTCGTTCGCGAGCAAGCGCTCCTCGTCGAGGATGCGCGAGATCAGCGCCGCGATTTCCTGCCGGACCTGTTCCTGCGGCAGGCGTGACAGGCGCTCCAGCTCGACCCGTTCAAGAACCGCCAGATGAATTTCACGGCGCAGCTTCTGGTACGCGTCGCGTACCGACGAATGCGTCGCACCTGCCGGTTCGGTGCCCGCCGCCTGCGGCTGCGTCCGGTACAAGGACATCTGTTCGCGCAATGACATGATGGTTTCCCCGAAAGATTCACATGGACTTGAGCTTCGGCGTGGCCTTGCGGCCGAACAGCCGTGACATCAACGGTTCGCTGCTGGACGTGTCGTGCCGGGTGCGCACGTCCCCTTCGACGATCTGCTTCGCACAGGCCTGCAACGCACGCGTCACCGCGGCGCTGCGTGCGACGCGCGAGACCGGATGCCCCTGGTCGAGCGCCTCGCGCACGGTGTCGGCATCGTCGGGTATCGTGCTGCTCGCGTGCAGGCCGAGCACTTCCTCGAGCGCGGTGCGGGACCGTTCGCTCGAGCGCGTCATCCGGTTCACCACCAGCCGCATCTGGTCGGTCGGGTAGCCGAGCGACACGAGAATCTCCAGCAACCGGCGGCCCGCGCGCACGTGCGGCATCGCCGGCTGCAGCACGAGCTGGATCTGGTCGCTGCGATCCAGTGCGATCATCGACAGCGGATTGATGCTCACGCCGATGTCGAAGATCACGAAGTCGTAGCGCGGCGCCGCGACGCCGAGGATCCATTCGAGCGCATCCTCGCGCATCTCCGCGGCCTTGACCGGGTCGCCCGCACCCGCGAGCACGTGGAAGTTCTGCGTCACGTGCGCGACGCTCGCGTCGAGAAACGCGCCGTCCAGTCGCTCGATCTGCGCGCACAGCTGCGGCAGCGTCGACGGCGGCGTCTCGTCGCTGACGAGGAACGCGGCATCCGCGAACTGCTGGTTCAGATCGACCAGCAGCACGCGGCGCTTGTGGGTTTCGGCGATCTCGTACGCCACGTTGCTCGCGGCGAAGCTCGTGCCCGCGCCGCCCTTGCACGACATGAACGACACGAAGCGCGTATCGTCGCCGTCGCGCCGCGTGCTTTGCGCGGCGGCACGCTCGAGCGCGCGGGCGAGCGCCGCGGGATCGAGCGGCCACTGCAGCACGTCGCGCGCGCCGGCGCGCATCGCGTCGAGCAGCACGTTCGGCGCCGCATCGGCCGTCACCAGGATGCAGGTCAGGCCCGGGTGCAGCCGGCAGATCCGTTCGAGCGCCGACAGCTCGGACGCATCGGTCGTCGCGCCGTCGATCAGCAGGATGTCGAATGAATCGAGCCCGTCCGTTCGATGCTCGATCTGGGACGGCCGTCCATGCGCTCGGGTCACGCGATAGTGTCCGCTGTCGGTGACCAGGCGCGCGGTCTGCGTGAGCCGGGCGGTATCGTCGGCAGCTACGAGGATATTGATCATGACTGTGCCTCGTCGGTTTCGATTATTGACAGGCGCTACCGCCCGTCGAGGAGTTCAGGCTTTCCCGCGACATCGTCGTGGTGAACGGCGGCATCGTGATCGCGACGTTCGCGATCGGAATCATCGTCCTGACCGTGACGTTGGTGATGCTGACGGTCACGAACGAGCAGGAGCTCACGTCGCAACCTGACGGCGTGTAGCTCACCGACACGTTCGCGTTCGACAGCATCGGCATCAGCGACTTCACGCGCTTCACGACACCGGCGGCGTTCACGTCGCAGACGATCGCCGTGCGTGCGCCGAGCCGGATGGCCTCGGTCGCGGTGTTCCAGTAAAACAGCACGCGCCCGAATTCGAAGATGCCGATCAGCAGCATGATCAGGATCGATGCGATCAGCGCGAACTCGACGATCGTCGCGCCGCGTTGGCCGCGACGGCGCGACAGCGGAAAGGGGCGCGCGTTCATGACACTTGCCTCATCACGGTGACGATGTTGCCGAAGGTGATCGACGACAGCCCCGGATAGGCCGGAATCGGCTGGTACTGGTAGCCCTTCACCTTCACCTCGACGACGTTGATGCTGCCGGTCGCCGTGCCGCTCGCCGCGTTGTTAGTCGAGTCGTAGGTCGGCAGGTTCGCGAACTGCGGCGGGTCGGACGCGTCGGCGCAATCGGTCGAATGCGCGGCGTCGCACACGATCACCATCGATGTCGTGAGCCCCGGCACCAGCTCGGTGCCGGCAGACCCGCAGGTCGTGTTGCCGTAGACGACCAGGCACTGCGCCGCCGCGAGCGGATAGCCGCTGTCGGCCGGCAGATAGACCGACAGGTAGCGCGCTGCGTCGCGCGTCGCCTTGGTGAGGGTCTCGTACTGATAGATCGCGCGGCCGAACTCGGCCACACCGGTCGCGAGCACGATCATCGGCATCAGCACGAGCGCGAACTCGACCGCGGCGACACCACGCATGCGCGACCGGCGAATCGGGAACCTTTTCATGATCGCGTCTCCTCTATTGAACGAGCATCGGCACCTTGAGGCCGACCGAGCTGCCGCTGCCCGGCAAACCGTGCGTCGCGCAAGGCGTGTTGCCGGATGACGCCGAGCCGAGGTATTCGAGATGCGCGACGACCCCGCCGGCGCCCGGGCTGAACGGCAGCGGATCGAGCATCAGCACGCAGTCCCACTGCGTGACGGTCAACTGATTGCTTGCCCCATTCAGCGTCGAGCAGTCGCCCTCGGGGGCAAGCGCGACGCGGCGGTCGCCGCCGAACGTCTGATAGTTGCTTGCCGTGGCGGTCCCTTTGGTCGCAATGCCGCTGCCGGCAGGCGGCGCGCCGTCGCCCTGGTAGGACTTGAAGCTTGCGCGATCGAGCACGAACTGCGTGTACGCGTCGCCGACGATGCCAGCGGTTCCCGGCGGCCCGTAGTTGGGGCCGACGTATGCGTAGCCGGTGAAGTCCGGCTGGCCGCTCGAGCCATTGGCGCCGTTCGTGTAGATGCCGAAGCGGGTATTCCAGGCGCGCAGCGACGCGGACTTCAGACCCGTCGAACCGAGCTTGGGCGGCGACGTGATGTTGCAGGTATTGCCGGACAATTCGCTTGCGATCGTCGGCTCGTTCGTCGAACCGTCAAGCGCGGCCCAGCCGAAGTTGCCGGGCCCGTACGTCGACGACGAGCCGGAAGGCGACGCGATCCAGTCGCCGACCTTGTACGGCGCGGTGGACGACGCCCGGCACACGAACACCGGAATCGCACAGGTCGTCTGCCCGGCGCCCACCGTCGCGATCGCGCTCGCCGAAACCTGCGCCGCGTTCGCGACCCGCACGCCGGGAATCGTGTTGAGCACTTCGATGAACCAGTGCGCGATGTTGGTCAACTGCGCGGTGCACTTCACGTACTTGATGTTCGCCGGCGTGGCGACGGCCGACTTCGTCAGGAACGAATTGGTCAGCGAATCGCTGAACGTGACGTTCGAATCCGTTTGCATCTGCACCGCGTTCTGCTGAAAGAACGCGAAATTCGAGTGGCCGGCGGCGATGCCGTCCGCCTCCGCGACCTGCAGGCTGATGGCCGACGTGAGGTCGCGCGCAGCGGACAGCGCGCATGAGTCGGCGCTGTTCTGAAGTTCGCTGCGCGTGACGTACAGCTTGCCAAGGTCCAGCGCGAGACCGACGAACCCGATCATCACCGCCAGTGCGAGGCCGACGATGATCGCGACGGCGCCTTGCTGGCGACGCATACCGCGACGCGTGAGTTTCGGATGACGAGCTGCGCTGGACATGGCGTTCTCCCTGAGCGTGCCTGTGTTATTGCCCCGACGACTTGCCGATCCCGATCACGAATGCATTGGCTTTCGGCTCGGGCTGCCTGAACGACTTGTCGTAGTTGTCGAGCGCGGCCGCGGCGGCGCTGCCGTCGACCCCCTGCCGCGAGGCCGCGTGTTCGGCGGCATGCGGATCGATGATCTGGGCTTGCGTGACGGCGCGGACCGAGTCGCCGAAGCGGCTGTCCCACACCGGCGTGGACGACATGCAGCCGGCAAGCGCGAACGCGAGCGGGACGGCGAGCGCCGCACGGCGCACGAATACGAGGTAGGCGGATTTCATGAGCTTCCCCTTGGATGGCTTCAACGATCGTTGGACGCGGGTTCCGCATTCGCCCGCGCGATCTGCGCGTGGGTGGCGGCCGGCAGACTCTGCTTCGAACGCGGCGCCGGTTTTGCCGGCGTGTCGGAGCCGGCCGCCGCGAGACGCGCGGCAGCGGCTTCGATGCGCGCGATCCGTGCCGCGCTGGCCGCGTCGGCCTGCGGTTGCGGCCGCAACGGCACGGCAGGCACCGGTTCGACGTTCACCGCCCCCGCCGTGGCGGCCGCTGCAGCCGCCGGCTTCTCGGGCTGCGCCGGCACCGGTGCCGGTGCTTCGGCAGGTTGCGGCGCACGCGGTGCGGGCAGCGCGGCGGCCGGTGCAGCCGATTGCGGCGCGGGAGCCGGTGCCGGCGTCTGCGGTGCATTCATCGCGCCGCTCGCCGGTTGCGCGCCCGCCTTGCGGACACCCTTGCGGCCTTCCATGTTGCCGGTCGCATACACGTCTGCTTCGTTGGGCTTCGAGAAGCTGTCGGTCGGCAGCGGCAGGTCGGCGGTCTGCAGCGGCCTCACCAGGTGCGGCGTGATCACGAAGATCAGCTCGGTGCGGTCCTGCTGGAACGACGTGCTGCGGAACAGCGCGCCGAGCACCGGCACCTCGCCGACACCGGGGATCGCCTTCAGCGCGCCGCTCGCGTTGTCCTTGATCAGCCCGCCGATCGCGAACGATTCGCCGTCGCCCATCTGGACCGTCGTCGACGCGCGCCGGGTCGTGATCAGCGGCAGGATCGAGGTGCCGCCGATGTTGGTCGCGCTCAGCGTGACCCCCGTCTGCGACAGTTCCGACACTTCCGGCGCGACCTTCAGGCTGATCCGGCCGTTGCCCAGCACCGTCGGCGTGAACTTCAGCGCGACGCCGAACTCCTCTTCCTGCAGCGTGATCGTCGACGTGCCCGTCCCGCTGCTCTGCGGTACCGGGATGAAGATCTTGCCGCCGGCGAGGAACGTCGCTTCCTGGCCGCTGATCGTCACGAGGTTCGGCTCCGCGAGGATCTTGACGAGGTTGTCGGTGTTCTGCGCATCGGCCGCGATGCTGAACGGCTTGTTGTTCGCCTTGTTGAAGACCGCGGCGCTTGCGACACCCGCGAGCAGGTTGCTGACGAGCGCGCCGCTCCAGGAGCCGAAGCCGCCCTGGATGTTGAATGCGCTGCCCATCTGGTTGATCAGCGTCTTCGACACTTCGGCGACCTTCACCTCGAGCATCACCTGCTGCGGCGACGTGACGGCCAGCATGTTCAGCACGCCGGCGCCCTTGCCGCTGCCGTCACCGGCGCTTTCGCTGTACGCGCGGGCGATCTGCACCGCCTGCTGCGCGGCCTGCGAGTTCGACACGTTGCCCGCCAGCACGATCGTGCCGGCGGCAGTCGAGACGTGGATGTCGCGCTCGTTCGGCATCAGCTGCGTCAGCGACGCCTGCAAGCCGCCGGCGTCCGCGCCGACCGCCACGTCGATCACGCGGCATGCGCCGCTGCGGCCCTGCACGATCATGTTGGTCGTGCCGACCGTCAGCCCGAGGATGTACAGCGTCTGCGGCGACACCATCGTCGCCTGCGCGACGGCCGGGTTGCCGATGGTCCGGTTGCGGACCGGCTCCGGCATCGGCACCAGCAGCGACTTGCCGAGCGGCACGCTGACGCTGGTCGACTCGCGCACCGCGCCCACGCAATTCGGTCCACGCAGCGGGCCTGCCGATGCGGCAGGCGCGGCGGCAACCGCCGGCGCCATGCTGATCGTCATCTGCATCGGCCCCTTGGCGACGGCAGCCGGCGCGCTCGCGCCGCCCTTCATCAGCGCGGCCGATTCCGCGCCTTCCTGGGCCAGCGCGCTGTATACCGTCAGCCACCCCGTACACAGGATCGCGGCCATCATCGTGCCCCGTGCGATGCGTGTGCGCACCGGGCCGGTACCTGAATGTTGCGGATTGATCTTCATTTCGTCTGATCCCCCGAGTGACCGGCGAGCCGCCGGTTGTCGACTTCCAAGGCCGCCGTGCCCTGACGGCGGCCGATCTGGTTGATGTGGTTATCTGGATGTGTGTTCTACGGCTTCAGAAGCATTCGACGCTGCCCCGCACTCCGGTCAGCACGCCGACACAATCGTGGCGCGCCTCCGGTGCCGCGTGCGACGCGACGTGCACGCGCACGGTGCGTACGCGTTCGTGTACCGGTGCGGGCGGTGCATCCGGCACCGGAGCCTTGCCGAGCAGCGTCAGCTTGGTCGCGCCGTCGGTCGTCAGCGTCTTCTGGTCGACCTGGTTGCGCAGCACGAGCGACAGCGTGCCGACGCTGCGCGCGAGGTCGAGGCGTTCGGCCTGGTCGGGCGTGACTTCGAGCGTCACCGCGTTGACCACCTTCGGTGCGGTGTCGTCGCGGCTGACCTGCTGCGCGACGGCCAGCACCAGGATGTGCTCGAGCACGATCTTGGAGATGCTCTGCCCGTCGGTCTTGCCCTGCTGTTCCTGCGTGTTGACGATCACGTCGACGTAGTTGCCCGGCAGCGCGAAGCCCGCGACGCCGACCACGTCGTTCACGCGCACGGTGATCGCGCGGCTGCCGTCGGCGATCACGGCGGACAGCCCGCCTTTCGTGCCGACCGGCGCGAGCTTCGACTCGATCACCGGCTCGCCGCGCGCGAGGCTCGTGCGCACGACGCGCCCTTCGAGTTCCTTCGTGTCGGTGAACGCGCCGGTCGGCACGCTGCCCGACGGCCAGCTCACCATGCGGATCTGGTTCGGCCCGAGCGGCTCGCCCAGGTTCAGGTCGGTGGTCGCCACCGCGACCGACGTGACCGAGCTGCTGGATGTATTCATCAACCAGCGGGACGCGAACACGACCGCGGCAAGCCCCGCGACCATCGCGACGATCAGCATCATGAGCGCTCGACTGTTTTTCATGGCAATGCTCCTCAACGAATCGTGAAAGAAACGGCTCAACCGGTTATGACTGTGTGACCGCCGTGCTCGGCAGGCGGCAGATATCCGCCGTCGCGCTCGGGCGCCGTGCCGAAATAACTGGCCCATGCGTCGTGCAGCGCGTCGTGCGTCACTTCGGGCGGATCGCCGCGATACCGCGCGCCGGCGGCGACGAGGCGCAGCAGATCCATCGGGAAGCATGCGAGATATGCCTTGCCGGTCGGCAGGTGCAGCCGGTGCAGCAGATAGTCGAAGGCGTCCTGTGACGACACCAGTCCGAGCGACTCGCATGCGGCGTCGAACACCGCGCGGTAGTGGTCGATCGACAGCGCGCCGACGTGAAGCTTGGAGCCGAGCCGGCGCATGAATGCGTCGTCGGCGAACTGCTCCGGCGCCAGGTTGCTCGAGAACACCGGCCAGACGTCGAACGGCAGCACGAATCGATTGCCGGACTCGAGCGTCAGGAAGTCGACGCCGCGATCGAGCGGACGCAGCCAGCGGTTGAGCAGGTCGCGCGGCTCGACGCGCTGGCGGCCGAGATCGTCGACGATGTACATGCCCATGTTCGCCTTCATGTGCGGCGGCGCCTGGTAGAAGCCCGCCGCTTCATCGCGGCGCAGGTCGAGCTCGTCGAGCGTCAGCTCGCCGCCGGACATCACGACCGGCCGTTCGCACAGGCGCCAGCGGCGATCGATCGACTGGCCCTCCGTTTGCGACGGCGCGTCGACGTGCACGAGCGGATCGTAGATCTGGATCACTTCCCCGGCGGCGTAGATCGCATACGGCACCGGTACATGGCCGCCCATCAACGCGCCGAGCCGCTCGGCGAGGAAGGTCTTGCCGCTGCCGGCGGGGCCGTAGATCAGCAGCGGACGGCCGGAGTTCAGCGCGGCGGCCGCCGAGTCGAGTACCGACGTGTCCATCACGACGCCTTCGAATACGGCCCATACGTCGTTCTGGGCCACGCGCAGCTTGCGCACCGAATGGGTGGACACGCAGTCGAGATACGCGTCGAGCGTCACCGGCGCGGGCCCGCTGTACGTGCTGCGCGCGCATTCTTCGAGCGCGGCCACGCGGCCCGCGTCGGTCAGGCGGAACGTCACGTCGAGGTCCGTCTTGCCGCGATGGGTGAGTTCGACCAGATGCTCGCGTACCAGGAACGCGAAGATGTCGTCGAGCACCGCGAGCGGCAGGCAGTGGCGCTCGATCAGGTCGCCGTAGGACGGCCGGCCAAGCACCAGCGTCGACTTCAGCACGAGCCCCGCGACGAACGACTGGCTCAGTCCGGTTTCCTCGAGCGAGCGCGGCGCGGCAGGCAACTGTGTGCCCGGTTTCGCATACGCCTCCCGCAACGGCGACGGATGCGGCAGGTGCGTAACCTGCGCGTCGCGCTTCGGTTCGGTGGGGATCGTGTTCATGTGCGTTTCATCCTCGTTGCGGGTTCGTCGCGCTAGACGCGCGAAACGAACAGCATGCCCAGCGTGCCGGCGGCAATCGCGACGCCATACGGCAACGCGCCGACCGACGCGACTTCCACGGGGCCGTCGGTTGCCCCTGCATACGCGCGGATCGAGCGATGCGCGATCAGCGCCCGGACGTTCGCCCACATCTGGCGCATGCGCCCGCGCACCAGCACAAGGCCGATCGCGCCGATCCCGCCGGCCAGAAAGGTGGCCAGCACGATGTAGAACGTCATCTGCGCGCCGACCCATGCGCCGATCGCCAGGATCAGCTTCACGTCGCCTGCGGCCATCCCGCGCAGCAGATAGAACGGCAGCAGCATGCCGAAGCCGGTCGCCGCGCCGCCAAGCCACGCGAGTGCGCCGGCCTGGACCCCGTGCAGCGCGCACTGGGCGATCAGCGCACCGGCCAGCCCGATCGCGACGAGCCGGTTCGGGATGCGTCGGCTCGTGATGTCCGTGCTGGCCGCGACGACGACGAGCACCGTCACGCACAACGGGACCGGATAAGGCAGCGCGGCAGGCAACATGGCGAACCTCGATTGGCTGTAATAGTCGGAATCACTGACCCAGTGCGGTATTGACCGCCGCGGTCACGATCGACGCGATCATGTTGTACGCGTCTTCAACCGAACCTTTCAGTGTGACCACGCTTCCCAGCACGATGGTGGCGAATACTGCCGCGATCAGCGCGTACTCGATCGACGTCACCCCCTGCTCGTCGCCGATCCATCGCGATACCGCTACCGCACGTCCGCTGGTCCGCATGACAGCCTCCGATTCAGTTGGTCAAGAGAGCGGGGAGACTCGCGCAGTGCACCGGCCGAGTCGTCCGCCGTTCGATCCATTCGACATCTGTTGGTTGAGTGTCCGGCCCTGCACGATCGACGGGATGGCGACGAACGGGCCGGACCCACCGTTCGCCGCCCCGCCATTCAGATCGCCGCGTTGAGATCGTCTGCAATCGTGTTGAAGACGGTCTTGAGGTCGTTGCCGACCAGCGTCAGTGCTGCAACGAGGCCAACTGCGATCAGTGCGGCAATCAGGCCGTATTCGATGGCCGTCACGCCTTGTTCGTCTTGAACGAAACCGCGGATCTTCTGGATGAACGTGGACATGGCTACTCTCCTTTCGCACTACTATGAAAATCCCGTTGTCGGGGATCGACGCGGGGAGCGGGGGTACTACCGGAACAACACAAGGATTCGGATGCTGCGCTCAGCGACGCACACGGCAGGGTACGAGCCTGGCCTGGCGAACGATGGTCGGTGAGCTGATGCGTGCGATATCCATGCGCGCTGCGATCTGGCGAATGACGCGATCGAGCAGAACGGCGAAACGACCGTTCCGTGCATGAATACGGATTGAGCGGATGACGCTGATGCGTCGATGCAACTGCGGGTCTTCTGCGCGGCATGCGAGCCGCGGCGTGCTCTGGTCTTTCATTTTTATTCCCCAATGCTGTCATGTGATTCTTTTTGCGCGGACAATGCCGTCGCCTATTCGCCCAGTCGACGTTTCCGGCGGTTTTCAAGGCCTGGGCGGCGTATTCCCCGACGCGCCCTCGATCCGTTGCTTTCCGCAGGTGATTGAATCCGGTCTTGTCAGCCTGTTGCTTCAACCGGTCGTTCATCACGTCGTCGACTGTCGTGCGGACCTTGACGCAAAGAGCAGGCCAGCCGGAGGGAAAACGAGGCGCATCAAGGGTTCCGGCGATTCACCCGTCGACCGGGTTTCGGCGCACTGCACAAAATGTTTCAGATTTGATATACGCATGCGGGCCGGCGCCGCGTGCCGGCAGCGCGCCGCCGTGCTGTGCAAGGGCGCCAAAAAAATTTCTCGGGATTTTCCCGAATCCGGATCACCCGTCGCCCGACGCGCATTCCGCATACCGCCGGAGCGGTGAAAAACACGGAATGTTTCAAGCGAGAAACATCGTTTGCGCCGGTGCGGTTTTCTCAGACGTGAAAACCCGCTTTTCAGCCATATCGCCGTCGAATCGCGATTCCACGATTCAGCCCGCGGTTTGCGTCACGCGATTTTTTCTCCAACAATGCATTCACCGGACAGCGCCATCGAGCGCGATTCGATCCGGATACACGACAACACAAAATGGCTGCCGAAGCTCAGGCAGCCTTCACTGCAAACGGGGCATCATGTACACAGCCAATCGTGGAGTGCGCTATCGCGCCAAACGCTGTGCTCAATGGTTGACGGCTGACCGGATCGTTCCGTACAGCTGCGTCATGCTGCTGCTGTGCGTGACCTTTCTGATCGTCTGGGGCGTCGTAACGGACGCCTTCACGTCACAGTCGACGGCCCGACCGGGTGTCGACTTCTCCGTCTTCTGGACCGCGTCGCAACTCGTGCTGCAAGGCCACGCCGCAGCGATCTACGATCCGGTCTTCTTCTCTCATGCCGAGGTCGCGCGGTTCGGTGCCTACATCGGTCACCAATCGCTGCCCTGGCTCTATCCGCCGACGATGCTGCTGTTCATCGCGCCGGTTGCCCTCGTGCCTTTCCTGCCCGCGTATTTCCTCTTTTTTGCGGGCAGTCTTTTATGCTACGCGTATGCCGCCCTGAGACTGTCGGGCCTGCGTGCGCACCTGCCCGTTCCGCGCGCCGCGGCGCTCGTGGTGCTCGCCTATTCGGGCGTGTTCGCGTCCATCCTGTACGGGCAGAACAGCATCCTGACCGCCGGCATCGCCGCGCTCGCGCTGCATTTCCTCGGCCGACGCCCGATCGTCGCCGGCATGCTGATCGGGTTGCTCGCCATCAAGCCGCAGATGGCGATGGTGTTCCCGTTCGTGCTGATCGCGACGCGCTCGTGGCGAACCTTCATGTCGGCGGCGATCACGACCGTGCTGTTCACCATGGCCGGCATTGCACTGACCGGCACGGGCTCCCTGAGCGGCCTGGCCCATGCGATGTCGATCGTGCGCGGCATGCACTTCACCCTTCCCGCCTACTGGTTCGTTTCGCCGACGACGTTCGCGGCGCTCCGCCTCGCGGGTGCATCGATTCCGGCCTCGCTCGCCGCGCAAGCCGCCGTGGGATTGCTCGCCATCACCGCCGCCGTTCAGGTCTGGCGTCGCACGGACGACATGCGGCTGCGCGGCGCGGCGCTGGTGGTCGCCACGCTGTTGTCGACGCCCTATCTGTGGCATTACGAACTGGCCTGGCTCGGCATCGCGGTCTTCTGCCTGATCGCCCACGGGCTCGATGAAGGCTGGCTGCCGGGAGATCAGATCGTGATCGTGCTCGCGTGGTTGTTGCCGGTATTCGAGGTGTTCAACCGGATCACGCGGCTGCCGCAGATCGGCCCGGTCGTGCTGCTCGCCGTCCTGTTCGTCGTCGTGCGTCGCTCGACCCTCGCGTCGCGGAATGCGCAATGAAAACGCCACTCTCCCTTCTGCACGCCGATTCGGCCCTCGACGCTCATCCGGAACTGCCGATCGCCGGCCCGCGCCGTTTCCCGCATTGGCTCAATCGCGATCGGGTACGCCTCTATGCGGCGGCCGTACTGTTCACCGAGTTGCTGTTCATCTGCATCTATCTCGCACGCGTGCATGGGTCGCATACGTCCGTGCCCGAACCGCTCGCGCAGGATTTCGCACCGATCTGGAGCGCCGCGCGGCTCGCCGCGCTCGGGCATGCGGTGGACGCATGGCAGTTCTCCTCGCTCTTCGCGATCGAGAAACTCGCGATCCCGACGCTGAACGCCGCGGACGGCTCGCTGCCGTGGCTCTATCCGCCGACCATGCTGCTGTTGGTGCTGCCGCTCGGCTGGATGCCGTACCTGCTCGCGCTGGTGCTGTGGCTCGGCGGGACCTGCATGCTGTTCGCGGTGACGATCCGCGCCACCGTGCAGCGCGATGCCGCGATGCTCTGCGCGCTCGCGTTCCCCGGCGCGTTCCTCACGGTGATCGTCGGGCAGACGAGCCTGCTGACCGCGACGCTCGCCGGCCTCGGACTGCTGACGCTGAATCGTCGCCCCGTCATCGCCGGCATCTGCTTCGGTCTGCTGACGATGAAGCCGCAGATGGCGGTCCTGTTTCCGCTCGCGCTGCTTTGCGCCGGACAATGGCGCGCACTGGCCGCATGGGCCGCGACGATCGCCGCGGGCGTCGTACTGACGATGCTCGCGTTCGGGATCGGGTCGTGGATCGCGTTCGCGCACGGCATCAACGACGCGTATCAGACGGTCAACGCGGGCCACGTCAAGCTCGCGCGCATGCCGACCGTGTTCGCGCTCGCCACCCTCGCCGGCTGGCCCGCCTACATCGCGCGCGGCCTGCAGCTGCTGTCGGCCGCGGCCGCCGCGATCGCCGTCGTGTACGCGTGGCGCGGCGCGTGTTCGTACGCGCTGCGCGCCGCCACGCTCGCCTGCGCATGCCTGATCGTCAGCCCGTACCTGTACGACTACGACCTGACCTGGTACGGGCTCGTGATCGCGTGGTATGTGCGCTATGCGTGGACGCACGGCTGGCGCCGCTTCGATCGCGAATGGCTGATGCTGATGTGGGCGACGCCGCTCGCCGGTCTCGCGATCGTCACGCATCTGCCGTTCCAGTTCATGCCGCTCGTCACACTGGCATCGCTGGCGCTGCTCGTCAGCCGGATTGCACAAGAAAGGCACGACGTGCCGTCGATGCCCGACGCACGCGACAACTCGACCGAGACCGGCTTCCCGCATCCGGTCCGCTCACACCACCGCCCGGCGCACGGACTGCGCCGCACCGGCCGCCCGACCTTCGGTGCCGGCCGCTGACACGCACGTCATTTCAGGGGAACCCACCATGCGCGAACCACTCTACACACCGCTCGTCTCGCTGGTCGTACCGTTCTACAACGAAGGCGAGGCCGTCGAACGCTTCTTCGACGTCGTGATTCCGCTGATGGCCGAACTCGATTCGATCCGCTTCGAAATCGTCTGCGTGAACGACGGCAGCCGCGACGACACCCTCGAACGCCTGATCCGGGTCAGCATGATCGACCGCCGCGTGCGCGTCATCGATCTCACCCGCAACTTCGGCAAGGAAGCGGCACTGACGGCCGGCCTCGACGAAGCGGCCGGCGACGCGGTGATTCCGCTCGACGCCGACCTGCAGGACCCGCCGAGCCTGATTCCGGTGATGCTCGAACACTGGCGCGACGGCGCGGAAGTCGTCGCCGCAAAGCGCAGCAGCCGCGCGTGCGATTCGTTCGCGAAGCGCACCGCCGCCGCGATCTACTACCGCGTGCACAACATGCTGTCGGACGTGAAGCTGCCGGAGAACGTCGGCGACTTCCGGCTGATGGACCGCAAGGTCGTGAACGCGCTGCGCAGCCTGCCCGAGCGTCATCGCTTCATGAAGGGGCTGTTCGCGTGGGTCGGCTACCAGACCGTGATCATCGAGTATCAGCGTGAAGCGCGCAGCGCCGGACACTCGAAATTCTCCGGCTGGAAGCTGTGGAACTTCGCGCTCGAGGGAATCACGAGCTTCAGCACCGTGCCGCTGCGCAGCTGGACCTACATCGGCCTCAGCATCGCCGCACTCGCATTCCTGTACGGCGCGTTCATCGTGGGCCGCACGCTGCTGTTCGGCAACCCGGTGCTCGGCTATGCGTCGCTGCTGTCGGTGACGCTGTTCATCGGCGGGATCGAGCTCGTCGGCATCGGCGTGGTCGGCGAGTACATCGGACGCATCTACGACGAGTCGAAACAACGCCCGGTCTATCTGATTCGCCGCCGCTACCAGACGCACGCCAAGGTGATCGAACTGCCGGTCGCGCGCGATACGCGGCGCCCGAACGCACGCCGCCGCGCGCAGCCGGCCCGCGTGCGGGTGGGCGAGCGCTGAGCAGCGGAGGCAGCGATGTTCGACCTGCTTTATGCCGAGCGCGTGCGGCTGGCGCGCTTCGGCCTGTCCGGACTCGGCTCGACCGCGCTGCATTTGCTGGTCGCCTCCGCGATGTATGCGCTGTTCGACGCGACTCAGGTGACCGCCAACGCCGTCGCGTTCGTCTGCGCGACGGCGTTCTCGTATCTCGCGAATACGCTGTGGAGCTTCTCGTCGACCGTGCATTCGCGCAGCTTGCTGCGCTATCTGACCGTCGCGCTGGCCGGCTTCGCCGAAACGATGCTGCTCGCGCGTGCGGCCGAACTGCTCGACATGCCGCGCGGCGTGGCGATCGTCGCGATCGCGCTGCTGATCCCGCCGACGATGTTCGTGATGCATCGGCTGTGGACGTATCGATAACCGCAGGCAGTGGGGTCAAAGCATTCACCGATTGGTCACGGAACCATCGCACCCGAGGCGAGCGACGCCTGCTAGCATGATGCGTGGCCGGCCCGAATCGGGGCGCAGGGTGCGGGGTTCCGTCGATCGGTCGCTTCCCTGTGTCGGCCGTGCCGGAGCACCTCGACGCGGACGCGTCCCGCGGCACGCATTGTGCGCTGCCCCCGCATTCGCCCGCCATCCAGCGGCCGGCTTCGCCGCATGCTGTCGCACGCCCCCGCCGGCACGAGATCCGTCCATGCCCAGGAAAAAATCCAGCCTCTGGCTACGCCCGTTCGATCTGTTTTCCGCCGCGACGAGTACGCGACCCAAAAGGAAGGCGACCAAACCGGCCACAGCGGCCAAGCGCGCCGCCAACATACGGCCCCCGCGTCGCCCGGGTTCGACGACCGCCGCGCGGACATCGCCGCACCAGGCACCCGGCACGTGGCTGCGCTCGTTTCATTCCGCGCGCCCGGCCGCCGGCCGGCTCGTCAACCATCTCGCGTACGCGCTGTACCTGCCCGCCGCCTCGGCACCGAGCGACGGCATGCCCGTCGTCGTGATGCTGCACGGCTGCAAGCAGACGGCCGAGTCGTTCGCCGCGGGCACGCGCATCTGCCGCATCGCCGAGCGCGCCGGGTTTGCCGTGCTGTTTCCCGAACAGGCGAAGACCGCCCATTCGCATCGCTGCTGGAACTGGCATGGCGATGCGTCGCAGTCGGAGGCGCCGGCGATCGCGTCGCTGATCGATACGATCGTGCAGGCGCGCGGGTTCGACCGCGACCGAATCTACCTGGCCGGCATGTCGGCCGGCGCAGGGCTCGCGGCACGGCTGGCGATCGAATCTCCCGACCTGTTCGCGGCCGTCGGCCTGCACTCCGGTCCGGCCATCGCGCCGCCGTTGTCGACGATGGCCGCGATGAGCCTGATGCGCCGCGGCCTGCACGACGATCCGATAGGCGTCGTCGACGCCTGCGTCGACGTACGCGCTTATCCGGGCATGCCCGCGCTCGTCGTGCATGGCGGACTCGATACGGTCGTCGCCGAGCAAAACGCGCGGCAGCTCGGCGTCGCGTTCGCGCGGATCAATCGGCTCGTCGACGAGCACGGTGAACTGCGTGTCGGCGAGCAACATACGTACGCGCACGACGACGCGGATTACACCGACTATCTGCGCGGCGGCCGGCTGATCGTCCGCGTCTGCATCGTGCGCCGTCTGGCGCACGCGTGGAGCGGCGGCGATCCGCGCGAAGCGTTCCACTCCGCGACGGGGCCGGACGCGACCGCGATGTTCTGGAATTTCTTTCGCAGGCGGCGGCGCAAGCGGGCGCGGTAACGACGCGTCGCCTGTCGCTCACGCCCGTTGCTCGACTGCCTCCACCGCATCCGCGCTGCCTTCCGCGCGCCGGATCGGCAGTCGAACGCAGAACGTCGTGCCGCGCCCCGGCTCGCTCGTCACGTCGATCGTGCCGCGATGGCGCTCGACGATGCCATGCGACACCGACAACCCCAGCCCCGTGCCCTGCCCGACCGGCTTCGTCGTGAAGAACGGATCGAAGATCCGCCGAACGACGTCGGGTGTCATGCCGGTTCCGGTATCGCTGATCGCAATCGACACCTGCCCGCCGTCGCTCGACGTGCGGATCGTGATCACGCCGCGCGTCGGAATCGCATGTGCGGCGTTGACGAGCAGGTTCATGAATACCTGGTTCAACTGCGACGGAAGGCATTCGACTTGCGGCACGTCGCCGTACTCGCGGACGATGTCGGCCTTGTACTTGAGTTCGTTGTGGACAACGTTGAGCGTGCTCTCGAGGCCCGCGTGAATATCCACCACGCTCCACTCGCCGCTGCCCGGCCGCGAGAAATCGCGCAGGTCCTGCACGATGCGCCGCACGCGCACCGCGCCGTCGATCGATTCTTCGATCAGCGTCACGATCTCGTCGCGCACGTAGTCCAGATCGGCGGCGACGCGCATCGCCGTCAGCGCCTCGCGCGTTGCCGGTTCCAGTTGCGTCAGCGCGGCGTCATGCGCGGCGACGACGTCGAGCAGGCTTCGCACCCACGTCCTCAGCGTATTGAGGTTCGCGCTGATGAAGCCGATCGGATTGTTGATCTCGTGCGCGACGCCGGCCGCGAGCTGGCCGATCGACGCGAGTTTCTCCGATTGCAGCAACTGCACGTGGGTTTCCTCTAGCGCCCGCAGCAGGCGCCGCTGTTCGTCCTTCTCCTGTTCGAGCCGACTCTGCGCCGCCCGGCGCTCGTCGATCTCGGTCGCCATGTTCTCGCGCGTGCGCTGCAGCATCGCCGTCGTCTGCTCGTAACGCTGCAACGCCGCTTCGAGTTCCGCGGTCCGCAATCGCACCAGCCGTTCGAGCGTGTCCGTCATGCCGCGCAGAAAGGTCGTGCGCGCATCGAAGCGGCAGACGAGCAGCGTGACGATCAGCGTCGCCATCGTGAACAGCGCGATGGTCGTCGCGAGCCACGGCGCGTCGATGCCGTTCGCGGCGCCGCAGCGCGCATCCGGCGCGAAATGCGCGGCCGCCATCGCGGTGTAGTGCATGCCCGTGATCGCGATGCCCATGATCAGCGCGGCGCCGATGCGTTGCGCGGTCGCATGGCGAGCCTGTTGCGCACGCAACGTCTGCGCCATCCAGAGCGCGGCGGTCGACGCGATCACCGCGACGCCGATCGACGCCGCGAACAGCGCGGGATCGTAGCGAATGCCCGGCGCCATGTGCATCGCGGCCATGCCCGTGTAATGCATTCCGACGATCCCGGCGCCCATCAGCATGCCGCCCGCCAGCAAGCGCCGTCGCCCCAACCGCGCGCGCGTGACGACGTTCAGCGCGAAATACGACACGAGCACCGCAATCGCCAGCGACGCGCCGGTATCCGGCAGCGCATAGCCGAGCGGAATCGGCAGCGACAGCGCCAGCATGCCGACGAAATGCATCGACCAGATTCCGGTGCCCATCGCGGCCGCGCCGCCGGCCAGCCACGCGCGCTTGAGCGTCGGGTTGTCGAGCAGCGAAATGAACGCGGCCAGATCGAGCGCCGTATAGGAAGCCAGCGTCGCAATGACGAGCGACAGCAGAACAAGCAGCAGGTCGTAGGTGCCATGCATGATCGAGCGCCCCGGTCGAATTGAACGCGATGCCGCGACGCGCGGCCGATTGCGCGCCACGGTCGAGCCGTCCCGCGCAACGTCAGTCAGGCGGCGTGCCGGCGGGCGCCTGCGTCGACGCGGCGGCGCCGGTCGTCACGAGAATGTCGAACGTCGTGCCTTCGCGTGCCTCGAAACGGCGCACGAGCTCGATCTGGTGCCCCGACATCACGCTGCCCTTCGTCATCAACAGCACCCCGCGATGCGTGCGCAGATCGTCGGCGAGCTGCATTCCCTCGCGCAGCTGCTCGGACCGGATCTCCGCGACGGACGCCGCGATGCGCAGGCTCGCCGGATCCCGCATCAGGTCGATGAAGCGCGCGACGAGCAGCGGGTCGTAACGCACGCCGGCCTGCGAGTGCAGCACGTCGATCGCCTGCTCGACCGAATGCGGCGAACCGATCTCGCCGTTGCGCAACCCTTCGAAATCGCGCGCGATCGCGACGATCCGCGAGCCGAGCGGAATCGCGTCGCCCGCGAGCCCGTCCGGCGTGCCGCGTCCATTGAACCGCTCGTACTGGTGCAGCACGATCGACGCGACCTTGTGCAATTGCGCGACCGGCGTGAGCACCATCTGCGCGCGCAGCGGGTGCTGCTGGAACAGGCTGTGTTCGTCCGTGGTCATCTTCACGAGCGGCTTGTGCAACAGCTCGTCGGGCAGCGACAGCTTGCCGATGCCGTGCAGCAGTCCCGCGAAATACACGTCCTGCGCGTGCAGGCTGCTCATCCCCGCCGACAGCGCGAGACGGCGCGCAATCTCGCCGACGCGCATCGCATGCCCGCTCGCCGACCCGCAGCGCATCTCGATCATGCTCGCGCAGACCTGCACCATCGCGGTGAAACTGCTTTTCAGGTCATGCTGCGCCGCTTCGAGAAACATCACGGTTTGCCCGAGTTCCTCGGTGCGCGCGCGAACCTGCGTTTCGAGTTCCGTATTGAAGCGGCGCAGCGTTTCGTTCTGCGCTTCGGTCAGCGCGGCCAGCCGCGCGGCCTCTGCCCGCAGGCGCCGCTGTTCGAGCGCCTGCTCGATGGTCATCAGCAGGTCGTGATCGTCCCACGGCTTGTTCAGGTAGCGATACACGCCGCCTTCGTTGACGGCCTCCACGATCGACGCGACGTCGGAATAGCCGGTCAGCAGGATGCGCATCGTGTCCGGGTACAGCGACCGGGCGCGGGCGAGAAACGCCGCGCCGCTCAGGTTCGGCATGCGCATGTCCGACACGATCAGATCGACTTCGGTCGCAGCCAGAATGTCGAGCGCGGCTTCCCCGCTTTCGGCGGTCAGGATGTCGTAGCGCGCGGGCCGCAACACCCGCTTGAGCGCGGACAGCACGCTCGGCTCGTCGTCGACCAGCAGGATCGACGGCGCAGCGACGGGGTTGTCGGATACGGCTTCGGCGATCGTTTCGGGTGGTGCATCATTCGTTCCGTTTATCGCGGATGTGGTCATGGCTGTCCTCGGATTGTTTATGTTCACCACCTCTGTGACATCGGCGCGTGCCGCATATTCCACATTAGGGAAAACGCTGATTCGTATGAGCCGTTCGGCGGCATCCCTCGCGCGGTCGGCCGCGCGCGAGCCGGTCATCCGGAACGCGTGACGCCGACTTCCGGTATCGTTGCGGGACGCGTCGATCATGGCGCGCCCCGTCGCATCCTTCATCCCGCATGGAGCATTCATGATTCTGGAAATGGCATCGCTCGAAATCGATCCGTCGCAGGCCGAGCAATTCGAAGCGGCGGTTCGCCAGGCACTTCCGCTGTTTGCCCGCGCGCGCGGCTGCGGCGGCGCCGAACTGCACCGCGTGATCGAGCGCAGCGGCGGCTATCTGCTCGTCGTCGAATGGGAGACCGTCGACGATCACATGGTCCATTTCCGGCAATCGGACGACTTCCAGGCGTGGCGGCAACTGGCCGGGCCGTTCTTCAAGAGCCCGCCGCAAGTCGTGCATACGGAAGTCGCAGTGAAGTAATCGCGTCGAAGCCACCGCCGCGACGCGCCACCCGATCCGTCGCGGATGACGCCGCCTCGGCGCCCTGGCCGTTCGCCGTTCCGGCCCACCCGATTCCTTACGAGCCTTTCATGACCGTCGATCCCTCCGTTCGCTCCGCATTCATCCCGACCGGCAAGCTGCGCGCGTCGATCAATCTCGGCAATCCGATCCTCGCGAACCGCGACCCGGCCACGGGCGAGCCGTTCGGCGTATCGGTCGACCTCGCGCGCGCGTTTGCCGAGCGGTTGTCGGCCGAGCTCGAACTCGTCGTGTTCGACACCGCCGGCAAGTCGGTGCAGGCGCTGACCGAAGAACGCGCCGATTTCGGCTTCTTCGCGGTCGATCCGCTGCGCGGCGAAACGGTCGCGTTCACCGAACCGTACGTGCTGATCGAAGGCTTCTATCTGGTGCGCGACGATTCGCCGATCCGCGGCAATGCCGACGTCGACCAGCCGCACAACCGCGTGACCGTCGGCAAGGGCAGCGCGTACGACCTGTTCCTCACGCGCGAATTGAAAGCCGCGCAGATCGTGCGCGCGCCGTCGTCGCAGGCCGTCGTGTCGACCTTCGTCGAGCAGCAGCTCGAAGTCGCGGCGGGCGTGAAGCAGCAGCTCGAGGCCGACGCGGCGAAGACGACGGGCCTGCGCCTGCTCGACGAGCGCTTCATGGTGATCCGCCAGGCGATGGGCGTGCCGAAGAGCCGCGGCGAAGCGGCCGCCGCGTTGCTCGGCGCGTTCGTCGAGGAGATGAAGGCGTCGGGCTTCGTCGCGGATTCGCTGCGGCGGCATGGCATCGTCGGTGCGTCGGTCGCACCGCGCGCCTGATTGACACATACGTCAAGTGATCCTCACGATGTTGTCGCGCCAGATCGGCGCTGCCCGTCGACGCCCCAGCGCCACCTCGTAGCCGACACGTCGCTCGCGCGGCTGAACGTCGTCATCGCCGGGCTTCGGCGCGGCACGGGGTGTCGCCAATGGCTGCCGCCGTGCATGTTCATCACGCTGCGCGGTGTCCCGCCGCCGTTGCGCCGGCCGGCGATCGAGGTGCGGCCGTCGCGGCGGGCGCGGGCGACGGGGACGCCGCGGCGCCCGGCCTGGCCGGCGGCTGCGGCGCGGGCGCGGGCGCGGAAGCAGACGCCGAATTCGGCGACGAGGCCGAAGAGGAGGAAGAGCCCGAAGGGGCCGACGAGCCCGGCTGGCTCGCATGCGCGCCCCCTGCCGAGCCCGACGCCGCGGGGCCGACGGGCGGCGGCGCGCGCAGTCCGCCGTCCAGCGAAGTCCGGCGAGCGGCCATGTCGGCCTGTTCGGCGCTGCGCTGCGCGGTGCGATCGGCGGACAGGCGCGCCGCTTCGGCATCCGGATTGATCGTGTTGACACGGATGCGTTCGATGTCGCCCACGCCCGCCAGCCGGTTCAACGGCACGTAGTCGGTGCGAAACACCAGTTCGACGCCGCTGCTCAGGTTGACGTCGGCGTGCGAACTCTCGGTCGTCTGGGTTCGGTCGGTCGACACGTAGCCGATCGTGCTCTGCACGTTGGCCTCCGCGCCCCAGGGCCCGAAGCGTGCGCCCCCGCTCACCCCCACCGTGTTGCGCGTGTCGAATTGCGAGCCGCGGTCGTTGGCGGCGGCGCTGCTCGCGTCGATATGAAAATTCATCGCGGCGTTGAGACGCCCGCTCTCGATGACGATGCGCTGCAGACCCATCTGCACCATCGTCGCGAGCAACTGCTGGCGGTTGCGGGCCAGCACCTGCTGGGCCAGCGGCACCAGACGCTCGGGATCGGAGGCCGGAACCGCATCGCCCGGCCCCAATCCCAGCGCGCTGCGCAGCGCGGCTTCGGCCGGCGGGGTCGCGCCCGGGCGCAACGCCAAACGGGTCGCGGCATCGCGCTCGGCCTGCAGCTCCTGCTGGCGCTGATGGCGCTCGTCCGGCGGCAGGCCCGCCAGTTCGTCGGCGTCGTCCGCGGCCTCGTCGTCGCCGGTGACCTCGTAGGCGGTGGGGAAATGCTCAGCCAGCCATTGCCGCGCGCCGGCGATGCCCACGTTGCTGTCCGCGAAGCCTTCGGTGGTCTGCGCGACATTGCGGATCAGGTCGACGAACGCGGTCAGCTGTTGCTGGTTCGAATCGTTCATCGCCTTGAAGACGCCCGTGATCAGCTCGGTCACGAAGCGCGGGAACGACACCGCGTTGAGCACCGCCCGGGTGGTGCCGGCCATCCGGTCGATGGCGGTGCCCGAATACTCGGAACCCGCGTTCTGCGCAACGGCCAGTGCCGTGCCGGGGCGCGCCGCGAGTTCGTGGTGGTCGAGCGCGATCGAGCCGATCCGTGCGAGTCCGGACGCGAGATCGCGTCGCGTGGCCGGATCGAGTGCGCCGAAACCCTGCTGCGCGGACAGCAGTTCGCGGACACGGTGTCGAACGTCGGGCCGCGGCACCGGCGAACGCGCAAGAGGTGCGCTTGCCGCCATTTCAACCGCTCCGCCGCATGGCACGCGGCCGCGACGGCGACGGCACGCCTGCCGTCGTCGGTTCCCGGATTGCGCCGCCCGTGTCGCGACGGCCTGAGCAGCGCGGTTTCATGTCAGGTTCCGAGAGCCGCCCACGAGTTTGCCGGCGCGGCCGGGCGCGCAGTCTGCGGCACGGCGCGGCCGTCGTCCGGGGCGGAACGCGCCGGGCCGTCGGGCTTCTCGCCGAGACTGAGCGTCGCCTCGATCCAGTCGGCGGCGGAGGCGATCACCGGATTGTCCGTGCTCAGCAGCGGCGACGCGGCGCCCAGCCCATCCGCGACGTCCGCCAGCCACGCGATCACGGTCATCCCCGCCTTGCCGCGCCGCACATAGGCGGCGGGCGAGCGCGACGGCTGGCGCGAGAGCCGGTCGATGCCGGCGACCACGCCCCAGATGTCGCGCGCGGCGAAGCCTTGACGCAGGTCGGCATGGCCGAGGATCGCGAACGCGTCCCTGAGCATGCCGACGATCTCGCCGGCCATGAATGCGGTCACGCCGGTGCAGGCGGCGCCGAGGTTCTGCGCGAGAGCGCGGGCGGCATTGCGGACCCGCGCCTGCTGCCCGAGATCGCCGCGCGGGTCGGCGCCCGGCGTCTCGTCGAGCTTGTAGAGCGCCTCGCAAAGCTCCAGCATGCACTCCTCGAACGGAACGTTGCGCTCGGCATCCGCCGCGGCCGGGCCGTACGCAGTGCCAAACAATCGCGAATAGAACGCCGCGCGTTCGCCGGCCGCCAGCTTCTCGGCGCGGTGGCGCCACCAGTTGACGACCAGCGGCGCCGCGCCGCCAAGGTCGACGCCGACGGCACCGCTCGCGGACAAACCGGCGAGCGTCTCGACCGCGGGGATCACCCCTGCGGACTCGAGGTCGGCCGCCAGATAAAGCGACGCGAGCGCCCGCAGTTGCGCCTTGTCGACGCGTGCCGCGACGGGATCGGGGATCGCGATGTCGCCGAGTTCGTCGAGCGCGAACGCGAGGCCGTGTGCGGTCGCACGCTCGACGAGCCGCTCCCCCGACCGGATGGCCGCCGCGAGTCCGGCATCCGCCGGCGGGGCGATGAGCATGCGCGCCATGATTCAGTGCTGCCCGGCGGGCAAACCGGCGGCGGGGGCCGGTTTGTTGGGGTTGTACGGCGTCGAGTTGCCCTGGATCACCGACATCATCTCGGGCGTCGCCATCTTCTCGAGCGGCAGGTAGTCGCTCTTGAAGTTGACGCGCACCTCGCCCGAAAGCTTCGCTTTCACCTCGGCCTTCGATTCGCTCGTGTCGTCGAGCGCCGACCCGACGGTCGCCACGTGTTCCTGCTGCCCCTCGAACGCGGCGTCGGCGGAATACGGCGTGTACCAGCTGCCGTAATGGGCGTTGAGCGATTCCTTGTATTTCTGGCTTTCGCGGTCGTGCATCGACGCGGTGTAGGTGCGTTTCGCGGTGTCGCTCGCGCGCATGTCGAATACCACCTTGGCGTTGATCGACCCGTCGGTGACGACGATGCGATTGATGCCGAGCATGACCATCGACGACAGCAGCTGCTGGCGCTGCTTCGCCATCTGCAGGCGCGCCGCGGTGACGAGGCGCAGCTCGGATTTGTCGTCGGACAGGTCGGTGACCGGCGGATCGAGGTTGTAGTTCCGGCTGATCTCGGCAAGCCGCTGCTGCGCGTTGTCGCCCTGCGCCACCAGCCGCGTCGGGGCCGCCGCCGCGGCCGCGCCTGCGCTGTCCGCGTCGAATGCGTCGGCGCCTTCCTGCGCCTGCACCGACAGCACGTCCGGGAACGAATCGGCAAGATAGTCGCGGCCGGCGCCCTCGCTGATGTTGTCGCTCATGAACTGCGCGGTGGTCTTGGCGACGTTGGCGATCAACTCGCCATACGCGCGCATCTGCTCGATCGAGCTTTCGACGATCGCCTGGAACACGTTCTTGATCAGTCCTCCTACGAATTTCGGAAAATCGACCTTCTGCACCATCTGGCCGAACTGCTCGACGCCCTGCTTCACCGCACCGGCCTGGAAGTCCTTGCCGGCGAAGCCGGGATCCTGCGCAAGCTGGCGCTTGGTCGCGGTGACGGGATCGTCGGCCAGCGTCGCGGCGGTCGGCGCCGGCTGCGGCCGCGGGTGTGCGATCGGATGCGCGAGGCCGGTGGGCGGCAGTTCGCCGTTCGCCTCGCGCTCGGCGATCTCGGCATGCACGCCGTTCGGATCCGCCAGGTAAGCGAGCACCCGCACCGTATCCGCGGCGATGCGGCGGCGCTCGTCGTCGGGCAGGTCGAGGAACGACGGAATCGCGGTCAGCAGGCGGCGTACCTCGGGCCGCGTCGCGTCGAACGCGGCGGCGCTCGTGGGCGGCCGCACCGGGTGAAGCGCGTCGGGGGAAGCGGGCGGGCGCATGGCTCAGTTTCCCTTGGCCGCCGCCGGAGCCGGAGCCGGAGCCGGAGCCGCCGCTGCCGGGGCAGACGCCGCGGCGGGTGCGGCCGCAGCCGGCGGCGTTTTCGGACTGGGCAGCACGTTGGGATCGGCCGGCGTCGCGTTGCCGGTGATGGTGGCGATCATCTGCGGCGTCGCCATCTTGTCGAGCGGCAGGTAGTCGCTCTTGAAATTGACATCGACCGCGCCCGACATCTGGATCTTGGTCTGCATCGCCGCGTTGCTGGTTTCGGACGCGGCAGTCGACGCGGTGACGATCGGCTTGTTCTCGTATTCGTAGTCGCCCTTCGCGTAATAGTCGGCGCTGTACTGGCGGCCGTTGTCCTTGTCGTTGCTGGAATCGTACTTGCCGCCGCGATCGTAGGTGCCCTTGCCCGCGTAGGTCGACTGGACGTTGCCGTCCTTGTCGCGGGCGAGGTCGACCGCGCTGGCGCTGCGCTGCTTGGTGAGCGTGTCCTGCGCGCGCACGTCGTAGATGATCTTCGCCGAGATCTTGCCGTCGGTGACGACGATGCGGTTGATGCCCATCAGCACGATCGAGGCCAGCATCTGCTGGCGCTGCTTGGCGAGCTGCATCTTGAAGCGGTTGACGATGGCCAGCTCGGAGGCCTCGTCCGACAGGTCGAAGGTGTCGCCGTCGCCCATCTGCAGGCGGGCGCGCACGGTCTTCGACGCCTCGTCGGGGTCGACCCCGTCGCGCACCTGCACGCGCGGGCTCGGCGTATCGCCGCTGTCGTCCATGCCGATCTCGAACAGGTCGGGAAACTGGCCGACCATGTGATCGCGCGCCTGGTTCTCGGTCACATGTTCGTCGGCGAACTGGCCGAGCGATTTCGCCACCTGCGCGATCATTTCCTGATACGCCTTCATCTGCTCGATCGAGCTGTGCGTGATCGACTGGAACACGCCGCTGATCAGGCTCGCGACGAAGGTCGGAAACTTCACCTGGTTCAGCAGCTCGCCCGCCACCGCCGCACCCTCGTGCGCGGCCGCCGCGCGGAACGTCGACTTGCCGATGTCCTCGACGGCCTTGTTGTGGACGTTGAAATCCTGCTCGTGCGCCGAATGATCCGTGTTGTCGTCGAGCGCGCGCGCCGTGGCGGTGCCCAGCCCGCCCGGGATTTCATTGCCGGCGAACCCTTCGGGCCGGGCCAGATAGTCGGCGATCAATGCGGTGTTGCGCGCGATGTCGCGGCGATCGGCGTCGGGCATCGCGTTGAATGCCTGCGACCGGGTCAGCATCTGCGCGACGCCGTGGCGCACTTCGTCGGCCGGCACCGGCGCCGGCGGCATAGGGCGCGGGGCGGCCGCGGCGGCGCTGGGCGGTGGCGCGATCGGCGTGGAACGGGCGGCTTGCGGGAACATGGCGACCTCGCGGGAAACGCGTGACGAAGCGATTCAGTTGGCCTGGGCAGGCGCGTCCACAGGCAGTTCGAACTCGATGGGGCGCAGGTAGAGACTCACCCGTGCCGGGCAGGCCGCGTCCGTGCGCAAGCTGATGATCGAGAAGCGGCCCGGCCAGTGCGCGTCCTCCGGCGTGAACGCGCCCATCCATCGCTCGAGCGCCTGCAGCCCGCGCGGACGCTCGGCGAGCCCCATCGTCAGCAGGCTGAGGAACGCCGGCGGCACGTCGGGGATCGCCGAGAGCAGCACGTAGAGCTCGAAATCCGGCCCGTCCGGGCCGAGCCCGAACGCGAGCAGCGCGCCATGCGGCGGCAGGTCGAACCGCCCGCCGAGCACCAGCCCCAGAAGCTGCATGATGCCGGGAAGCCGATGGCCGATGCCGAGCGCATCCATGACCGGCTGCAGATCGGCGAGCCGCAGCGCCCGGGTGCACGCGAACGTGAGCCGCTGGCCGCCGAGATCGCGCTGGGCCGCCATCGTGGTAAAGAGCGGCTTGAGCCCGGGCACCATCCTCAGCGCGGCCTGGACGATGCCGGCCAGGTCGCGGGGCAGGTTGTCGATCGTGCCGGCGTCGCCGGGCAGCTCGTAGTACACCTTGGACGCATAGAGCCCGTCGCGGTCGTAGCTGGAGCCGAAGAACGCGCCGTAATCGAGGTTGCCGCCCGGCCGCGCGAAGCCGCGGAACGGCTCGCTCGCCTGGTCGAACCAGTGCAGCGCTTCGCGGCCGATGAAGTCCCGGATCAGCTTGCGCATTTCGCGGGTCGACTCGTCGCGCCGGTCGATCGCGGACGCCTCCGGCGGCAGCGGCTCGATCGTGAAGCGCAGCTTGCCCGGCTGGCTTTCCGAGAAGCTGGGCTCGAACGGTACCGCCATCGGCATCAGCGCGTTGTCGCGAAACCGCAGATCGTCGGCGCCGTCGCCGAACGTGCGCAGGAACAGGTCGCGCGACGGCGCGAATGGATCGGCGGTGCCAAGGCTTCGCGCGGCGCTTTTCAGGCGTCGCTCGACCCGGGCGACGACCGGTTCGCGGGATGTGGTCATGGGCATGGCTCGGCTCCGGCAGGGTTCGGGAATGGCGCAGCGCACGCAACGCCGGTTCAGTGCGGACGGTTCGCGTAATAGCTCGCCCCGTTGTGCGTGCCGACGCCGTAGCCCGCCTTCACCGGCACGCCCGCCCCCAGGCCGATGCCGGCGCCGATATCGCCGACGCCGTCCAGCATCTCGCGCGCCATCGCCGGGATCGGCACGGGCTTCGACGTCATCTGCGGCGCCTCGCGCGGCTGCGAGAACTGCTCGATCTGCGTATCGGTGGTCGCGGTATCGGCCAGCCACAGCTCGCACGCGTTGACCAGGTCGTAATCGGTCGGGTCGACGGTCGACTTGTGGTTCGACGAGACGTCGGGGTTGGCGATCTGGTCGATGCTGAGCAGCGGGCCGGTCGCCTTGTTGACGCGATCGACGTTGTTGGCCAGCCACGCGGTGATGATCGTGCCGCAGGTCGCCAGCGTGCGATAGCGCGAGCTGGTGCGCGCGCCGCCCAGATCGTAGGTCGCGACCTGGTCGATCACCTGCCACATGTCCTTGGCGCCGTAGCAGCCGCGGATCTCGGGGTCCTGCAGCAGGTCGATCATGAACTTGACCTGCGACTGGATCTCGCGCGCGGCGTAATGCGCCATGCCGTAGCCGTGCAACGACAGGTTGCCGGCGAGATCGCGGGCGGCCTTGCGCACCTGCTGGTGGTTGATCGGGTTCGGCACGCTCGCGCGCAGCAGCGAGTCGACTTCGGTCTGGCGCACGAACGACGAAACCGACGACACGAAGCGGATCCACAAGTCGTTGAATTCGCGGTTGCCGGCCGTATTCGGATCGCCGCCCGGCACGCCGAGCGTGATGGCCGCGAAGTTCTTGCGCTCCTGCTCGGAGATGCGGTTCGGCGTTTCGCGCCAGTAGCGATAGAGCAGCTTGCCGGCATTGCCCGGGCCGATCGGCAGCGTGCCGTGCTGGAACTGCTCGACGATGCGGTCGACCACCTGGAACACCTTGAGTTCGTCGAACATCGCGGCGACGATCATCGGGCCCATCACGCGCACGTTGTCGGCAATGATGTTCGCGTCCTCCAGATCCTCGAGGTTCGGCAGGTCGATGCCGAGATCGGCGATCGCGTCCTCGCCGCCGATGTTCTGGACGGTGTTCAGCTCCTCGTTGATGCGGCGACGCAACTGCGGCTCGTCGGCCTGGATCTTGCGCGCCTGCAGGCCGCGCATCACGCGCGCGAATTCGGTGGTGACCACCCCCGGCTGCTCGCCGCCGCGGCCGTCGGGATCGCCCTCGATGCACAGCAGCGCCAGCACCCGCTGCGCCAGCGCGCCATACGAATTGGCCTCGCCGACCGCCGCGAAAAACTGGCGGGTAAAGGTGTTCATCAGCACGTTGTCGTCGTCCGGCACGATCTTGCCGTCTACGACCTTCACGGGCGGCGGCGTGGCCCCGTCCACCGCGAGGATGCCGAGCACCATCGCGACCAGCGTGATCGACGCGGGCTCGGGGTCCGCGCCGTTCGCACCGTTGGCGCCGCCCACGCTGCCAGGGCCGAACACCAGCTGGCCCTTGTCCTCGGTAAGCAGCGGCGGGTTGACCAGCGACTTGCTGGCGAGCAGCTCGCGGGTGGCGACGAACAGCGGGTCGCAGACCTCCGTCTCCTCGCCGGACGACGTCTTGCTGCCGTAGACGACTTCGAGAATGGCCTTGCACAGCGCGAGCTGCTCCCGCTCGGCGGCGACCGGCGGCCGCTTCAGCGACTCGAGCCGGTTGACGATATCGACCAGCCCGTCGCGTGCCCGGGTCTCGAGGTCGACGAGGTCGAGGAAGCGGACTTGATTGTTGACATGAAACATTTAACTTCTCCTTGAAATCCGGTCGGTTCGGGGGAGTGAACGGGATCCGGTGCGCAAGTCAGCCGTCGTCGGCACGGCCTTCCTTGCCCGTGCAACCGTCGTCGCCCGCCGCGTCATAGGCGTCGATGCGGCCGGACAGCCCTTGCAGCGCCGCCGCCGCGTCGAGAATGCCGGCGCCGCAGCCGTCGGCCGCGCCGGGCGCGAACGGGCGCGCGGCGGCAACGAGCAGGTCGCGCACCGTCGCGCCGTCGAGCGGATAGGCGCGACGCTGCGCGTATGCGACGAGCAGCGCCGCGGCGCCCGCGACGAACGGCGCGGCGAAACTGGTGCCGGTCGCAAGCTGATAAGCCTCGATCGCGGTCGTCAGCACCTGTTCGCCGGGTGCGCACAGCGCGACGTGCGGGCCGCGCGTCGAGAACGGGGCCGGCCGGCCGTCGTCGCCCACGGCGCCGACCGCGATCACCTGCGGGTAGGCGGCGGGCCAGTAGCGGCTCACGCTGCCGTTGTTGCCGCTCGCGGCAATGAGGATGCAGCCGCGCGCGGCGGCGTACGCGACCGTGTCGGCGTGCGGTTTCGGGCGGTTGGCGGCGATCGTCGCATCGTCGGTGCCGAAGCTCATGTTGATGATCTTCGCGCCGAGGTCGACCGCGAGCTTGAGCGCGCGATCGAGATCGGCGATCGCGCCGAGCCCGATCGCGTGCGCCTTGCCCGGCAAACGGGCAGCGGCCAGCGCGCGCATCGGCAGGATGCGGCAGTCGCCGCCGAGCCCGCGCGGCATCGCCACGCCCTCCGCCGCGATGATCCCCGCGCAGCCCATGCCGTGACCGACGAAGCGGTCTTCGGGAAAATCGCCGCGATGACCGTGACCGCTCAGCAGTTGCACGCCCGGCGACAGATCGCCGGGCTCCAGCCGCACCGTATCGGCGCCCGCGCGGAATGCGTGGGCGAATTCGGGATGCTGGCGGGCGATGCCGCTGTCGATGAGACCGACCGTGACGCCGCTGTCGCCCGGCTCGATCGCGTGCGCGTCGGCCATGCGCACCAGCGCGCGCGCATCCTGCGCCACCCGCGCGGCCGGCGGCACGGGCGCCAGGCGGCCGGGCGCGTCCATCGGGACCGTCGCCACGTAGTTGGGCGTCACGCTTTCCACGGTCGCGAGCTGGGCAAGCGCGTCGCAGAGTTCGCCGATCGGCGTGCCGGCCGGCACGCGCAACAGCAGCGTGCGGGCCATGCCGGTCATCTGTTCGATCGCGTCGTATCCGAGGTGCGCGTGCCCGGGCACCCAGCGCCCGGCTGCCGCGCTGAACGGGCGCACCGCGAGAAAGCGGCCGGCGAACGCGGCCACGATGCGGTCGACCGGGCCGCCGTCGATGCATTGCGCGGCGGCCAGCGCGCCGCGCGTCACGTCGCGGATCGACGGCACGTGCTCGGGCGCTTCGCCGAGCGCCAGCTTGACGAGCAGACTGGTCGGCAGGCTGAACTGACGCTCGCCGGGCGATGCCCACGGCGTGCCGAGTGCATGGATCGTCATGGCCGCGCCTCCTCCTGACCGGGAACGGCCGCCAGCGTCATGGGTCTGGCCGCGGGCGCGGGCGTCGGCGCGAATGCGCTCAGGTCGAACGCCAGCGCGGCAGCATGCCGGCTCGTCGGCGAGACGGCGAGTTCGCCGGCCCACTGGTCGCGACCGGGCGCGAGCAGCAACTCGTCGTCCGTCGATTGCAATACCGCGACCGGGCGATTGCCGATCCGCACCAGCGGCGCGTGCGTGCCGTTGACGAGGTTGCGCCCGATCACGCGCAGCAGCGGCGACGCGTCGGGCTGCGCATCGGTGGCGGGCGCCACGGGCTCGACCCGCTCGACGCTCGGCGCGGACGCCCGGTCGAGCGCCCGGCGCAGCCGGTCCACGGACAGGTTGGTGACGCGACCGATTGCGTGCACCATGTCGCGCTGTTCGGCCTGCCGGAATTGCCGGACCGTGCGCACGCCGGCCCATTCCAGCCGTTTGCGGTCCTCGGCCGAGAGCTCGTCGCCCAGCGCGTCGAGCGGCTGGTCCTTGCTGTCCTCGGACAGCGCGATCGCGTTCTCCTCGATCGCCGGCCGCGTGATGGTCGTGAAGACGAGATGGAACGTGCTGCTGTCGGTGTCGCCCGGGCCGGCGGGGCGAATCCAGACTTCGCTTTCGACGAATTCGACATGGGCGCGCAAGTCGAGGTTGACGTCCTTGATCGCGAAGGTCAGCGGCAGGTTGAGGTTGCGCGCCTTGATCGCCATCGCCGCCTGCGCGTTGTCGAGCTGGCTCTGCACGGCCTGGATGAAATCCTCGAGGCGCAGGCTGGCGTTGCTGTTCATCGCCCCGCTCCGTCGATCGGCACGGCTTCGAGGACGATCGCGAGCCGCGCCGGCTCCGGATCGAAGGCCGTGCGGGTCAGGAACTGCGGCAGGTCACCGACCAGCTCGATGCCGTCGGCGCCGCGCGGGACGCGCAGGTCGAGCGGCAGCTCCATGGCCACCGAGCGCACCCGCAAACCCTGCGCCGCGCCCGCGGTCAGCTGTTCGGCAACGTCGGCGAACGCGCCCAGCGTCTCGCCCAGCGGCCGCGGCGAAATCATGTCGGTTCTCCCCGGGCGGATGCGGGTCGCGTGGCGGGAGCGGCCGGTGCGCCAGGCACGGCGGGCGTCGCGGACGCGGCCGGCAATGCCGGCGCGGCGGCCGGCGCCGGTGTCGCCGCTGGCGCGAGTACGGGCGCCGCCGCCGGTGCCGCGGGCGGGGTGCCCGTCGCCGCCGGCGGCGCGATCCGCGCCGCGGGCCGGCTGTGGCGCTCCAGCAGATTGCGCGACGCCTCATCGACGAAACGGTCGAGCGGCAGCGTCTCCGAGGCGAAATTGATGCTCACCTTTCCGGTCAGCGTCGCCTTGAGATCGGTGTCGGTCTGCGCATTGACCGCGACGGTCGAGACCGTGGTGACGACATCGCCCGACGTGCCGCGTCCGCCCCAGGTCGTCTGTCCCGACGACGGGTCGTTCGACGTCGCGTACTGCACGGCGGCCCGGTCGCGCGCCTTGGCCTGGAAATTGAGGCTGGCCGCGATCGTGCCGTCCTTGACCACGACCCGCTGCATGCCGAGCAGCACCATCGTCGACAGCGTCGACAGCCGATGCTGCGCGACGCGCTCGCGGGCGTGGGGCAGCACCACCGATTCGAGCGTCTGGGTGTCGAACGCGCCGTCGGCCGCACCGAAATCGGCGAGCCACGCGGGCGCGGGCGTCGTGTCGTCGTCGCCGGGCCGGGCGACTGGCGCGAGGCGGTATTCGCCGCCGTCCTGCACCAGCGTCACGTCGTGCGGATACTGCTCGACCAGCCATGCGCGCGCCTGTCCGTCGGTCACGTTCTCCTGCGTGAACTGGTCCAGCGGCTTGGCCACCGCGCCGACCAGGTCGGCGAAACTCTCCACTTGCTTGATCGAGCTGTCGACGATCGCGTCGTACGTGCCATGCACCAGGCTCGCGACGAAGGTCGGAAAGTCGATCGCATCGGCCAGCGCCGCCGCACGCCGGCCGATGGCGTCCGTCGCCTTCTCCTTGGGCGGCGTCGACGCGCCCGGCGCGCCGGACACCCCGCCGCCGGCCGGCGCCGCTTGCGGCAGCACGCCGTCCTGCCTGCCCGGGTCGCTCGATCCGGAGCCGTCGACGATCTCGCGGCCGAATGCGTCGCGAGCAAGTGCCACCGCGGGCGTTACCGCGCCGCGTGGTGGCGGAGGGGGGATGAGGCGGGCCATCGCGCGTGTCCCTCGAGGGTCAGGCAGGTTGCGGTTCGCGCGGCGCGGGCTGCGTGCCGCTTGCCGGAAGCGGCGGCGCGCCGTCGGCGCCGTGCACGGTCTGGAAGCGGCCGTCGCCGTTCAGCACCACCTCCGTCACCCCGACCTGCTCCTCCTCGCCGGCATGCCGGAACGTGGTGGCGATGCGCAGCGTGACACTCGCCCGCTCGGGGGTTCCCGAACCGCGGCCGATATCGGCGCGCACGAACGCGGTCCAGCCGTCGAGCATCTGCCCTTGGGCCGCGGCGATCGTCACGTCGCCGACCGCGCCGCCCTGCCACGCCCAGTCGATCGACACCGGCGCCGACGTGCGGCCGCTCGGCCCGTCGATGTACGGCCAGTCGTCAAGCGTGATGCGCTGACCCGCCATGCGCGGCTGCCCCGCGCCGCCCGCCAGCGCGTTGGCGGGCTGGACCAGCCCCGCCAGCTGCGCGAGATCGTAGCTGCGCCCGTCGCGGCTCTCGGTGCGCCGGGTCAGGGTCACGCCGAGGCCGAATTCGCCGCCCGCGGGCGGCGGCTCGATGCCGAGCGCGTAACCCGCGCCCGCCGCGCTGCCGCGATTGATCGTGTGGCCGAACGTGCCGCCCGAATGCATGAGCTGGATCACGCCGATGCCGGCCGCCGCCTCGAATTCCGACACGAAATCCTCGTAGGTCATGATGTAGCGGCTGCCGGTCGCGTGGGTCGGCGGCAGGGTCCGCGCGCCGGGATGGCCCGGCGTGCCGACCACGCGGTCGAGCGGATCGGTGATCCGCACGAAATACGCGTCTCCGCTGCGATACATGCCCGTCACCACCACCGCATGGAAGAAGTTGACCGGCGCACGCACGACTTCGGCGACCCAGATCGGCCCGTTCGCCTCCAGCAGCCGCCGAAAGCCTTCGGGCGCGAAGCACGCGTTGGGCTCGACCGTGAGGGTCGACGCGGCGGCGAACCCCGCCACTTCGGCCGGCGCCAGGCCGTCCCGCATCTGGCGCTCGAGGCTGATGCAGCGCGCCAGCAGCGTCGGATCGACACTCTGGTTGTCGCGCCAGCCGAGCACCATCGACGCGGCCGTCGCCCAGCACCCCATGTCGGTGGGCTGCGGAGTCATCTGCACGTCGTCCCAGTTCACCGTCCAGTCGTCGGCCCCCAGCGCGCGCGCGGCGCCCGGCGCGACCGCCAGCGCCTGGCTCATGCCGAAGAAGCCGCGGCTCGGGATCGGCGCCTTCAGATGGCCGACGTATGCAAGCGTTCCAGGGGCCATCGTGCCGGTCGACAGGCTGGCGAGATCGCCCGGCGGCACCCAGTGAGGCGGCACGGTCACGATCGGCCTGCCTGCGTCCTGGAACGACTGGGCGACCAGTTGCGAGCAGAAGAAGTTGTCGGTGTCGGCGCCGTCTCCGAGTTCGATGCGGCCGACGAAGCGGCGGCAGCGCTCCGCCGCGTCGCCCGACAGCAGGTCGCACGCGCGACGGTCGATCAGATAGCTGCCGCAGCGGACCAGCCCGACGTAGTTGAAACCGCGATCGAGATAGCGCGCGGCGGCATCGGCGACCTGCCGCTGCTGCGTATCGGTCAGGCCCGGCACCCGGAACGCGACCGCGAGGCGCGCATCGGCCAGCGCATCCGCGAGCGGACGCAGTTGAACACCGCCGGGAATCGCCTCGATCACCTGCCCGCCTTGGCCGACATAGAGCATCGCGTGGCTGACCTCGGCGCCGGAGCCGGCGCGAATGACGCCGGAGCCCGGATTGCCGGTGGTGCTGAGAATGATGTCGCCGATCTCCAGTGCGTCGGTGCCGATCGACAGCCCGCCGACGCCGGGGTCGAGCGGAATGTCGTCGCCGAGGCCGCGCGCGGCGAACCCCAGCGCCTGGCCGACCGCTTGCGGCTGGCAGGTGCGGCTGGTGACCAGCCGCATGAAGTAGTCCCAGTCCCAGTTGCCGTCGGGGCACGCGGTATGGCCGGTCGAGGTGTCGGCCTCGCGATGGCCCATGATCGTCGTGCGATTGATCGGCAGTTGATATTTGTCGCACAGCGACGCGACCAGCGCGGCCGAGGTTTCGTACTGAAGCTGGGTCGGCGCCAGCGCGTCGAAATGCTGGACGGTGCCGTTGCGACGCGGGTAGTCGGCGCCGCCGCGCTTCACCGCGATGTGTTCGATGCCGATGCTGCGCTGGTTCGAGCCCTTGCAGTGCCATGCCGTGTCGGCCTCGGAGACGAACTGGACGACTTCGCCCTCCTGCCCGACCAGGTAATGCGCACTCACCTTGGAGGTGGCATTGGTGAAGGTATTCACCACGCGCTGGACGGTGGGTACGTCGGCGATGTGGATGATGATGCGGTCGATCGTCTTGCTGCCGCGCCCCTCGTCGAAATTCGGGCTGGCCGCGGTGCGCGTGACGAGGCTGTTCTCGCGCGCGCCCAGCGCCAGCGCGCTGGCCGTCGCGGGCGGCTCGGCGCCCGCATCGTCGTCGCTGTACGGCGGCGTATCGATGCCGTAGGCCTCCGGGTCGTCGCTCAGGGCGCGCGACCACGCGAGCGACGACGACGTGGCAATCGTGCCCGCCGCCGCGCGCGAGACGCCGACGAAGATGCTCACCGGGCTGCCGACGCTGACGCCGGCCGACAACGTGACGCCGACGAATTCGCCGCGTGCGTTGAACAGCGCCGAGATGCCGCCGGCCGCGCTTTCGCCGACCATCACGCCGGCGGTCGTGCCGGTGCCCGAGAAGTCGTCGATATGGCCGCGCAGCAGGCTGATCTGGCCGGTGAGGCTCGCCGACACGATGTAGCCGAAGTCGAGCTCGCCCGACACGAACACGCCGATGTCGTCGCCATTGGCGTCGAAGATGACGCCGACCGCGCCCGAGGCCCCGGATTCCATCCCGGCGCCCGCGCCCGCGCCGATCGAGACCGACAGGCCGTTGCGCATCGCAACGGGCAGCAGCAGCATCAGCGACGCGGTGGCCGGATTCGCGCTCAGGATCGCGCGCAGCGCGGCCCGCTCGACGGTCGACAGCTTGCGCGGCCGCGGCCAGGTAAAACTGCGTCGGTCGCCGGCGATGCGGAACTCGGCATCGTCGCTCATCCCCTGCGAGACGGGCGCCGGCGCGGCGGCGGGCGCCGGGTGCGCGGCCGGTGCCGGCGCCAGTGCCTGCGGCTTCGCCTCGACGTGCGTCGCGGCATTCAGCGGCGGAAGCGGACCGAACCCGTCGTCGTAATGGACATCGTGGTGCGGCGCAACGGGTTCGACGGCCGGCCGCGGCGCGGCGGAAGCGGCGCCCGGCGCGGCAGGCGCCGGTACGGCGGTCGCGCCCGGCCGCGTGCCGTCGCCCGCCCAGTTCAACAGCGGACTCCTGGCGGCGGCGCCACCGCGCGTCGGGAACACGCGGACCCTGCGCAACCCGCGATCGCTGAGCCCCGACAGCGACACGTACGGGCTGTCGGCATTCGGCAGCACGTCGATCGTCCACGAGTCGGCATCGGACGAAGCGGCCGTGGCGAGACCGAACCACAGGCGGCCCGCGCCCACGAAGCGCGCCAGCACCGCCGGCGGCACCATGTACACCGCTTCGCCGCGCGGGATCGCCAGCAGGCCGTCCTCGCGGCTGGTGTAGAACGTCGACGACGTGCGCCCGTCCTTGCGCGTGAACAGCGCGGGATCGGTGGCGATCACCAGTTCCGCGACGCACGGCGCGTGGCCGACGCGAATCGTGAAGCCCAGCATCGGGAAACGGTCGGTCAGGACCATGCGGTTGGGATGGAGTTGCGCTGCCATGTCGTGTCCTCAGCTCTGGTTTTGATCGGGCTCGTCGCGACGGCCGCCGAGCATCGGCTTGCTGCGCGCATCGATCGCGCGCCGCTCGAATTCCTGCGGGGGAAGAATCGCCAGATCCGTTTCCGGTTCGCCGATGTCGGGGATGGCGTGGTGGGTCGCCTCGAACTGGGCGATCGCGCTCGCCAGCAGTTGCGCGAGCAGCTTGGCGTGCACCGGGCTGACCGCGACGCGGCTCATCAACTGGACGTTGCCGGACTGCGGCTCGACCTGCCCGGCATCGATCAGGAACTCGAACGCGTTGTGCCCGACCTCGAAATAATTTGCATAGCTGGCGAGCAGCGGCCGTGGCTGGCCGGCCGGCTGCGCCGGTTCCGGCGGGGCGTCCTGGAGTGGCTCGATGACGTGCACGACGGCCTCCTTGCATGGCGACGGGCGGTCTGTCCGTTCTGCTTCGCAAGGAGCGGGCCAATGCATATGCGCCGACACAAGCGCTTGATTTGGCGTGGAATTTCCCGACCGGAGCGGGATTCGCGAATGCGGCGGGGCTGTACCATGTGACAGCCCGGCTGTCACACCGAGGCAGTGTTGCCGGCGTCCAGGTTGTACTTGGCCAGCTTGCGGTACAGCGTCATGCGCGACCAGTTCATCTGGCGCGCCGCCTCCATCTTGTTCCAGTTGGTCTGGCGCAGTACCGAGACCAGCCGCTCGCGCTCGTGCTCGCCGGCCGAGAAATCCTGCAGGAACAGGCGGCGGAATGCCGGCGGCAGGTCGCCCAGCCCGAACGGACGCCCTTCCGGCGCATCGACGAACAACGCCTCGACCAGGTTGCGCAGCTCACGCACGTTGCCCGGCCACCGGTAGTGCCGCATGCATTCGAGCAGCGCCGGATCGGGCCGTCCCACCCGCATCGCGCGCCGCTGGTTGTGCTCGGCGACGAAGTGATCGACGATCGACGCGATGTCCTCCGGCCGCTCCCGCAGCGGCGGGATCTCGATGCGCGCGACGTTCAGGCGATAGAACAGGTCGGCGCGGAAACGGCGTTCCGCGACCAGGTCCTCCAGACTTTCGTTGCTGGCGGCCACGATCCGGACATCGACGGGGCGCCGGCGCAGCGAGCCGACCGGCATCACCGTGCGGTCCTCGAGCAGGCGCAGCAGCTTGGCCTGAACGGCGGGCGGCATCTCGCTGACTTCGTCGAGGAACAGCGTGCCGCCGTCGGCCTCGACGAAGCGGCCGGGAAACGCGTTCTGGGCGCTCGTGAAGGCGCCGCGCTCGTGACCGAACATCTCGGACTCGAACAGGCTGTCGGGCACCGCGGCGCAGTTCACAGCGATGAACGGCTTGTCGGTTCGCGGGCTGAGGCGGTGGACGGCGGTGGCGACGCGCTCCTTGCCGGTGCCGGTTTCACCGGTCACGAGCACCGTCGTATCGGTCTGCGCGACCTTCGCCAGATAGCGACGCAGGTCGGCCATCGCCGGGCTCGAGCCGTGCAGCCCGAGTGACGTCGCGTGAATGCCTGCGGTCGTGTTCATGCGCGCGCCGTTCGGCTAACAAACCGCTGACGGATGACGCGCAGCCCCGATTTTCATCGCCACTTCCCCCGGTGGATGTTGAGGAACAAGGCAAGCATCCTCTATGGCGATTGTCGGCACGCGTTTAATTAGTACTGTGATGCGTGTTGAATGGATGAGCCGCGTGTCTCGGCGCCGGCCGATAATCAGTGTAGTTTCAATATCGCGCTTCGTACAACCTGCCGACGGTCGATGTTTGCGCGCGGACGGCCGGCCGCCGGTGCGCGGGCGATCCGATCGACTCGGGCATGCTCGGCGCGATGGCGAATGTGTGATGTATGTGTCGTGTCACGCATGTTCATCGATCCGTCAGCAATCAGCATGACGAACGAAATACCGATCGCGGCATTGGAGAATACGTATCGTTCACGCGGCGGTCGAGCGCGCATTCCGCTCACCCCGCCCGTCACGACGGCGCGGATTCGCCCTCGCGCAACGTGATGCCCGTCCACGCGCCGCTCGCGGCCAGTTCGCCGACCAGCTCGACGATCGTTTGCCGCACGGCGAGCGCGGCGGAATTGACCGGAGACGTGTTCGACCAGCACAGGCTGGCAGGCCGGCGAATTTCCGGCTCAACGATCCGGCGCATCCTTGGCCGGCTGGACGGCTCGCGCGACGCCAGCGCGGACGCCGGCAGGATCGTGCACGCGAGCCCCGACTGCGCGAGCGAGATCATCGTCGGCAGCGAATCGATATCCGCGATGACGTTGAGCGGCACGTCCTCGCGCGCGAATGTGCGTTCGAGCAGCAGGCGCAGCCCGTTCTGCACGCCCGGCGCGACGAGCGGCACGCCGGCGAGCGACGCGAGTGTGCACGTGCGCGTGCGCGACGACACCGCGCCGCCCGGCTCGCCGAGCAGATACAGCACCTCGTCGAACAGCGGCATCGCGGTGATGCCGGTGGTGTTGGATTCGCGGAACAGGATCGCGAGGTCGAGCCGCCCGTTCGCCAGCAATTCGTTGATGAAGCCGCTCATGCTTTCGAGGTACTGCAGCCGGATGCCCGGATAGCGCGCCCTCACCCGTTCGAACAGCGGCACGGCGAGGCTCGCGGTCATCGTGGTGGGAAAACCCACCGCGACCGTGCCCGACTCGCTGCCCGCGCCTTCCCGCACTTCCTGGCGCAGTTGCTCCATCTGCCGAAGCACGAGCCGCGCATGGCGATACAGCGCCTGCCCGGCCGCGGTCGGCTTCACGCCCTGCGGGCTGCGCACCAGCAGCGTGACGCCGATGTCGCCCTCCAGCTTCGCGATCTGCTGGCTCAGCGACGGCTGCGCGACGAACAGTTTTTCGGCCGCTTTCCCGAGGCTCCCGTATTCAACGATGCTGACGAAGTAACGGAGCTGGCGGATGTCCATGGCGGGTCGGTCGATGCGAAAAAGTCATAGGGTACCCCTATGACCGGCACATTCAAACGGTATTTCCGCCGCGCGCGAGCTTCACCTAGAGTCACTTCATGCCAAGTCGAAACCGCCGGCCTGCCCGGCGATGGAGGTGACAGTGAACGCGCCCCGGTCGCATGCCAGCGACGATGTCCAACAGGTCGCGACCGACCTGATCAGCACCGAACGGGCAATCGCCCTCGCGGCGACGCTCGACCATCCGACCGTTCCCGCGACCGGCGATGCGTTGCCGCCCGCCTGGCACTGGCTGTATTTCTGGTCGATCGCGCAGCAGGCCGAACTCGGCCCGGACGGTCATCCGCGCAAGGGCGGCTTCCTGCCGGACCTGGGGCTGCCGGGGCGCATGTGGGCCGGCGGCCGCCTGACGTTCGAACGCGCGCTGACGATCGGCGCGATCGCGACGCGCACGTCGCGCGTGCTGTCGGTCGAACGCAAGGAAGGCCGCAGCGGCACGCTCGGCTTCGTCACCGTCGAGCACGTGATCGAATCCGGGGGCGAAGTCGCGATCCGCGAGGAACACGACATCGTCTATCGCGGCCCGGCCGCGCCCGGCGCCGCCGCGCCCCCGCCGAAGGCCGCACCCGACGATGCGCAATGGCAGCGCGACATCGCGCCGGATGAAGTCATGCTGTTCCGCTATTCCGCGCTGACCTTCAACGGCCATCGCATTCACTACGACCGCACCTACGTGCGCGACGTCGAAGGCTATCCGGACCTCGTCGTGCACGGCCCGCTCATCTCGACGCTGCTGCTCGATCTCGTCACGCGCTCGCTGCCCGGTGCGACGATCGGCGAATACGCGTATCGCGCGGTACGGCCGACTTTCCTCGGCAACACCTTCAGCGTGTGCGGCCGCCTCGCCGACGACGGCAAGACCGTCGATCTCTGGGCCAGGGATCACGACGGCTGGCTGACCATGTCCGCGAGCGCGATCCTCGCCTGACGTTCCCCGATACGAAACATGAACCCTGCCGACGCGCACCAAGCCATTCGCGAAGCCGTTCGCGATCTGTGCGGCGAATTCCCCGCCGAATATTTCCGCAAGATCGACGCGGAACGCGACTATCCCGACGCGTTCGTCGACGCGCTGACGAAAGCCGGCTGGCTCGCCGCACTGATTCCGCAGGAATACGGCGGCTCGGGCCTCGGCCTGACCGAGGCGTCGGTGATCATGGAGGAAATCAACCGCGCGGGCGGCAATTCCGGCGCGTGTCACGGCCAGATGTACAACATGGGTACGCTGCTGCGCCATGGTTCGGCCGAGCAGAAACAGCGCTATCTGCCGAAGATCGCGAGCGGCGCGCTGCGTCTGCAGTCGATGGGTGTGACCGAACCGACCACCGGCACCGATACGACGAAGATCAGGACAACCGCGGTACGCAAGGGCGACCGCTATGTGATCAACGGGCAGAAGGTGTGGATCTCGCGCGTGCAGCACTCCGACCTGATGATCCTGCTCGCGCGCACGACGCCGCTGTCGGACGTCAAGAAGAAGTCCGAAGGAATGTCAATCTTCATCGTCGACCTGCATCACGCGATCGGCAACGGGATGACGGTGCGCCCGATCCCGAACATGGTGAACCACGAGACGAACGAGCTGTTCTTCGACAACCTCGAGATCCCCGCGGAGAACCTGATCGGCGAGGAAGGCCAGGGCTTCCGGTACATCCTCGACGGATTGAATGCGGAGCGCACGCTGATCGCGGCCGAATGCATCGGCGACGGCTACTGGTTCGTCGACAAGGTGTCGCGGTACGTGAAGGATCGCGTCGTGTTCGGCCGACCGATCGGCCAGAACCAGGGCGTGCAGTTTCCGATCGCCCGCGCGTTCGTCAACGTCGAGGCGGCGAGCCTGATGCGCTTCGAGGCCGCGCGCCGGTTCGACGCGCACGAGCCGTGCGGCGCGCAGGCGAACATGGCGAAGCTGCTCGCCGCCGATGCGTCGTGGGAAGCCGCGAATGCGTGCCTGCAGTTCCATGGCGGCTTCGGTTTCGCGTGCGAATACGACGTCGAGCGCAAGTTCCGCGAGACGCGCCTGTATCAGGTCGCGCCAATTTCGACGAACCTGATCCTGTCGTACGTCGCCGAGCATATCCTCGGCCTGCCGCGTTCGTTCTGACGGAGCAATGAGCATGCGCCCACTGGAAGGCATCAAGGTCGTCACGTTCGAGCATGCGATCGCCGCGCCGTTCTGCACGCGCCAGCTCGCGGATCTCGGCGCGCGCGTGATCAAGGTCGAACGGCCGGGCGTCGGCGATTTCGCGCGGGGCTACGACGAACGCGTGTCGGGGCTCGCGTCCCACTTCGTGTGGACCAACCGCTCGAAGGAAAGCATCACGCTCGACGTCAAGCAGCCCGCGGCGCTCGACATCGTGCACAGGCTGCTCGCCGATGCCGACGTGTTCGTGCAGAACCTCGCACCCGGCGCGACACAGCGCCTGGGGCTCGACGACGACACGCTGCGCGAGCGCTATCCGCGGCTGATCGTCTGCGACATTTCCGGCTACGGGCTCGACGGGCCGTTCCGCGACAAGAAGGCGTACGACCTGCTGATCCAGAGTGAATCCGGATTCCTCAGCATTACCGGCTCCGACGGCGAGCCGGCCAAGGCCGGCTGCTCGATCGCCGACATCGCGGCGGGCATGTATGCGTATACGAACATCCTCGCCGCGCTGATCGAGCGCGGCCGCACCGGACACGGCCGGCACATCGACGTGTCGATGCTCGAAAGCATGGTCGAGTGGATGAGCTATCCGCTCTACTACGCGATCGACGGACAGTCGCCGCCGCCGCAAGCCGGCGCATCGCACGCGACGATCTTTCCGTACGGTCCATTCAAGGCCGGCGACGGGAAGACCGTGATGCTCGGGCTGCAGAACGAGCGCGAATGGAAGCACTTCTGCGAGACCGTGATCCGCATGCCCGGGTTGGCGACCGACGAGCGCTTCGGGTCGAACAGCCGCCGCGTCGCGAATCGTGACGAACTCGCGGCCGTCATCGTCCGCGCGTTCTCGATGCTGACGGCCGCCGACGTGATCGACCGGCTCGAGCAAGCCGGCATCGCGAACGCGCGGATGAACGACATGCATGCCGTCTGGGCGCACGAACAGCTCGCCGCGCGACATCGCTGGACCCGCGTCGATACGCCGGCTGGCGAGATCCCTGCCCTGTTGCCGCCCGGCTTCGCACCGAGCGACGAGCCGCGCATGGATCCGGTGCCGGCGCTTGGCCAGCATACCGATGCCGTGCTGCGCGAACTCGGCTATGCCGATGAACAGATTCATACGTTGCACGCATCCGGCGCGGTCTGACGGGGCCTTTCCGCGTTGAGCGAAGCGCGCGAAGCGTTCGATAAAAAGGGTTCCGTGCGAATTTCCGCTGACGTGCTGTTCGCCCCCTTTACAGCGCACTGAAGCGTGATCGCGTGTAACCCCGTACGCGCGCGCAGGCACCACGCTGCCGATGGTGACATAAAATAGAACGTACTCCAGACTGAAAAAGGGGGCCGACATGAGGCGCCTCTATTTCCTCGTACCCGACACGCAGATGGCCAAGGCGATCGTGGATGACCTGCTCCGCGCGCGCATCATCTGGCGCCATATCCACGTCCTCGCCGATCACAGCGTCACCCTTGAAGAATTGCCCGAAGCGTCTTTGCTGCAAAGCAGCGACGTCGTGCACGCGCTCGAGCGTGGTGTCGCACTCGGCGGCGCGACGGGCGCGCTCATCGGTCTCGTCGCGCTCGTGTTCCCCCCTGCCGAACTCGTGATCGCGGGCGGCGCCGTCGTCGCATTGACGGTGGTGGGCGCGGGCTTCGGCGCGTGGACAGCCGGGATGATCGGCATCGCCGAACCGAATGCGCGACTCGAGCGATTTCGTGACGCGATCAAGGAGGGCCAGATTCTGATCATGGCGGACGTGCCGGCATTGCGAGAGCAGGAAATCGAGCAGATGATCGCCCGACATTTTCCGCAGGCGGATCTGGAGGGCGGCGAGCCTACGTCACCGGTTTTCCCCTGACACGCGGAAACCGGCCTGCCTGAGTGCTGAGGTCGATCCTTCGGCAAGGAGGTCCTATGGAACTGCACATTCAGTCACACCATTGGCAACGGCGCATGCCGGACTGGCTCGCCGCTGCCGTGGCCGGTCTCGCGGGTGGCGCCCTGGTGATCGTGCTCGAATTCTTCTGGTCAACCATGGTGCTCGATGAAAGCCCGTGGCAACCGACCCACAAGATCGCGGCGATGGTGATGGGCCGTGGCGCGCTCGAACAGATGTCGGTGTTCAGCTTCAGCATCGTGGGCGTGGCGCTCCTGTTGCACTACGTGCTCGGCGCCATCATGGGGATGATCCTCGCCGCGATCATGGCCCCGTTCCGCTTCGATTCGAGCGTCGGCATGGAGGCCGTCATCGGCCTGGCGTTCGGGATCGTCGCGTATGTCTGGAACTTCTACGTGATGACCGCTGTGTTCCCCTGGTTCATCTCGGAGCGCGGCTCCGGACCGTTGTTGGCCAACCTGCTGTTCGGGGTGGTCACCGCCGTCGTCTACGGCATGCTCGAACGGCGCAAGCAGAACGCGACGCCCTGACACGCCGTTGCTTCGCGCCGCGCAGGACGGCTGCCTCGACGATCCGCGCCGGGGGCGGCCGCTTTGCTCGTCGTCGCGGGGAGGTTGAACCGTCAGTTGTGCGATGCATGCGGGTATGGGAGCGTGCTTCCTCCATTCCGCTGCCTTGCACGATGCAAAAGAGCAGACTACCTTTTCTTTAGAGCCGCCGACGACGCTTGGCGAATCGGTCTTGGTGGACTGCCGGCAACATGTAATACGAAATCCGGCAAGGCGGCACGACGATGCCAGGAGCGCGGGTTGGCGGCTCCGGCGTGTGACGCGCGGCGAGGCGGCCCATGGCGCTTGCGATTGCCCTGATCGTGATCATCGCATTGGCGGTGGGGTTTCACTTTGCCAGTCCCTGGTGGATCACGCCGATCGCGTCGAACTGGGTGCGCATGGACGACATGCTGACGATCACGCTCGTCATCACCGGCGCATTCTTCATCGCGATCAACCTGTTCATCGCGATCGCACTGATGCGCTACCGCCACCGCGGCGGGCATCGCGCGGCCTACGAGCCGCACAACCGGCGGCTGGAATGGTGGCTGATCGGCCTGACCGCCGTCGGCGTCGCGGCGTTGCTGGCACCCGGTCTGTTCGTCTACGCGGACTACATCCGGCCGCCGAGCAACGTGCTGCAGATGGAGGTGCTCGGCCGCCAATGGCAATGGCGCTTCCGCTTCGCCGGCCCCGGCGGCAAGCTGGGCACGACGGACGTGCGCTACGTCAGCAACGACAACCCGTTCGGCCTGAATCCCGCCGACCCCAACGGCCGCGACAACTACCTGATCGAGACGCCCGAGGTCCACCTGCCGCTGAACCGGCCGGTCCAGGTCCTGACACGGTCGCTCGACGTGCTGCACGACTTTTATGTGCCGCCGTTCCGTGCGCGCATGAACATGGTGCCCGGCATGGTGACGACCTTCTGGTTCACGCCGACCAGGGCGGGACGTTACGACATCCTGTGCGCGCAGCTTTGCGGTCTCGGGCACGCCAGCATGCGCGGCGTGGTGGTGGTGGAAGACGAAGCATCGTTCTCGCGCTGGCTGGCGCAGCAGACCACCTTCGCGCAGCGGCAGCAGGCCGGCGTGCAGGCCGCCGCCGCCACGGCGGGCGGCAGCGCCCAGGCGCTTGCCGACCAGGGCAAGGCGCTCGCGGCAGCCAAGGGCTGTTTCGCGTGCCATACCGTGGACGGCAGTCCGCGCGTGGGCCCAACCTGGAAGGGCCTGTACGGCAAGACCGAAACGATGGCCGACGGCAGCACCGCGAAGGTGGACGAAGCCTATCTGCGCGCGTTCATCCGCAACCCGACGGCCCGCGTCGTGAAGGGGTACGCACCGATCATGCCGCATTTCGACCTGAGCGAGGAGGAGCTGACCGCGCTCGTGACCTACATCGAATCGCAAGGCGGCCCGGCTGCCAGCACCGCGGCCAACCGCCAGCCCTAGCGGAGCAGACGCAATGCCCTACGCGCACACCGATCACGTCCCGAAAAGCTTCTGGACCCGCTATGTCTGGAGCCAGGACCACAAGGTCATCGCCGTGCAGTATTCGCTGACGGCCATCGCCATCGGCCTGGTCGGCCTCGTCCTGTCGGACCTGATGCGATTGCAGCTCGGCTTTCCCGGCAAGTTCAGCTTCATCGACGCCAACCACTATTACCAGTTCGTCACCATGCACGGGATGATCATGGTGATCTACCTGCTGACCGCGCTGTTCCTGGGCGGCTTCGGCAACTATCTGATCCCGCTGATGCTGGGCGCGCGCGACATGGTGTTCCCGTTTCTCAACATGCTGAGCTACTGGGTCTACCTGCTGGCCGTGCTGGTGCTGGTGGCGAGCTTCTTCGTGCCGGGCGGGCCGACCGGCGCGGGCTGGACGCTGTATCCGCCCCAGGCCATCCTGCCCGGCACGCCGGGCGTCGAATGGGGCATCGTGCTGATGCTCGTGTCGCTCGCGATCTTCATCGTCGCGGCAACCATGGGCGGCCTCAATTACGTGACCACCACGCTGCAGGCGCGCACCCGCGGCATGACGCTCATGCGCATGCCGCTCACGGTGTGGGGCATTTTCACCGCGACGATCATGGCGCTGCTCGCGTTTCCGGCGCTGTTCGTGTCGGCGGTGATGATGCTGCTCGACCGGACACTCGGCACCAGCTTCTTCATACCGGCCGTGGTGTCGATGGGGCAATCGCTCAAGCATGCCGGCGGCAGTCCGCTGCTGTTCCAGCACCTGTTCTGGTTCTTCGGGCATCCGGAGGTCTACATCGTCGCGCTGCCGGCCTTCGGCATCGCGTCGGATCTCATCAGCACGCACGCGCGCAAGAGCATCTTCGGCTACCGGATGATGGTGTGGGCGATCGTCATCATCGGCGCACTGAGCTTCGTGGTCTGGGCGCACCACATGTTCATCGCCGGCATGGATCCGTACTTCGGCTTCTTCTTCGCGACCACCACGCTCATCATCGCCATCCCGACCGCCCTCAAGGTCTACAACTGGGTGCTGACGCTGTGGCGTGGCGATATCCACCTGACCGTGCCGATGCTGTTCGCCATCGGCTTCGTCAGCACCTTCGTGCTGGGCGGGCTGACCGGGCTCTATCTCGGCAACGTGAGCGTCGACATTCCGCTGTCGAACACGTACTTCGTGGTGGCGCACTTCCATATGGTGATGGCCGTGTCGCCGATCCTGGTGGTGTTCGGCGGCATCTACCACTGGTATCCGAAGGTGACGGGCCGCATGCTCGACGACACGCTCGGGCGCGCGCACTTCTGGGCAACCTTCGTCGGCACCTACGCGATCTACTTCCCGATGCACTATCTCGGCATCCTCGGCATGCCGCGGCGGTATTACGCGTACGAGGGCTACAGCTTCATTCCGCACTCGGCGCAGACGCTCAACGCGTTCATCACCGTCGTCGCGCTGATCGTGGCGGTGGCGCAGTTGCTGTTCCTGTACAACCTGGCGTGGAGCCTCGTGCGCGGCAAGCGTGCCGACGGCAATCCCTGGCGGGCCACCACGCTGGAATGGCAGACGCCGCAAACGCCGCCGGCGCACGGCAACTGGGGGGCCGCACTACCCGTCGTCTACCGTTGGGCGTACGAATACAGCCCGCCGGGACAAGCGGAAGACTTCGTCCCGCAAAACCAGCCGCCCGCGACGGCACCGGAACCGGAACCGGCCCGCTCGACGCTTCAACCCGGCGAGGTACGCAAATGACCACGCTGCCGCGCACCTTCGTTCCCGACACGCCGCCGCCCGTCTTGCCGAATGCGAGCCGCGTCGGCCTGATCGTATTCATGGCCGTGGCAACGGCCTTGTTTTCACTGCTTCTGCTCGCGTACGGCATGCGCATGCGCGAGCCCGACTGGCAGCCGATCCCGCATCCGGCGCTGCTGTGGTGGAACACCGGCGCGCTCGCGCTGGCCAGCGTCGCCATGCAGCGGGCCCGGCAGCTGACCGTGCACCGCGTGGCGTGGCTGGTGTGCGGCGGCGTGCTGGCCGCCGTGTTCGTGATCGGGCAACTGACCGCATGGCGCATGCTGTCGGCGGCCGGGCAGACCGTCATCGCGAATCCTTCCAACAGCTTCCTCTACCTGCTCACCGGCCTGCACGGATTGCACGTGCTCGGCGGGCTGGCGGCCTGGGCCGTGACGATCGCGCAACGCCGGCATGTGGACCCGTTCCGGGCTCAACGCGCCATTTCGCTGTGCGCCCTCTACTGGCATTTCCTGCTGGCGGTCTGGCTCGTGCTGCTGGCGGCGATGTGGTGGCTCACCCCGGCGGTTGTCGCCGCCATCTGCGGGCCGCTGTATGGAGCCGCGCCATGACCTCGCCCACGCTCCCGCCGGAATCCGCCGCCACCCCACCCGCCGACGCCGGGCCTGACGGCTGGCGCGGCATCGTCACGGACTGGTCGGCCGACCGCGAAGCCTTCAAGGTGCCGTGGGGCAAGGCGATGATGTGGATCTTCCTGCTGTCGGACACCTTCGTCTTCAGCAGCTTCCTGATCGGCTACATGACGGTGCGCATGTCGACCACGGCGCCCTGGCCCGACACGTCGAAGGTGTTCGGGCTCACCGTGGCGGGCGTCGACGTGCCGTTGCTGCTGATCGCCATCATGACGTTCACGCTGATCACCAGCAGCGGCACCATGGCGATGGCCGTCAATTTCGGCTACCGGCGCAATGCACGGCGCGCCGCCGCGCTGTTGCTGGCGACCGCGCTGCTCGGCGTGACCTTCGTGTCGATGCAGGCCTTCGAATGGACCAAGCTGATCGTCCACGAAGGCATTCGCCCGTGGGGCAACCCGCTCGGCGCCACGCAGTTCGGCGCGTGCTTCTTCATGATCACCGGGTTCCACGGCTTTCACGTGACCTGCGGCGTGATCTACCTGTTGCTGATCGCACGCAAGATCCTGCAGCCGGGGTTCACCGAGCACGGCAACTTCCAGATCGTCGAGATCGCCGGCCTGTACTGGCACTTCGTCGACCTGGTGTGGGTGTTCATCTTCGCGCTGTTCTATTTGTGGTGAGGCAGTCCATGGACCACTCCGATCCCGCCGATCGCCCCGACGCCGCGCACGGCCAGCAGCATCCGATCGGCATCTACCTGAAGATCTGGGGCCTGCTGTTCGTCCTGAGCACGTTGTCGTATCTGGTGGATTATTTCCACGTGCAGGGCCTGATGCGCTGGGTGCTGATCGTCGTGCTGATGATCGCCAAGGCCGGGCTGATCGTATCGATCTTCATGCACATGATGTGGGAGCGGCTGGCGCTGGTGTACGCGATCCTGATACCGCCGCTGTGCCTGCTGGTGCTCATGGTGCTGATGGCCGCCGAAGCGCATCACACCTTCGGGATGCGGGAACTCTTCTTTCGCTGACCGCGTTTCTCGTTCGTTCCTCGGGTGACGGATGCTTCGGATCACGTACGATCCGGCGCGCCGGCGTGCGAGCGGCTGGCTTTGCCCGGCAATCGACCGATCGCATCGGAACACTGAACGAGCACAATCCGGACTGTGCCGGAGCCAGTCCGGCCACGGAGCTAGTTGAAAATGATGCGCCCCCGGTCGGCCTGCTTCATCGCCGGCAGGAACAGGCGGGCAAGGCGTACGCCGCTCAGGACGTTGACGTCGAAGAAACGCGTCCAGTCCGCGCCGGGGACGCAAGCCCGCCATGTTCCGATATTCAGGTTCGGGCGCGCGCGATCGACCTGTGTTCGACTACACGGCAGTAGCCCGCGCCGCCCCGATCGGCATCAGCGCGTCCCGCGCCCGCCCGCGGGCTTGCCAGCCGGCTTGCGCGAACCCGCCGACGTCTTGCCGGCCGGTTTGCCGCGCGGCTTTTGCACGCTGAACGGGCTACCGCTCGACAGGCTTGCCCCCTTGCCCGCGGGCGCGGCGCGCTGCCCCGTGGGCTTGCGCTTGCCTTCCCCGCCTTGCGGTCGCGGCTTTTTGCCGGCCGGAGGCATGGCGCCCGCCCCCGCTTGCGGCACCTTGGGCTTCTTCGGCTTTTTGGGTTTCTTGATGATCTGCCCGGTCGCGCTGGTTTCCGGCACGCGGTGTTCGGCTTCGAAACCCGGCTCTTCCTCACGGCGCAGCGTTTGCCGGATCAGCGCCTCGATCGCGGCCAGTTGCGGTGCTTCGTCGGCACACACGAGCGACACCGCCACACCGCTGGCGCCCGCGCGGCCGGTACGGCCGATACGGTGCACGTAGTCTTGCGCGACGATCGGCAGATCGACGTTGATCACCAGCGGCAGGTCGTCGATATCCAGCCCGCGCGCGGCCACGTCGGTTGCAACCAGCATCTGCACTTCGCCCGTCTTGAAGCGCTCGAGCGCACGCAGGCGCGCGGGCTGCGGCTTGTCGCCGTGGATGGTGTCGACCGCATAACCCGCATCGTTCAGCATGGCCGCGAGGTAATCCACGCCATTGCGGGTCTTGACGAACACCAGCGCGTGGTCCCAGTTGTTCTCGGCCACCAGGTGCATGAAGAGGTCGGGCTTGTTCCGCTTGTCCACCGGCACCACCCACTGCTTGATCTTGCTGGCGGTGACGTTGGGCGAGCTGACGCTGATATTGACCGGACTGCGCAGAATGCTCGCCGCCATCGCGCGGATGTCGTCGGTAAACGTCGCGGAAAACAACAGCGTCTGGCGCTGCACCGGCAATGCGGCAAAGACGGCGTTGAGTTCGCGCGCGAAGCCCAGATCCAGCATGCGGTCGGCTTCATCCAGCACCAGCGTCTGGACTTGATCGAACTGCACGGCGTTCTGGCGATTGAGGTCCAGCAGACGGCCCGGCGTGGCGACGAGCACATCCACGCCCTTGCGCAACTTCATCATCTGCGGGTTGATGCTCACGCCGCCATAGGCGGCCAGAAACCGCAAGTCGAGGCCCTTGCCGTACTCGACGAAACTCTGCAGCACCTGTTCGGCCAGTTCGCGCGTGGGCACCAGCACCAGAACGCGCGCGCGGTTGCTGGACACCGCCGGCCCGTGCTGAACCAGCCGCTGCAGCAGCGGCAGCGCGAAACCCGCCGTCTTGCCGGTGCCGGTCTGCGCCGCGGCCATGACGTCCTTGCCACCGAGCACCGCGGGAATCGCCTTGGCCTGCACCGGCGTGGGTGTCTGGTAATTGAGGCCCTGCAGATTACGCAGCAAGGGATCGATCAGGCCTAGCGAGGCAAAAGACATGGACGTGTTCCGGGCTAAAACCGCAATTCTAGCGGTTGCGGCGACGATCGCCGTGCGGAAACCCGGTGCGGGGCGGTGTTCAGCGTCGGGCGATCCCGTCGAGCACGACAAGGATCGCCGTCGGCCGCCCTATTTCGACACCGCACGCGTGAAAGGCCGCGGCACCCTGCCCGCCGCCTGACGATCGATCATCCAGCCGGGATAGTCGGGCGGCAATGCGCTCACGGCATCGAGCTGCGCAAGCTCGTCCCCGGTCAGCACGATATCGGCAGCACCGAGATTGTCTTCGAGCTGTTCGACGCGTTTGGCGCCGATGATGACGCTCGTGACATGCGGCTTGGCGAGCAGCCACGCGAGCGCGATCCGGGCGACCGACACGCGTCGCGCGTCCGCGATCGCGCGCATCGCTGCAACGCACGGCCAGGCGCGCTCGAGATCGACCGGCGGAAAATCGAAATGGCTGCGCCGCGAACCCGCTTCGGTCGGCGCGCCGGGGCCGAACTTCCCCGACAGCAGCCCGCCGGCGAGCGGCGACCAGACGAGGAGCGCCATCTGCTCGTCGATCGCGAGCGGCACCAGTTCGCGCTCCACGTCGCGTCCGGCGATCGAATAGTAGGCCTGAAGGGTCTCGAAGCGCGTCGCATGGAGCGCTTCGCTGAGCCCGAGCGCCTTGCCGATCTTTCCGGCGCGCCAGTTCGAGACGCCGACATGGCGAACCAGCCCCTGACGCGTCAGATCGTCGAGCGCCCGCAGCGTCTCTTCGATCGGTGTCACGGGATCGTTCGCGTGGATCTGGTAAAGGTCGATATGGTCGACCTGCAGCCGTTCCAGGCTTCGCTGCACGGAATCCATGATGTGGCCGCGCGACGCGCCCTGATCGTTGGGTTTCGGGCCCATCACGCCCGCCGCCTTCGTCGCCAGCACGATCTCGCTGCGTGCGACGCCGAGGTCCCGAAGCGCCTGTCCGACGAGGCGTTCGGACTGACCGAAGGAGTAGATGTCGGCGGTATCGATGAAGTTGATTCCCTCGTCCAGTGCGCGCGAGATCAGTCGGGTCGCGTCGTCCTGGCCGACCGCGCCGATCGCGGCCCACATGCCGGCATCGGCATTGCCGCCCAGCGTCATCGTGCCGAGACACAGCTCGGAGACGTACAGGCCGGTGCGGCCCAGTTGCTTGTATTTCATGGCCGTTTCCTTCGAGGTCGGCGGGATAAAGTGCGGCGGCGTCCGTTCCGGAGCGCCCCGCACGCCAGGTTTCAGCTGATGCGAGCGTGTCCTGCCCGGAATTGTCCGGCGATCGTTGCGACCCGTGCGCCGTAGCGGCGTGCCGTCTCGAGATCCCCCGACGACATTTCATCGGGCGACGCATCGGCCGGCGTCTGCGCCATCGGCGCGATATAGGAGCCCATGCGATTCAGGTCGTCACGCATCGACGCCTTCAGGTTCGCCGGCTTGATGTCCATGCTCACCCAGATGCCGCCGTGCTGCCCCGCAAGCAGAACGAAGTATTCGAGCGTATTGAGCTTGTCGCCGTTGATGCTTGCGCTGTTGGTGAAGCCGCCGAAGATCTTGTTGCGCCATGCGCCTTCGAACCAGGCCTTCGACGATGCATCGGCGAACTTCTTGAACTGCCAGCTGGGACCGCCCATGTAGGTCGGCGAGCCGAACAGGACGGCATCCGCGCCGGCAAGCGCGTCCCACGCGTCCGGCGCGATGTTGCCATCGGCGTCGATTGCGACGAGAACGCCGCCGGCCCCCTCCGCGACAGCCGCCGCCATGCGTTCGGTATGCCCGTAGCCGGAGTGATAGACGACGATCGTTCTAACCGGAGAGATGTGCTGTGTCATCGTTGTGCCCTTTCGTTCAGGTGGTCGTCGGGGGACGACATCGGAAGGCACTTTACTGAGTTCAAATTGAGTTATAAATGACGGCCGATTGAACGTTCTGTTACTCCCGGGGAGAACAATGCAAAACCTCGACGCGCTGTTGATCTTCGCCCGTGTCGCCGAAATGACGAGCTTCACGCGCGCGGCCGAAAGCCTGGGCATCCAGAAAGGACGGGTGTCGATGGTGATTCGCGCGCTCGAGCGCGACGTGGGCGTCGCGCTCCTGCATCGGACGACGCGCAGCGTGCAGCTGACCGAGGACGGACGCGCCTTTTATGCGCGCGCGCGGGACCTGCTGGCCGACGTACAGGAACTTCAGTCGATGTTTTCCGGCAATGGCACGCGGCTGCGCGGACGATTGCGCGTCGACATGCCCACCGAGCTCGCGCGCAGCGTCGTGGTTCCCGCGCTGCCGCAACTGATGGCGATGCATCCGGAGCTCGAACTGGAACTGTCGAGCACCGATCGGCGCGTCGATCTCGTCCAGGAAGGATTCGATTGCGTGATCCGTCTGGGGCCGATCGTGGACGAGACGCTGATTGCCCGGCCGTTGGGCCGCCTGCGCATGATCAACGCGGCGAGTCCCGGCTATCTGGCGCGGTATGGCGTGCCGCGAACGCTCGACGATCTCGTCGGTCAGGGACACCGGATGGTCCACTACGCGCTGACACTCGGCGCGCGGCACCCCGGGTGGGAATATCCGAGCGGCGACGGCTATGCGACGCTTGCATTGCCGAGCGCGATGCAGGTCAACAACGTGCAGACCTATCACGCAGCCGGGCTTGCGGGCATCGGGTTGATCCAGGCCGGGTATTCGGCACTCGCGAATCATATCGAAAGCGGCGCGCTGGTCGAGGTGCTGCCCGATCTGCGTCCCGAGCCTCTCGCGGCGTCGCTCGTCGTCGCGCATCGGCGCAATCTGTCGCCGCGCGTTCGGGCGTTCATGGACTGGATCGAGGGGGTGTTGCAGCCTTATTTCGATTGACGGCGGTATGTAGATGAATGCGCCCACCCGTCACGATCAATATGTCCTACGGCGATGCCGCTCCTGTTCTATCACCAGCCGGTCGCGTCGAATGGCTCAAAACGGCGGCGGATTCAACCGTTCGATGGCATCACATGATTTGTTCACGATCGACTCCACGTTCCCGAAAATGGACGCTTCATTAATAGAAGCACCTCACCCACGCTGAGGCCGTCGTGGATATAACACAGGCAGATATGCCAAAATGACAAGCGAAGCTGATCTACTTTTCGCGTTCAAACCGGGTACTAAAACCATGACCACCATGACTACCGCCGATCGCATTCAAAGTTTAGGTTTAGTGCTGCCTCCAGTTCCCGCCCCGATCGCCAACTTCGTGAGCTGGCGTCGATCCGGTCAGATTCTTTATTTATCTGGTCAGGGGCCACGTGATGCTTCCGGCTCAGTGATCAAGGGAAAATTGGGTCGAAATTATAGTGTCGATCGTGGCTACGCCGATGCCCGTCAAGTGGGTCTACAGCTTTTATCGACAATTCAGCAGGCGGTGGGGTCGCTCGACCACGTGGAGGGAGTTTTGAAGATCTTCGGAATGGTAAACGCCGAGCCGGATTTCCAAGATCACCCGAAGGTCATCAATGGATGCTCAGACCTGTTGGTCGAGGTTCTAGGTGATCGCGGCCGGCACGCCAGATCGGCGGTCGGGATGGGTTCTCTGCCAAACGGGATGTCTGTGGAAATCGAAGCGATCGTAGAGATCGTGAACGGATACTAAGGCATCGCCGGGCGCCACTCCGAGAGTGGCACACGGGCGTCGTCGATCGTTTGCGGATTCAACCCGCACGCCTCGTGTGCCGCTCAAACGACAAGATTTCGTTTGGAAGCGGCCGACTACGCTGATCGATACGACGAACGGTTCGATCGGTTTGTTGTTACCGGACCCACGGCCTCGGAACCGAGTTTTGCAACCAAGTCCGGGGCGCAATGAGCATGCCACCCATCGCCAACCTATCCAGACATCCCAAGAAAGCCTGGGTACGTAGTCGAGACGGCTTGAGCGTCAGATATGCTTACGGTCTACATGGCACATGAACACTCTTCGTATGTGCGTAAAGATTATCGACTTTGCATTTTGATGAGCTCATTCCATTGACGGTGAAGTGCGGATCGCTCTTCTGATGACAGCCCTTGGTTACTTGAAGTACGCAAGCATCCGGACTGTCGATTATTCTTTTAAGGTCGTCAGTCTCCCCCCTCAAGAAATTCTTCGCCCCCGACTTATCGTATTTTCGCACATCGCTGTTTTCTGGCTCGCTCCACCCGTTCGCAAACTGAATCTTCGCATGGGCAGACGCTGCAAATGCCAAAAAGAAGCTGAAAATCAAAAGAATTCTTAACACGATTCTCCCCCAGTCTGAAAATGCCAAATTCAATGAGTTGAACTGTCTCGTTCGCGTCAAAGGTGTTCGTTCTTCCAGTCGGTATAGGCGTCCTTGAACGAACAATTGTAGCCTGCTCCCGTATGCGACTCCGGAGTGATGCTCGTTTCGATATTTTTCAGGCCGATGGTCACGAGCTGCAACTGTTGCTCATCTTTCCAATCCGCACGGTCGGCGCTGTAGGCCTTCCAGATGCCGCGCCCGTCTGCGTCCAGCACGGGCATGCTCCACGAAATAAAGTTGCGTTGACCCGTTACCCATGCGCCGCCGCCAATCATTGGCGAGTCGCTTGCACCGCGTTCATGTACCAGCTCGGCGGTCGGATGGTGCCTTTTGTCGGTCAGCGTGGACGTGTACACAGGTTCGAGCGCCGCGCCATTGGTCGCCTTGATGGCGATGACATAGCCCGTCAACATGTGCGCTCTCACATTTGTCCCATCGCCTCCATGTGGAGACTGCACGTTGGCTGTCTTCACGCACCAGACTCTGAGCGGCGCATAGCGGGCCTGCGTGACAGCTTCGTGAGGAAATCCGATACCAGTAATCGTTGGACGTTCATAGTAGTCGATGCGCGCGCCGCCTCCGGTGATGACAAAGCCGAAGGCATCTATGCCCATCTCATGCTGCTCCAGACTATCCTCTGCTTTACGATCGAACACGCGCACATCCCACTCATTGTCCGGATCGTAGAGCAGAATGAGACCCATCGTCAGCTTGGCCTTTGCCCTGTCATCATGATCCGTATAGGCTGCAGCTCTTGTCTTCAAGCGCCATTTCCAGATTTCTTTGCCATTCTTGGTTTCCTTGATCGGATAGCTTTCGATGAGCACGTGGTCTGTGTTCGTGAGCGCACCGCCGCCGCCGGAGAGGATCTTCCATGGTGGCGGTAACGTGACTTCCACGGCGCCGCCCTTGGTTTCCTCATCCCTGGTCACCGTCACGTATTTCAGTCTCATCTGCGGTTTCGCCAGAGCGGATGCGTGCGTTTTCAGGACCTCCTCCAATTGCTTCACCGTGTCGATTCTCGTGCCTTTCTCTGTCGCTGCACGTATCCCTTCGGCGAGCCGCCGATAGCATGCCAAGTCCGATCCGTTCAGCGATTGAAGGAAGACATCGTGAATCCAGACGCGCTCGAGCAATTTGGCCAGGATGCCGCGCTTGTCGGCATCAAGCTCGACAGATTCCGTCGTGCGCAGCAGGTCCCAGACGGCAATCGCCTCCCGGCGGTCGATTACGCTCCACCATTCCGAACGCAACAGGCTCTGCCTCCATTGGTCGAACGGCATCTCCTGCAGTCCTCCGCGCCCTACGATATTCACGCGGACATCCTGTTGCTTTTTGCCGGCCTTCGTGACCATGCTCGTCGCCGAAACCGAGGACGTCGTGTTCTCGTGCGCCGACGATCCGCCCGCCAAGAACTTTCCGAAGAATCCGGCACCGAGCGACCCCGCCTTCTGTTGCGCTTCGCTCAGCGCTGTTTCCAGGTCATCATAGGTTTCTCTACTGGTTGACTCTGCTCTGGCCACATAGCTGTATCGTCCACCTAGCGTGACCGACCGGAAGACGTGACCGCCAAAGTTTGAAAGAAAGAGGCGCGCATACTCGTCGTGCAATTGCGGGTCCGCCTTGGAAATCTGCATCAGATGGCGCACGGCCGTGTCAGACAGCGCGATCGTTTCGCGCGGTAGCGTGATGACCATCTTTGGGGCATAGACGCTGCGCTCTTTCACCTTCACGGACTGCCAGGTTTTTTGCGCGTGCGCCTTGGATTCGCTGGTCATCCTCGATTTTGCGTACTGGAAGGCGCCGCATATTGCACCGATGCCCGAAGAGGTGAAGAATCCGCCAAGAAGACTGTTCGAGGTCGAGTATGTATGCGAGGATTCCTTAATAGTCCTCTCTGCGAGTTGGTAATTCTGTTCGCTCTCGTAGTCGCTGACGACTTCTTCATATGCTGCGGGCGTGCCACGCCCACAGACGGCTGTCACCAGATCGCTGCCACTGACCTCGTAGATGCCAGTCGCCGAAATCAGCAACCCGCGCTTCAAACAATTCTGCGTGGCCAGGGCGTCCACGTCCTGTGGTTTCCAGTCTTTGAAAATCAACGCGCTGAATGCTTCATCCGCGGCTCTACTTAGCCCGTGCGTCACGGCATCGAGCGCTTCATTGAGGTCCTCCACGGTCGCAGGTGATCGACCGTCGAATACATTGAGGAGATCCCGCGAATTCACCTTGGTCAGAATCGATGCGAGCCTTTGCTGGGTCTTCTCGGAAATGTCGTCGGACAGATCATGGGCCTTGTCGGCATCTTGTTGGCGCAGCGCATTGACTTCGTCCACAGCTTGCTTCAAATGCTCGTAGCGTGCGACCGCATTCGCATCGAGCCCTGACTGCCGGAAATCCGGACGTGGTTTCGCCTGCTCTGCCTCCAGCATGGGTAATGATAGCGATGCCAGTTGATTGCTGAGCTCGGCCGAGCCAAGTACGGTAGTGGTAGCGTCGAGGTCTGTCGTTTTGCCGAGTTTCCTCGTCAGTTTTTGAAAGGTTCCTTTAGCGTCGGACTTGTTGTTCAATGCGCGACGCAGTGAGTCCAGTGATGTTACCCCCTCACTCTCGAAGACGGGCATCAGCTCCGCGCCGAAGCCGTTGGCGCCGAGATACGCTTTCAGTTCCGCGTTCGCACGCGGACGCAAGATGGTGCGGGCCGGTGGTTTGAGTTTCACCATTCGATTCGGCTCGATCTCGGTCAGCAAGGTTCCCAGCCTTTCGTCGACATCATCGGCTCCGACCAACTCTCCCGCAAGGGCATCGCTCGTGGTCGCAGTCTTGCCGCTAAGCGCTTTACGGAGCGCGTCTTTTCCAGGGGCGCTACCGATGACCTTCCGCAGCTCGACGAGGTTGGTGACGCCTTGTGCTTGTAATTTCTTATAAGAGCTGCCGGCACCAATATGGCTCAGGAGGAGCTGTAGCGATCGAGGATCGTCATCCTCAAGTCTGGCGGTTGTAGCGGCGTCTTGTGTCTTCTTAGCCATGGCGGATCCCCATTCTTACATTATTTTTCAGGAATTCTTTCGACTTTCTCTTTGTAATTTTCTTGTCGCTCTGGACATATGAATTTACGCATTTCGAGCGGGATTGCCTAGTGATTTTGCGTCATCTCCGGCTAGCGGCGGCGTGGCCTCAAGACTTTAATGTTTCTTGTCCGAATTATCCGAGTACCGCTCCACGGTGCAGTGGAAACTTTGAAGACCTGCGTCGGCAGGCGTGCAATCCGGCCTACCGATCCTGATGCAACGAGAACCTTGGGTTCTCGGTTCTTACCTATTCGGTCTGGCGTCGCGATAAGCGTAAGCTAACCATTCGTTGAATAGCCGTTCAGCCCACCGAGCCGTCAGCGCCGTCGCGACTGGCCGTCTTACGCTCGTAAGCGACCGCTGAGTACGTGCTGGATCGGAGGACCGTTTCGGGTCGATGTCGGACGTCGACGTCGCTCGGAAACGCATCGTTCGATGCGCGTCATGGACGGGCCCGCACCGATAGACGCGAAAGTTGAATTCCGGTCTCGGCGGAGACAGCGGCCGTCTAATCGTGGAGTAGTATTCCCCCAATGTCCAAGTTATTGCTCGGCCTCCGCGACGCACAGCCAACCCATCCGTAACGAGGGCGGCAAGCTCGTTGGACGGTTTGGAAACCGCTTGAACAATGCGTGTGGTGGTGTCGGCCGTGACGATGACGTCGACGGGAATGCATCATGTCAACCGAGTGGAAGCACCGCGTCAGACTGTTTATCCAGCGTTTCTGGCAGCCGACCAGTGCGTGCATGACCTGCATGCCGGGAAGCTGGGGAAATATCACGAGCCTTGCCCACTGGTCCATTGCGTTTCATACAGGTTTGTTCACCGGACTCCTGGCGGTACTTTTGACTTTCACGCCCGCGTCGAAACTCTACACACATCGATACGGCAATGCGCTGATCGTTGGTGTCCTGACAACGTTGGGTGATGCCTACTCACACACGAGTCACTACCGCATCCCCTTTGTCGAGCACATCTTGACGGGTGCAATTTCAGGTCTCTTGACGCTCGCGGCCTCATATCTGCTCGAAGATCGCGCGCGACGCCTTCGGGCGGTATGGGCTCGGGTTTTCGGATAGCGGATCCGCTGACTTTCCGAACCCACCGCGGCCGCTTGCGGCGGCGAGCCTCTGGACTGAAAGATGTCTGACAAAGCAGCGACTTGAAAGACTGCTCGTCGCCGAGGGTCGCCTGACGCAGCGGACCACACTCGCCCCTTCCCTGACGTTCGGAGTCCCATCCGCCTAACGGCAACTGTCCAGGTCAAACAGTCCCCTCCTCACATCGTGCTCCACGACGCCGACAGCGCGGCAATACCGGCGGCATCAAACCAGCACCGCCTCCACGCGACGGCGGGGCGAGAACGGCAAGGTCGGCCCGTAGCCGAAGCGCATGACGATATCCGGCCGTCGCCGGCCAGTATCGCCGACGATGCCTGCCAGAAGCGGACGAAAGCGCGCGACCTCGACGGGCTGATTGACGAAGGCGACCTTGATTCCAAGGTTTGTCGCCGTCAGCGCGAAGCGCTGACAGGCCCGACCGACCCTGATCCAATGCTCGTTGTCTTCCCGATCGCCGACAAACACGGCGATGCCCGCTGACGAATCGATTTGGCGTGCATATTTGTCGCGCTCGGTTCGGGCGTTGAAGAACCGTTCGAACGCGAAGCGGCCGAGTGCGCTCGGCAGCACGGGATTCCCGCTCGCAGCGGAGAACAGGCCGTCGCCCGACGACATGGCGCTGCGTGGGTTGAATCGGATCCATCGCTCCAGTTCGCTCATGAAAGCCGAATCCGCCATTTGAACGTCGTTGGCCGCGAGAACCAGATCTCTGACCTTGTCGATCCTCATTCGGTCAGTGATGAGGGTCAAGTGAACGCCGGGCGTGGCGGCAGCCTGCTCGAGGAATGCGAGATCGGCGACAGGAACGGGATGGCTGTCATATTCCGCGCGCGTCGACTGTCGTTTGGCAATTGCAGCATGGAGCGAACTCGCCCTCGTCGATCCGTGTATGAATGCATAACGCGCGCCGTCTCCGCCGGGCGCCATCTGCACCTCGCCCGGCCAGCCGGTTGCCGCCGCCGAGATGGCGAGGTTTTCCGCCGCGCATCCAAGGCTCACGAACAGATGATGGTCGTCCGGGTCGACAGCGGGTGTGCGGCGCGAGATATCCGGCAGAATGTCGATGAACCCGTCGCCGACATGAAACCACCAAGGCTGCGTATTGTGGCTGTTGGCGGCAAGAGTCGCATGGCGGATGAGGCCGCCAAGGTTCGGCGGCATTGTCAGATCGGCACGCAGGCGCTTTGCATAGGCCTGATAGTCGGCCATCGATCCCACGGACGACATCCACGCCGTCGTGCCGCCGGCCAGCAACAAGGCGCCGCCGGCGCCGACGAAAAAAGTTCGCCTGTTCATGCCAGATTCCCGTACGTTGCAGTGGGCAACGGAAAATTCGCAATGCCCCCTTTGGACCGCGAGTCCCAATCCCCCGTGCCTCAACCTATGTCAGGCAAATGCCGGCGCTGTTGATTTCAGTCAATTGCGGTCGGCTTGAGTCGAGTCTTGCGAAGCGGGCCGTGCTGGCCGGCCACTCGCTCTTGCGCGCCATGCGTCTCGAAGTCGCTCATCTTCGGCATTTGATTTGCATCAAGCGCCGGATGACACGGTGGTACAGGATAGGATTTCACGAACGGGAAGGTGATCCATGGACGCGCAGATCAAGCAAAAGATCCTGTCATTGCTGGACCAGCATCGGATCATGACGATCGCCACGCTGAGGCCGGACGGCTGGCCGCAGGCGACCACCGTCGGCTACGTGAGCCAGGGACTGACGCTTTACTTTCTTTGCGGCCTGGAAAGCCAGAAGGCGGCCAATCTGGCCCGCGACGACCGCGTATCGCTCACGATCGATCACGACACGTCAGATCTGATGGCGATTACCGGCTTGTCGATGGCGGCGCACGCACAACCCGTGACCGATCGTGCCGAAGCAGAGAAGGTCTTGCGCATGCTTCCACTGAAGTATCCGGATATGCAGGCGCCGCCGATGCCGATGCCATCTCCTGACGACGTCCGGATATTTCGCGTGATTCCGACAGTCATTTCGGTGCTCGATTACTCGCAGGGCTTCGGACACACCGATCTTTTCACTTGCTAGTGCCCCCTCCCTATCAAACACGTGAAACTCCGTGACGCGGCGCTCGCATCGTAGCCCCAGATGGGCAACCTGCGCCGAAGCGGGCTGCGTTTATGCATTGGCCGTTTTTGTGATCGGCTTCGCCTTCGGAACGATTCGTGTCCTGCTGCTGGTGCGGTTCCTGGGAGAGACGGCAGCGGTATCGCTCGAAGCGCCATTCATGCTTGCCGCGAGTTGGTACCTGTCGCGCTGGAGCGCGAAAAAACACGACATGCTGACAGATACCAACGAGGCGTTGCTGATGGGCGCGATCGCGCTGGCCATATTGACGTTTGCGGAGGTGTGCACTGGCTGGCTGCTGTTCAAAAGGACCGTGCTCGAGTACTTTGCCGGCTTTTGGTCTGTGCCCGGCGCGATCGGCCTCGCAAGCCAACTTTGCTTTGCAGGCTTTCCATTTCTGCAGGCGAGCGGTCACCGAATCGAATCGAGCAGGTGAGCGCGATTGCCGCGTGGTTTGGAAACGCCGTGCTCGCACATGCGAGGGCCGACGTCGCTCATGAGCAACGTCTCCGAATTTCCACAACAGGATCGTTCATCGACTGGGTTGTCGAGCTGATGAACGAACCTGCTTCGGTGGACAGGCGATGAACGTGTGCGATGTCACCGGGAACGACTCGCATCTCGTCCCGATGCCGGCAAGATCGCGCTTTGTCATGCACGGCCCGCCCCCTCCGCTGCCGAGCTGCCGGACGCGGCCAGCTCCGCAATGCGTGTCGCTCGCAACAACACGGGCCGATCGACCATCTTCCCGTCGACCGTCACCACGCCGCCGTTCGCTTCGCGCATCGCGTCGAGCACGCGGCGCGCCCAGCGCACCTCATCCGCACTCGGTCGAAAGCACGTGTGCACGAATCCGATCTGCCTCGGATGAATGCACAGCTTTCCGCCGAATCCCAGTTGCTTTCCGTTTAACGCGTCGCGCTCGATCCGTTCCCCGTCGTGAATATCCGGCGTCACGCCGTCGACCGGCGATTCGATCCCGGCGACGCGCGAAATCAACGTCAGCTGCGAGCGAAAGTGATTGAGCGAAACGCCATCATCCGACATACCCATGTCCACGATGAAATCGAGCGTGCCGAACAACAATCGTCCGACATGCGGTGCCTTGGCGACCTCAAGCGCATTCCACATGCCACGCGCGCTTTCGATCAGCGGATAGACCGGCACACGCCGGCGCGCAAGCGCAATGGCAGCGCACACGTCATCCGCACGCTCGGCCTTCGGCAGCACGATACCGGCCACCCCGTTCAACGCGCCGAGCGCGGCATCCGTCTCGAACCACGGCGTGTTTCGTGCGTTGATTCGAACGAGCACCGGATGCCCGGGCGAAACCCACTGTGCTATCGCCTCGCGCGCGGCCACTTTGGCCTCCGGCTCGACCGCATCCTCGAGATCGAGGATGACCGCATCGGCGCCGCTCGCGAGCGCCTTGTCGAACCGTTCGGGCTTGTTTCCCGGCACGAACAGGTATGACCGGGCATTCACGCGCACCGCTTCTCTCGCCGCGATGTCGACGCCCATGTTGTCCGACCTTACGCGAACCTTCACGTCGTCATCGACCGCTCGTTTCACTGCTGCTGCCATCTTCACGGGCGGCTCCTCCGTCGAGTCGTTGGCATCATCCTGTTTCGCCGGCCATTACACGCGGAAACCCGCCACGCGACAACTATCGATCGACACTGCCGGTCATAGCCCGAACCTATTGCGCCGCGCACTTTTGAGCGCCGGGAAGAAGTGCCCCACGGCCACTCCTCTTCATTGCGCCTACCCGCTTCCGAAGGTTGTGCGCTGCGTGAGTGGCGGCATTCACCCGCGCAGCGATTCGAGGACCGCGCGGCCTTTCTCCGCAGCCGGAAGCCGGCACGAAGCGCGTCGCCCACCGCGAAACCGCCGTCGGGATTCACAGGCCATCGGACAAGCCGTGTGCTGCTCCGCACAAACCGGATGCCGGGTTGCGCCGGCCCCGTGCACCGCAGCGCCACCGGTGCAATCGTCGCCGGGCAATCGGTCGCGACACCGCGCTAGCGCAAACCCGCCCCCGGTTGCACTGTTCATCGCCGTTCGCGTCCTGTATTGTCCTTCCATCCCCGGTTGCGGAACCGGTGCATGGGAGGCATCACGATGCAGAAAAAGAACGCTGCAGCCATCTGGATCCTGATCGCGATGGTGGCAGGCATCCTGATCGGCTACATGATCTTCACGAGCTTTCCTGACAAAAAGGCCACCACCGAGATCGCCGGATACATCTCGCTCATCTCCGACGTGTTCCTGCGCCTGATCAAGATGGTGATCGGGCCGCTCGTCTTCTCCACGCTGGTCGTCGGCATCGCGCACATGGGCGACGCGGCATCGGTCGGGCGCGTGTTCGCGAAATCCATCGGCTGGTTCGTCACCGCGTCGCTGATCTCGCTGCTGCTCGGGCTGTTCATGGCGAACCTGCTGCGGCCCGGCGACAACCTCGGCCTGCCGCTGCCGGACATCGGCGCATCGGCGAATCTCGCGACGTCCAAGTTCACGCTCAAGGATTTCGTCGGCCACATGGTGCCGAGGTCGTTCGCCGAGGCGATGAGCAACAACGAGATCCTGCAGATCGTCGTGTTCTCGATGTTCTTCGGCGTGGCACTCGCCGCGCTCGGCGAGCGCGGCAAGATCCTCGTGGCCGCGATCGACCAGCTGTCGCACGTGATGCTCAAGATCACCGGCTACGTGATGAAGCTCGCGCCGCTCGCGGTGCTGGCGGCGATGGCCGCGACCGTCGCGGTCAACGGGCTGTCGGTGTTGCTGAAGTTCGCGGTGTTCATGGGCGATTTCTACGTGAGCCTGTTCCTGCTCTGGACCTTGCTCGTCTGCGCGGGTCTGCTGTTCCTCGGCCGCCGCGTATTCAAGCTGCTGGTGCTGATCCGGGAAGCGTTCATGCTGTCGTTCGCGACGGCCAGCTCGGAAGCCGCGTATCCGAAGATCCTCGATGCACTCGACCGGTTCGGCGTCCGGCGCAGAATTTCGAGCTTCGTGATGCCGATGGGCTATTCGTTCAATCTCGACGGCTCGATGATGTACTGCACGTTCGCGGCGCTGTTCATCGCGCAGGCGTACAACATCCACCTGTCGCTCGGCACGCAGATCACGATGCTGCTGGTCCTGATGCTGACGTCGAAGGGGATGGCCGGCGTGCCGCGCGCGTCGCTCGTCGTGATCGCCGCCACGCTGCACCAGTTCGGGCTTCCGGAAGCCGGGCTGCTGCTGATCCTCGGTGTCGACACGTTCCTCGACATGGGCCGCTCGGCCACCAACGCGGTCGGCAATTCGATCGCCAGCGCGGTAGTCGCGAAGTGGGAAGGCCAGCTCATGTCGGAGGCGGAAGCCGAGGCCAACCTGGCGCGCATCGACGCGGAGCAGGAAGGGACGATCGCGCATCCGGCGGATGTCTGACGGAGGCCCGGCGATGAAGATGCAGCGATTCTGGCGTGCGCTCGCGCTCGCAGGCCTGCTTGCCGCGGGCGCCACCGCGCACGCGGAAGATGCGCCGTCCACGACGCCGCGCGTCGAGCCGTTCGCGCCGGCCCAACTGACTGGCACGCTCGCGAAGGTGCGCAGCAGCGGCACGATCGCGATCGGCTATCGCGACGCGTCGATCCCGTTCTCGTACCTGAATGCGCGCAACCAGCCGATCGGTTATTCGATCGAGCTCTGCAAGGCGCTCGTGTCGTCGATCGAGGATGCGGTCAACAAGAGCCTGACGATCCGCTGGGTGCCGGTCACGTCCGACAACCGCATCGACGCGGTGGTCAACGGCACGGTCGATCTGGAATGCGGCTCCACGACGAGCAACCTGGAGCGCCAGAAGCGCGTGGCGTTCTCGCCGATCATCTTCGTGGCCGGCACGAAGGTGATGGTGAAGCGAGGCTCGCCGATCCGCTCGTTCCGCGATCTCGCGGGCAAGAAGGTCGCGGTGACGGCCGGCACGACCAACGAGAAGGCGCTGCGCGACCTGGACGCGCGGTTCAGGCTCGGGATCCAGCTGCAGGTGGTGCCGGACCATGCGCAGGGCTTCGCGCTCGTCGCGAACGGTCAAGCCGACGCGTTCGCGACGGACGACGTGCTGCTGTACGGCCTGATTGCCGAGAATGCGAGCAAGGGCGGCAAGTACGACGTGGTTGGCGATTTCCTGTCATACGACCCGTACGGAATCATGTTCCGCAAGGACGATCCGCAGCTCGCGCAGGTCGTGAAAAGCACGTTCGAGGAGCTGGCCGTCGACGGCGAGATCACGCGACAGTACAAGCGCTGGTTCCTGCGCCCGCTTCCGTCGGGCATGAGTCTCAACCTGCCGATGAGCCCGCAACTGGAGACCATCATCGAGACGATCGGCGTCAAGGGCGAATGAGATTGCGCGACTGACCGCACGGACGCATGTAAAAGCGGCCCCGGTGTCTGACCTGACACCGGGGCCGTTCACATGAAGCACCGCGTTCAACCGACCCGCGCTTCTCCCTGCCGCGCCGCGTCACCGTCTTCCGTCGCCGTTCGCGCCAGCACGGGCTTCAGAGCGTGCCCGGTATGGCTCGCCCTCACCTGCGCGAGCCCTTCGGGCGGCGCCGCCGCGACGATCGTGCCGCCGCCCACGCCGCCTTCCGGGCCGAGATCGATGATCCAGTCGGCTTCCGCGATCACGTCGAGGTCGTGCTCGATCACGACCACGCTGTGCCCGCCGTCGACCAGCCGGTGCAGCACGCGGATCAGCTTCGCGACGTCGGCCATGTGCAGACCGACCGTCGGCTCGTCGAGCACGTAGAGCGTATGCGGCGCCTTCTGGCCGCGCCGCGTGATGTCGTCGCGCACCTTCGTGAGCTCGGTGACGAGCTTGATGCGCTGCGCCTCGCCGCCGGACAGCGTCGGCGACGGCTGGCCGAGCGTCAGGTAGCCGAGGCCGACGTCCTTCATCAGCTGCAGCGGATGCGCGATGTTGGAAATCGGCGCGAAGAACTCCACGGCTTCGTCGATTTCCATCGTCAGCACGTCCCCGATGTTCCGGCCGCGCCACGTGACCGCGAGCGTCTCCGGATTGAAGCGCTGCCCGTGGCACACGTCGCACGGCACCTTCACGTCGGGCAGGAAGCTCATTCCGATCGTGCGCACGCCTTGCCCTTCGCAAGCCGGGCACCGCCCGTCGCCGGTGTTGAACGAAAAACGCGACGCCGTGTAGCCGCGCGCACGCGCTTCGAGCGTATCGGCGAACAGCTTGCGGATCGTGTCCCACACGCCGATGTAGGTGGCCGGGCACGAGCGCGGCGTCTTGCCGATCGGCGTCTGGTCGACTTCGAGCACGCGGTCGATCCGTTCCCAGCCGCTCAGCGATTCGCAGCCCTGCCACGCATGCGTGACGTTCAGCGACGGCCGCGGCGCGCTGCGCGCGAGCACGCTCGAGCGGCGGTTCGTGGCCGGCGCGTCCTGCTGCGCGGCCTTGCGTGCGCGCCGCGTGGCCGGCGACGACAGCGCCGAGCGGCCCACCGCATCGAGCAGGTTCGTCATCAGCACGTCGCGCGCGAGCGTCGACTTGCCCGAACCGCTGACGCCCGTCACCGCGACGAGCCGCGCGAGCGGGATGCCGACGGTGACGTCGCGCAGGTTGTGCAGCGTCGCGCCGTGCACGGTCAGCCAGCCCTCCGGCACTGCCGGCGCGCCCTGCTTGCCCGGCAGGCTCACCGCACGGCGCGGTTGCAGCGGGTGCGTCATCGGGTGCGCGAGCAGGCGCCCCGTCACCGAGTCCGGCCGCGCGGCCAGATCGGCGACCGCGCCCTCGGCGACCAGCGTGCCGCCGCGCTTGCCGGCGCCCGGGCCCACGTCGATGATGTGATCGGCGCGGCGAATCGTGTCCTCGTCATGCTCGACGACGACGAGCGTGTTGCCCTTGTCGCCGAGCTTGCGCAGTGCATCCAGCAGGATCTGGTTGTCGCGCGGATGCAGGCCGATCGTCGGCTCGTCGAGCACGTAGCACACGCCTTGCAGGTTGCTGCCGAGCTGCGCCGCGAGCCGGATGCGCTGCGCTTCGCCGCCCGACAGGCTCGGCGCCGCGCGATCGAGGCTCAGATAGCCGAGCCCGACTTCCTCGAGAAACGCGAGGCGGCTGCCGATCTCGCTGACGATGTCGCGCGCGATCTGCGCGTCGCGCCCCGTCAGCTCCAGCGCGTCGATCCAGCGGCGCGTATCGGACACCGTCCACTGCGCGACCTCGACGATCGGATGCGCATCGAACGTGACCGCGCGCGCGGACGGATTCAGGCGCGTGCCGCTGCAATCCGGGCACGGCTCGTTGCCGACGCCTTCCGGTTCCTGCTCGTCCGACGGCAAAGTCTGCTCGCGGCCGCGATCGTCCCCGGCGAGCACCGTGTCGTCGTACGCGGCGCGCTGTTCGCGCGTGAGCGTGACGCCCGTGCCGACGCAGGTCGTGCACCAGCCGTGCTTGCTGTTGTACGAGAACATCCGCGGATCGAGTTCCGGATAGCTCGTGCCGCACACCGGGCACGCGCGCTTGACCGACAGCACCTTGATCTCGCCGACGCGCGCGGTCGAGCGGTCGTTCTGCATCGCGTGGTGCAGCCCGTCGAGCGGCGCGAGCAGGTGCATCACGCCCTTGCCGAGCTCGAGCGTCTCGTCGAGCACGCGCCGCAACTCGGCCTCGTTGTCCGGCGACACGACGATGTCGGCCACCGGCAATTCGATCGTGTGCTCGCGGAAGCGATCGAGCTTCGGCCACGGATCGACCGTCACGAACTCGCCGTCCACGCGCAGATGCGTGCTGCCGCGCGCCTTCGCCCACTTCGCGAGATCGGTATACACGCCCTTGCGGTTGACGACGAGCGGCGCGAGCAGCCCGACATGCTCGCCGCGATGGTCGCGCAGCAACTGCGCGGCGATCGATTCGACGGTTTGCGACGTGACGGGCGTGCCGTCGTGGATGCAATGCTGCAGGCCGAGCTTCACGTACAGCAGCCGCAGGAAGTGCCAGACTTCGGACGTGGTCGCGACCGTGCTCTTGCGGCCGCCGCGCGACAGCCGCTGTTCGATCGCCACCGTCGGCGGAATGCCGTACACGGCGTCGACCTCCGGCCGCCCGGCCGGCTGCACGATCGAGCGCGCATACGCGTTCAGCGATTCGAGGTAGCGGCGCTGGCCTTCGTGGAACAGGATGTCGAACGCGAGCGTCGACTTGCCGGAACCCGACACGCCGGTGATCACGTTGAACTTGCCGTGCGGGATGTCGACGTCGAGCGCCTTCAGGTTGTGCTCGCGCGCGTTGACGATCCGCACGACGTCCTCGCCCTCGATCGCGCGCCGCTCGCGGGCGGCGTTCAGCACGGCCTGCAGCGGCACGCCTTCGTCGGCGAGCGCGGTTTCGCCGTCCATCGCGCGGTCGTACTGCAGCAGCGCGACGCCGGTATGCGATTGCGCGCATGCCTTCACGTCGTCGGGCGTGCCCGCGCACAGCGCGAGGCCGCCGCCGTCGCCGCCCTCCGGGCCGAGATCGATCAGCCAGTCGGCCGCGCGGATCACGTCGAGGTTGTGCTCGATCACGATCAGCGAATGGCCGGCCGCGAGCAGCTTGCCGAACGCCTGCATCAGCTTCGCGATGTCGTCGAAGTGCAGCCCGGTCGTCGGTTCGTCGAACATGAACAGCTTCGCACGCGCGATGCGCGCCTCCTCGCTCGCGACGCGGCGCCCGCCCGCGGCGGCCGCCGATTCGGCGAGGAAGCCGGCCAGCTTCAGCCGCTGCGCTTCGCCGCCGGACAGCGTCGGCACCGGCTGGCCGAGCTTCACGTATTCGAGGCCGACGTCGACGATCGGTTGCAGCACGCGCAGCACCTCGGCATCGGTCGCGAAGAACGCCGCCGCTTCGCTGACGGTCAGGTCGAGCACGTCGGCGATGTTCAGCGCGCGGCCGTCGCGTTCGATGCGCACTTCGAGAATCTCGGCGCGGTAGCGGCTGCCGTCGCAATCCGGGCAGCGCAGATAGACGTCGCTCAGGAACTGCATCTCGATGTGCTCGAAGCCCGAGCCGCCGCAGGTCGGGCAACGGCCGTCGCCCGAGTTGAAGCTGAACGTGCCGGCGCCGTAGCCGCGTTGCAGCGCGAGCGGTGCCTTCGCGAACAGCTTGCGGATCTCGTCGAACGCGCCGACGTAGCTGGCCGGGTTCGAACGCGTGGTCTTGCCGATCGGCGATTGATCGACGAACACGACGTCGCCGACCTGGTCGGCACCCGTGAGATTGCGGAACGCGCCCGGCGACTCGGTCGCCTTGCCGTGGTGGCGCGCCATCGCCGGATAGAGCACGTCCTGCAGCAGCGTCGACTTGCCGGAACCCGACACGCCCGTCACGCACACGAGCCGCTGCAGCGGAATCTCGACCGTCACGTCGCGCAGGTTGTGCTCGGTCGCGCCTTCGAGCACGATGCGCGGCGTGTTCGCGTCCACCGGGCGGCGCGCCCAGTTCGACGCATGCGCGACATGCTTGCGGCCGCCGAGATACTCGCCCGTCAGCGTGTGCGCGGAACGGATGTCGCCCGGCGTGCCGTCGTAGACGATCGTGCCGCCGCGCTCGCCGGGGCCCGGACCCATGTCGATCAGCCGGTCGGCCGCGAGCATCACCGACGGATCGTGCTCGACGACCACCAGCGTATTGCCCGCGTCGCGCAGCCGCTGCATCGCCTCGACGATCCGCGTGAGGTCGCGCGGATGCAGGCCGATGCTCGGCTCGTCGAGCACGAACAGGGTTTTGGTCAGCGACGTGCCGAGCGCCGTGGTCAGGTTGATCCGCTGCACCTCGCCGCCCGACAGCGTGCGGCTTTGCCGGTCGAGCGTCAGGTAGCCGAGCCCCACGTCGCACAGGTATTTGAGGCGCGTGCGCACCTCGGCGAGCAGCAGCTTCAAGGCATCGTCGAGCAGCGCGCTCGGCAGCGTGATCTCGTCGAAGAAGCGGCGAATGCGCTCGATCGGCAGCAGCATCAGGTCGTGCACCGTCAGGCCCGGCAGCGCCTCGAGCTGCGCGCGCGTCCAGTCGACGCCGCGCGGCATGAAGCGATTCGCGGGCGCGAGCACCGTATCGGCGTTCGCCTTCGAGCCGAGCCGCCACTGCAGCGATTCGGTCTTCAGGCGCGCGCCGCCGCAGACCTCGCACGGCGTGTAGCTGCGGTACTTCGACAGCAGCACGCGGATATGCATCTTGTACGCTTTCGATTCGAGATAGCCGAAGAAGCGTTTCACGCCGTACCACTGGCTCTGCCACTTGCCGTTCCAGTCCGGCGAGCCGTTGATCACCCAGTCGCGCTCGGCGTCGGTCAGGTCGGACCACGGCGTATCGCGGCGGATGTCCGCCTTCGCCGCGTAACGCATCAGGTCGTCCTGACACTCCTTCCATGCGGGCGTCTGCATCGGCTTGATCGCGCCGCCGCGCAGTGTCTTGCGCGCGTCGGGAATCACCAGGCCGAGATCGACGCCAATCACGCGGCCGAAGCCGCGGCAGGTTTCGCATGCGCCGTATGCCGAGTTGAACGAGAACAGCGCCGCTTGCGGCTCCGCGTAGCGCAGGTCGCTGTCGGGGTCGTGCAGCCCGGTGGAGAAACGCCACACCTGCGGCTCGACGGTCGCGGCAAGCGCGTTTTCCGCGTCCGGCGCGAGCACGTAGACGTTCACGCGGCCGCCGCCGCGCTTCAGCGACGCCTCGATCGCCTCGACCACGCGCACCTTGTCGGTCTGCTGCACGCGGAAACGGTCGGCCACCACGTCGAGCAGCTTGCGCGGGCCCGTGGGCGACGCGACTTCGCGCTGCGCCTGCACGCGCGTGTAGCCGCTCGCGGAGAGCCACTGCGCGACTTCGTCCTCGGATGCGCTTTCCGGCAGCTCGACCGGGAACGTGACGACGACGCGCGGATCGTCGGCGCGCGTGCGCTCGACGAGTTCCGCGTAGATCGTCTCGGGCGTGTCGTGCCGCACCTGCCGCGCGGTCTGGCGGTCGAACAGCTCGGCCGCGCGCGCGTACAGCAGCTTCAGGTGATCGTTGAGCTCCGTCATCGTGCCGACGGTCGAGCGCGAACTGCGGACCGGATTGGTCTGGTCGATCGCGATCGCGGGCGGCACGCCGTCGACGCGCTCGACCTGCGGGCGGTCCATCCGGTCGAGGAACTGCCGCGCATACGCGCTGAACGTCTCGACGTAGCGCCGCTGGCCTTCCGCGTACAGCGTGTCGAACACGAGGCTCGACTTGCCGGAACCCGACGGCCCGGTGACGACCGTCATTTCGCCCGTGCGCAGGTCGAGATCGAGGTTCTTGAGGTTGTGCTGACGTGCTCCGCGAATGCGGATCAGATTGCTGGATGACAATTTGCCTGCCCGTCTGAGTGAGTTAGCCGGAATTCACGGTGCCGGAACGCTGCGGCGGATGCCCGCAGGCGCGGCGCACGTGCCGCACGGGTCATGCCCGCGCCGCTCGAGTTCGCCGGATACTATACTGTATATTCATACAGTTTTCCACGAGCAGGCGAGGCGGCACGATCCGTCGGCGTCGGCCACGGGCTCGATGCGCTTCAGCCGCCACCCGCCGTCGCATGGGCGACGCACGTGCGGGCGAGCACGTCGGTCGGGTCGACGAGCGTCGCCCGATGCCCGTTCCGCGCGACATATTCACCGCCCGGAAGCAGGATCGGCAATTCTGTGCAGCCGAGCACGATCACGCGCACGCCCTCGGCCATCAGCGCCTCGATCGCGGCGCCGATATCGTCCAGGCACTGCCCGGTCGTGAACCCGGCCTTGACGCCCTGCCTCCCGTAAATCGCTTCCATCACGCGCGCCTGCAACGCGGGCTTCGGCGCGACTTGCCGGAGTCCTTGCGACGCCAGCGCCCTCTCGTAGACACCGCTCTCGATCGTGCCGGTCGTCGCGAGCACGCCGACCTCCTTCAGCGCCGGATACGTGTCGCGCAGGTGAGCAACCGTGACCGTCAGCATGTTGACGATCGGAATGCCGAGGTACGGCTGAATCCGCTCGACGAATGCATGCGCGGTGTTGCACGGAATCGCGATGAGGTCGGCATCGCCGTCCTCGAGCTTCTTGCAGGTCGCATACAACGAGATCGTCGGGTCCGCGCCGGTGCCCACCAGGTTCTCGGTACGATCGGGAATCTGCGGATTCTGTTCGACCAGCAGCTTGACGTGCTCCTGATCGCGCGCCGCCGGCGTGTTGCGCACGATCTTGTCCAGGAAATCGACCGTCGCGGCCGGCCCGACGCCGCCGACCACGCCGATCTTGAACGTCGCCGCGCGCGCCCCCGGCTGCCCGGTCATCGCGTACTGCGCATACGCCAGGTTCGAATCCACGAGCGGCACGCGCTGCGGGCCGATTTCATCCGCGACCAGCGCGATCTCGGTCAGGCCGGGGACGATGACCTGCACGCCCTGATCGGCAAGGTCCGCGCACGCGCGGCGCAGCAGCTCGACCGGCCGGCCGCGAAGATTGCCGCGCTTGATGCCGTCGGCGCCGTAGATGGCCTCGGTCACGAGGTCGATCCCGTCGTGCATCCGCGGATGGACGATTTCGAACCGAGGCGACGGGAAATACGCATCGAAGAGTCGCTTGTCCCGCACGTAGTCGGACGCCAGCACGCCGATGCGCGTCGCGTCGGAATACTTGCGCCGCACGTGGCTGCGCACGGCCTCGACGATATCCACGATCGGCAGGCGCGTATTCGCCTTCAGCTCGTCGATGAACGTGTGGCTCAGAAAGCACGGCAGCACGACCGTCGTCACGCCGCGCTTCTCGAACGCGCGAATCATGTCGAACACGTACAGCTTGCGTTCGATCGTCGCCGCGCTGCCCAATCCCGAGCCCTTGAACGGATACTGCTCGAAAATCATTTCGGCGTGCTCCTCGTCGGACGACGCAGGCGTCGCCTTCACCATCTTGAAGAACACGTCGGCGCTCCCCAGCGGCCCGAGACCGCCGACGACGCCGAATTTCCGCCGTGCATTCACGATATCCGCGTGCATCATGCGTTCAGCTCCGGCTGCTCGAATACGGCGTCCTGCGATTTCGCGGACCGCCGGCTCTCCCACTTCGCGATCACCGCCGTCGCGACGCTGTTGCCGATCACGTTCGTCATCGTGCGGCCCATGTCGAGGATCTGGTCGATCGCGAGAACCATCGCGACGCCGGCCACCGGCAGATGGAACATCGGCGCGACCGCCGCGACCACGACCACCGAGCCGCGCGGCACGCTCGCCATCCCCTTGCTGCTCAACATCAGCACCAGCAACATGAACACCTGCTCCGACAGCGGCATGTGCACGCCGAACGCCTGCGCGATGAAGATGGCGGCAAACGCCTGATACATCATCGAGCCGTCGAGGTTGAACGCATAACCGAGCGGCAGCGTGAAGCCCACCACCTTCTTGTCGACGCCGAACCGTTCGAGCTGCTCGGTCAGGCGCGGATAGGCGGCCTCGCTGCTCGCCGTCGAGAACGCGATCAGCGCGGGTTCGCGCACGGCCTTCAGCAAGCTCACGACGCGCCGTCCGAGAAACGCGTAGCCGACGCCGATCAGGATCGCCCACAGGACGAGCAGGCCGAGATAGAACGCGCCGATCAGCTTCCCATACGTGTAGATCACATCGAGCCCGCGCAGCGTGACCGACGACGCGATCGCGCCGAACACGCCGAGCGGCGCCGCGCGCATCACGTAGTTCGTCAGGCGCAGCATCACCGGCACCATCCCGTCGATCGACCGGATCACGACGCCGACCCGCTTGTCGTGCTTCAGCGCACTCAGCGCGATGCCGAGGAAGACCGAGAACACCAGGATCTGCAGGATGTCGTTGCGCGCCATCGCGTCGAGCAGGCTGGTCGGGAACGCGTGCGTGATCACGTCCCGGGCGTTCAGTGCGGCGGTGTTCAGTCCGGTGCCGACCTCGCCCGCGCCCGCCGTGAGGTTCAGGCCGGCGCCAGGCTGCAGCGCATTGGCCATGACGAGGCCGAGGCTCAACGAAATCAGCGACGCGCAGACGAACCACCCGATCGAGCGCAGGCCGATGCGGCCGACGTCTTCGCCGCTGTCCATGCCGGCGAGGCCGGACACGAGCGTCACGAACACCAGCGGCGCGATGATCATCTTGATCAGGCGCAGGAAGATGTCGGTGACGATCGAGAAATAGCCGGCGATCGTCTTGAGCGTGGCCGGGTCCGCGATATTGGCGTGACATGCATAGCCGGCGACGACACCGAGGATCATGCCGACTGCGATGCTGAAGGTAAGGCGATTTTTCATGTCCATTCGTCCTTGGATGGCACCCGGCCGTGGGAATGCGGCGAGCGCTGCGAAGAAGGCCGGCGACGCGGATCACGCGTCACATGTGCCGTTGGAACGAATGGTAGGGACGGCCGGAAAAACCGTGATGCTGGTGCAACATGGCCGTATGCGAGCCCCGCATAAGGCGGGAAAACCCTGCTCAGCCGAGGCGGGAAGGCGCCGCGCGCAGGTGCTGCCAGAGCGTGTCGAGGAATTCGCTGCGATTGGAGACGTCGCGATACACGCGCAGTTCGATTTCCAGGTTCCACACCGCCGGGCCTGCCGGGACGAGGTCGCCGGCCGCCAGTTCGGCGGCGATTGCGCTGCGGGGCAGCCACGCGACGCCCTCGCCCTCCATCACGAGCTTCTTCAGTACCTCGGCCATGTCGGATTCGTAATGCAGCTGCAAGGCCGGCGCGTCCGGCGCACGGCCGAGCAGCAGCGCGAGACACCGGCCGAAATAGCTGGTTTCCGTATAGGAAATCAGCGGCAGCGGATTCTGCCTCGTGCCTGGAAGCCGGAACGCGGGCGCCGATCGCCGGTTCGGCCGGCACGCCGGCATCAACGTGTCGATGCCGACGGTCAGGTGCTCGTACTTCGCCGGATCGAGATGGAGCGGAAGCTCGGGATGGTGGTACGCGAACATCAGCTCGCAGTTGCCGTTGACGAGCATCAGGATCGAGTCGTGGACATTGGTCGGAATCACGCGCGCCCGCACTTCGCCGAAATGCGGGGCGAGCGCCTTGAGCCAGGCCGGCAGGAAACTCAGCGCGATCGTATGGCCCGCGGCGATCTGCAGGCTCTTGCCGCCGATCCGCTGCTCGGTGCGGATGATGGCGCGCGTGTCGTAAAGGCGGCTGAGCACGTCCTCGGCCGTTTCGCGAAACAGGCGCCCCGCCGGCGTCAGCACCGGCGGAAAGCTGCTGCGGTCGATCAGTTCGGCGCCGATCCATTGCTCGAGCGACTGGATGCGGCGGCTGAAGCCCGATTGCGTGACGTTGCGGAATTCAGCCGCGCGGGAAAAGCTTTGGTATTGCGCGAGCGCGAGGAAATCCTCGATCCATTTGATTTCCATGGTGGCCTTGGAGGGTCGCGGGTGGAGCGGTTTGCTCGCCACCGACGTGATGGCGAAGCGCGTGCCGACGGACGCCTCCATTGTATGTGCTCGATTCGGCGGCGGTTCCTGCCTCCTCGGCCCGTTTCCGCGACGAGCGCCGCTGCCGCGAGCGAGCCACCCGGTTTCGACGGCCACGCCCGCGGCAACCCGCGCGCCGCGCCTTACCGCTGCAACGAGATTTCCACCCGGCGATTGCGCGCCCGTCCCTCGGCCGTATCGTTCGAGGCGGCCGGATCGGCTTCGCCGTGCCCGGTCGCTTCAAACGAATCCGCCTTCAGCCCGCGCTCTCGCAAATACGCGGCGACCGCATCGGCGCGGCGCTTCGACAGCGCCTGGTTGTGCGCCTCCGGGCCGGTCGCATCGGTATAGCCGTCCACTTCGACACGCGAGAAATGCCTGTCGCCTTGCCGGTTCAGCAACGTGTCGAGCTCCGCGCGCGCGGCCGGCGAGAGCACCGCGGAGTCGGTCGCGAAGTACGCATCGCCGGTGAGGCTCACTTTCTCGACCGGAGCAGGTGCCGGCGCAACGGCCGCGGCAGCCGGTGCGGGCGCCGCGCCGCACTGGAACGCGATCGAGTGCGGATCGGCGCCGTCGCGGAACGGTGCCGTGGAATCGACCAGGCGCACGGGCTCGTTGCCGCACATGCGCGTTGCGACCTTCATGCAGGTCTTCGCGGTCGACAGGATGCCGTGGCAGTCGACCTGGAACGTCCGGATACCGTTTCGCGACTGCAGTTCGTAGGCGTTGTACGTCGGCCCCGACGCGCTCGAACAGGCTGCGAGGGACACGACGGACGCCAGCAAGGCAAGATGGATGTTTTTCACTTGAGGACTCCGAAAATGCGTTGGGCACGGCGCATGCGGCGCGATGGCGCGGCCGCATGCGCATGCGTTTGCGCTCGGCGCGGTCCGCTCCGGCAACGCGTGCCGGAACGAACCGCCGCGCGCGATCACTTCCACTGATACAGCATGCCCGCGCCGACGACGCGCTGGCTGCCGGCGAAACCGCCGTTCAGCGTCGCCTTCAGGTTCTCCGTAATGCGCGCCTGCACGCCGACCGCCATGGCCTTCTGGCCCTGGAACGACGCCGTGCCGACACCCATCGCGAAGTTCGAATCGCGGTCCATGTGCGGGATCGACGCCATCGCGGCGGTCGCCGCGATCCCCTCGCGCGCCATCGAATCGGTCTGCTGGATCTGCTGCTGCATCTGCGTGAGCTGGTTGTTGACCGTGTTCAGCGATTGCGTGAACTGGTTCGATACCGCATTCAGCTGGTTCACGTTCACCGCGTCGGTGCCCTGCGTGCCCGCCGCGACGTTGACGACTTGCCGCGCCGAATCCGCCGAGCCGACCGCGACGACGTTCGAGCGGCCGCCGTCGTTGCTGCCCGCGCCGACCGCCGCCGAATTGCTGCCCGACGAAGTCGCCCCGACGCCGAGCGCGGTCGAGCCGCTGCCGGACGCCGTCGACCCGTTGCCGACGGCCGTGCTGTTCGAACCGGAAGCCACCGCGCCCGAGCCGCCGGCCGACGAGTTCGAGCCTGACGGCCCCGGCGGCACGTTGCCGCCGGACGGGTTCGACGTGTAGGAACCGCCGAGGTTGGTCGTGCGCTTGTCGATGAGCGTCGTCAGCTGGTTCGCGACCGAGTCGAGCTGCGACACGTTCACCGCGTCCGTGCCGTTCTTGCCGGCGGCGAGCCCGGTGATCTGCCGGTTGCCGACGTTCACTTCGCCGGCCGACGACTGCGGGCTGCTCAGGCCGTACGCGACGTAGTTCGTCAGCGCGCCGACCGTGGTCAGCGAACCGGCGCCCAGCGCAACGCTGTTCGCGAACGTCGCCGACGCGCCGGCGCCGAGCGCGAGGGCGTCGGTCGCGTTGCTGCGCGCACCGGAACCGAGCGCGACGCTGCCCACGCTGACCGCCGCCGCATTCGCGCCCTGCGCGACGGACTGCGCGCCGGTCGCCGTCGCGCCGCTGCCGAGTGCGATCGCGTCGGCCTGCGCGGAACTCGCCGCCTGCCCGATCGCGATCCCGCCCGGCGCGGTCGCATCGACGATCGCGCCGTTGCCGATGCCGACGCCGTTGTCGCCGTTGACGACCGTCGTCGGCCCCACCGCGACCGATTCCGCGCCGACGGCCAGCGAATCCGCCGCTGTCGAATTCGCGTGGAAGTATTTCTGGCCCGTGACCGCGAACGACTGCAATGCGCCGGCAAGCTGCCGCACCGTGACCGCGTCTTGCTGGCCCGTGCCGTCCGCGACGTTGGTGATCTGGCGATACGTCCTGCTGGTCGCGTCGCCGACCGACACCGCGCCGAGCAGCGTCTGGTCCGTCGTGTTGAACGGGATCGACGCGGTGCCGTTGCGGATGGTCCCGGACGCCGGCACCGTCGCGCGGTCGGCCACCGAACCCGAGCCGAGCGCGATGCTGCCGTCGACCCGCGAAATGGCGTTCGGCCCGATCGCCACGCTGTCGACGCCGAGTGCCTGGCTGTCCGGCGCGGTCGAGTTCGCGTGGAAGTACTTGATGCCGTGCGCGTTGATGTTGTCGACCGCGGAACCGACGTTGTTGTTGATCGTCGTCGAGCCGTCGCTGTTGTACGTCACGTACGACGGCGCCGAGATCGTGCCGGTCGTCGGATCGTAGGTGGCCCCGCCGCCGATCGCGCCGGCCGTGCTGTTGCCGAGGTTGGTGTTGTTGTTCACGATGGAGCTCAAGCCCGTCGACAGTGACCCGATGCTCGTCGACGTGGCGGTCGACAGCGACGTCAGGTTGCTGTTCGTGCTCGACAGGCCGGTCGACAGCGAGCCGATGGTGGTCGATGTCGAGGTCGACAGCGACGTGATCGCGCTGTTCGTCGAGCTCAGGCCCGTCGACAGTGATCCGATGCTCGTGGACGTGGCAGTCGACAGCGAGGTCAGATTGCTGTTCGTCGAACTCAAGCCGGTGGACAGAGAACCGACGATGGTCGAGGTCGACGTCGACAGCGACGTGATCGTACTGTTGGTCGAACTCAGGCCGGTCGACAGCGAGCTGATTCCCGTCGACGTGGAGGTCGACAGGGACGTGATGCTCGACAGCGTCGACGTCGACAGCGACGTCACCGCCTGGTTCGTCGCATCGAGCTGCGACCCGTTGATCGCGTCCGTGCTCGACGAACTGATGCGCCCGGCCGCGACGTTGGTGATCTGGCGCTCGCTGCCCGCCGCGCCGACGCTGACGACGCTGGTCGGATTGACGCCGTTGAAGCTGTACGTGACACCCCCGATCGTCGCGGACGCCGTCGGATTCGGCGCGGCCGTCACCGAGCCGGAACCGAGCGCGACATCGTTGGCGTTGTTCGCCACGGCCGACGCGCCGAACGCCACTGCGCCCGCCGCTGCCGCCGTCGACGTATTGCCGAGCGCGAGGGAGCCGACGCCCTGCGCGTTGTTCGAATTGCCGATCGCCACCGCGCCGTTGCCGTTCGCGGTGTTGTTCGAGCCCATCGTCACCGCGCCGGTGCCGATCGCGGTGCTCGGATCGCCGATGGCGACCGCGCCGTTGCCGCTCACGGTCTGACCTTCGCCGAGCGCGACGGCGCCGGTGCCGCTCAGGACCTGCGAGTTGTTCCCGCCGGCGATCGAGCCCGCGCCCGCCGCCGCCGCGACCGAGTTGCTGGCGCCGATTGCGACCGTGGCACCCGCCGCCGCCACGCTGTTGATGCCGATCGCCGTCGCATTCACGGCAGACGCCGTCGCGCCGGCGCCCAGCGCGGTGCCCGATATGCCCGTCGCGAGCGCGAGATTGCCGAGCGCGACGCCGAACTGCTGCGTCGCGGTCGACTGCACGCCCATCGCGATCGAGCTGAGGCCCGATGCATTCGCGTTCAGGCCGAACGCCAGCGCATTGTCGGCGCCCGCCGAGGTATTCGAGCCCATCGCGATCGAACTGGTGCCGAGCGATTGCGCGCCCGACCCCGGCACGCCTGCCGTGCCGCCCCAGCCGATGGCGATCGACGACGTGCCCTTCGCGCCGCTGTTCACGCCCATGGCCACGGCCGAATTGCCGGAAGCGAGCGAGCCGCTGCCCACAGCTACGCCGGCCGCGCCCGAACTCGTCGACTGATTGCCGAGCGAGACGGAGCCCGTATTCGTGGCGTTTGACGAAAAACCGAGCGCGACGGCTTGCGCCCCCGACGCGACCGATCCGAGACCGAGCGCGGCCGCGTATTGACCGGAGGCCGTCGCATTGTTCCCGAGCCCGATCGCGGACACGCCGATCGCCGACGCACCGCTGCCGATCGCCACCGAGCCGCTTTGGGTCGAGCTCGACAGGTTGCCGATCGCGACCGAATAGTTGCCGGAGCCGATCGCCTGCACGCCCATCGCCACGCTGTTGACGCCGGTCGCCTGAGAATTGATGCCGACGGATGTCGAACCGTCGGCAATGGCGTGCGCGCCCGGGCCGATCGCCGTGGCTGAAACGCCCGTCGCCGTGGACAGGTTGCCGAACGCGGTGGAATTCACCTGCGTGGCGACCGAACCGTTACCGACGGCGATCGAACTCGCGCCGCCGGTCGCGGAGCCGCCCCCCGCCGAATACTGCGCGTGGGCGCCCGCCTGGAACAAGCCGAGATACGCGGCCGCGACCATCATCGCGATTCGCCGCGGCGACAGCCCCGCCAGCGCTGTCGTGCCAGCGCCAGCGTCCGGTGCCGCATGCGCATCCGCACGTCTCGACGACACCACGCGCTTGCCGCGCGCGCGATCGAGCTCGGACGCCGCGACCCACGCCCCCAGTGCTTCGTTCCAGATCGACTTGAACGACTTGTTCATCTCGTTTTCCCTCGGTTTTCGTGTGCTGAATCACGCGACAGCGAACGCGACGGCAATCGAAGCGCGCATCCATGCACGCGCCCATCGCCTCGCACCGCTCCATTGCTTCACTTCGTACAACTAACTTGATTGCAAACGGCCCCGCACGACACTAGCGACCGCTGTCGCGATCGCACGACCGCACACCGCTCGTGCCAATCGGACACGCGGCGCGGCGACGATCGCGGGTTATCGACTCACGGACACCGACATCGCTGGGCCAGGCGACGGCGCGACGCGCCCCGCGCCCGCGAAACGAACGCGTGCGGACACCGTCGCGCCGGACCCGCGGCGACGTCGAATCTCATGAGGAGGCGTCGTTCAGACGCCGGATGGAAGCAGCCGGCCTGACCTGCAGACCGGCCGCCCTGGTTCATTCGGGAGGCGGATGCCGCCGTGCGGCCCCGTGGGTTGACGCATGCGCCGCAGGATCGCGAACGCTGACAGCCGACACCGGTTCGAGCGAACCGGTGCGTTGATCTGCCATGCCTTTGATGTTCATGTCTTCTCGTGCCCGTCTGATCGACAGCGGTATCGCGCGACCGCCGTTCGAAGGATCGAACTGCCCGGCGATCGACGCGTACCCGCTCACCCCTTTTTACATCCAGGCCACCGCCGGACATTCCGGATTTCCGGAAATACCGCCGACTGACCGGATGACCCCTTCATTCCATTTATCGACTGACTTTCTTTGACGATTTCTTGCTGCCTGATGTGTCAAACTCGCATCGACTTCTGCATTCACCGATGCACCTTGTTACATCGGCACATTCGAAGAATGATGAAGTTTTTATTACCCTCGTGCCGGTTTCCGTCACACCGCTGCAATCCCGGAATATGAGATTGACAGCATGTAATGTCACATTGAATATTGCGCCCCGAAAAAGGCGGCGACGGCAAAACGTTTGCGGTGAATTCGCTGGTCATCCAGAACCGATTCCATCCGCCTCCAGCCTAGTGTGCCGGGGTTCGTCAGACCAAACCTTTTCCCGGGCGGAAAAATGCTTTTCCAGAGCGGACGATATTTACATTCATACAAGCCCGCCGGGCTGAAAATTTAAATACGAAAGCAATTTCAACCCGCCACCGATAAGATTTCCATTACGAGGCAATGAATTGATGAAATCGACCAGCACCGAATTCGGGCATGGCAACGACATAAAACGTTCAAAATCATTATTCGGGCCACGCCATTTTTATAAGGAATCGCGCGGAAATAAAAACCGATATTCGATCGGCAATCCGGAAAGTTTTTCCGCTCCCTTTTTCGCCGAACCGTTCGGAGCGGCCATGCGCCCGCTCAGCCGTGTCAGACATGCCCCCACGGACCGCACGGAATCCTCACCGACGACTTTGTTGTCGGCATATAATTTTTCGCAACAATCGTGCATATAGATGCATCGATTCCGACCCCGGCCTACCCTCCCTTCGCGTTCGCAACCATGTCATCCCGCTCGTCCAGTCCGGCGTCGCCCCGCGTCACGCCGGATCTCGTTGGCGCACACATTCTCGTCGTAGATGACCGACCGAACGACCTGCGGCTCCTGACGGAGATCCTGCGTTCCGCGCGCTGCCGGATCAGCGTCGCGTTCGATGGTCTGCAGGCCTATCACCGTGCGCAGGCGATCGCGCCCGACCTGATCCTGATGGACGTGCGGATGCCGCGCATGGACGGCTTCGCCGCGTGCCGGCTGCTGGCCTCGACGCCGTCGACGCAGAACATTCCCGTCATCATCCTGACTGCCGCGAGCGATCTCCAGGATCGCATCGCGGGGCTCGAAACCGGTGCGCTCGACTACATCGTGAAGCCGTTCGAACCGGTCGAGGTCATTGCACGGATCCGCAATCATCTGAAACGGGCGCGACGCAGCCAGCCGTTCGCGCACCTGCCCAAGCTGCCCGACCACCCCGACGCCGCGCTGGTGCGCGCGGCAAGCGACATCCTGCTGCGCGAGCTGCGCAACCCGCCCGGGCTCGACGAACTCGCGAGACAGGTCGGCACACACGAAAAACGGCTGTCGCGCGTGTTCCGCGATCATCTCGGCCAGACCGTATTCGAATACCTGCGCGACACGCGGCTGCGCGCCGCGAAGCACTTTCTCGCCGAGACGTCGATGGGCATCGGCGACATCGCCGAGGAGATCGGCTTCTCGACGCCGGGCAATTTCGCGACGGCGTTTCGCGAACGGTTCGGCATCACGCCGTCGGACTGGCGGCGTCAGCGGCCGACGATCGATGTTCCGCCGCCGTCGCATGACTGCCCGCGCGATGCATAGGCGTCGAACCTCGGGCTGGCACGCGATCGTGCTGCTGCTGACGGCACTGGTGCTCGCCTGCGCGACACACCGGGCCGCCGCGACGGAAAACCCCTCACAGCTGGACGCGGTCTCGTTGCTCGAGGATCCGGGCACGCAGTTGTCCGTCGACCAGGCCGCCGCACGGCTCGCCGAGTCTCAACGTCGTGCTGCCGCGGCGGCGCGACCGTCGTTCAACATCGAATTCTCACGCTCCGCGTGGTGGGTCGGCGCGACGCTGGTCAACCGCGACCGCGTCGAACAGCCGCTGGTGCTGGCGATCCGCGACGCGCGCGTCGACCGCGCCGATTTCTACGTCGGGCATGGCGGCACGTGGACGCTCGCCGGCCGCTTCCCGGCCGACGAAAACGGCATGAGCCGGCCGGCGTCCCGGTATCCGGTGCTCGATGCGACGCTGCGCCCGGGCGAACGGTTGCCCGTCCTGATCCGCATCACGTCGCGCAAGGAACTGCGGCTCGCGCCGAGCGCCTTCACGCGCGACGCATGGCAGGCCCACGAGCTGCACGCGACCATGTGGAACTTCGGCTTTCTCGGCGGGCTGCTCGCGCTCGTGTGGTGTGCGCTGCTGATCGGCTTCTTCTCGCGCAGCGGCATGTTCGTCGTGCTGGCCATGCTCGCGTTGAACACGACGCTGTTCGAGGCAACCTACCGCGGCTACACCGCGCTGTATCTGTGGCCCGCCGCGCGCGAATGGTCGGCGCGCGGCGAGGTGATCTTCGTCTACCTGTCGGTCGTGTGCTTCATCGCGTTCATCCTGACCGTCGCCCATCGCGAGAAGGCACGCATCCCGTTCCGCGCGATCTACGCGGGGTTCATCGCGCTCGAGTGCGCGGGCATCGCCGGGGCCGCATGCGGCGACCTCCTCACGTTTACGTGGTTCTGCCTGCGGCTGAACACCGTGCTGGCGATCGTGAACCTCACCCTCGCGCTGACGCTCGCGATTCGCCGGACGCCGACCGGCCGCGTGATGCTGATCGCGATCGCGTTCGCGAGCTTCAACATGGTGATCCGCATTCTCGACGGCAAGGACGCAATCCCGGCGTGGCTGTTCTGGCTCAAGTCCGACATCTACCCGAACCCCGTCATCGCGATCATCGGTCTCGCCACGCACCTGCTCGTGCTGGCCGCGTGGATCAACCACGTGGGCCGTCAGCGCACCGAAGCACGCAAGCGCCTCGAGCATTGGCAGCTCACCGAACAGGATCGTCTGCGCGACGAAGTCGCGAAGCGCACGGTCGCGCTCAACGACGCGCTGCAACAGGTTCGCATGCACATGCAGCAGAAGATCGAGACGCTCGGCTACGTGAGCCACGACCTGCGCGCGCCGCTGTCGACGATCAACGGCTACGCGAAGCTGCTGCTGCAAGGCGCGACGCGCAGCCAGGCGCGGCTGATCCGCTCGATCGACCGCAGCATCCGCTACCAGCTCACGCTGATCGACGAATTGCTGCAATACACGAAGGCGGAGTTGCAGCCGCTCGGCATTTCGCCGCACGCGACCGACCTGCCCGGCCTGCTGAACGACATTGGCGACTATGCGGTCGCGCTGTGTTCCCAGCAGGACAACCGGTTCGTCTACCGGCCGCTGACGCCGTTGCCGCGCAAGCTGTCGATCGACGGCATTCGGCTGCAGCAAGTGCTGCTCAACCTGCTGTCGAACGCGTCGAAGTTCACGCGCGACGGCACGGTCACGCTGTCGGTCGGCGCGTATCCGGAAGGCGATGCATGGCGGATCGTGTTCGAAGTCGCCGACACCGGAATCGGCATCGACATCGACAAGACCACCGACATCTTCCGTGCATACCAGCAGGTGCAGGCGGTGAACGGCGGCACCGGGCTCGGCCTGTTCATCGCGCAGCGGATCGTCGGCGCGATGCACGGCGAGCTGGCCGTATCGAGCCAGCCGGGCGTCGGCACGTCGTTCACGTTCCAGATCGTGGCGCCCGCGATCGGCCGCGCGATGATCCCGGCGTCGGCGCTCGTACGCGCCGCCGAACCCGCCGATCCAACCGGGCCCGTGCCGGACGCACACGCGATGCGCTGTCCGCCTGCCGACGCGCTCGACGAGCTGGCCGTGCTCGCGAGCGAAGGCCGCCTCACCGATATCGAGGAATGGCTCGGGCACCACGCGCATGCACCACGGCATGCCGCGTTCATGCAGGCGATGCGCGAGCGCCTGGACGCGCTGGATCTGCCGGCGATCGAACGACTCGCCGAGTCGCTGAAGCACACGGGCATCGCGGATGCGTCGTTCGACGTGGAACCCGACATGGCCGGGCCGGCGTGACTGCAACGCACGCGTCGCGGTCGCGCAATGCGCATTCGCGGATCGGTCGAACGCGACTGGCTGCCGCGCCCACGCGCGGCTGACGGCCGGCAACGGCGACGCAGCAAGCGATGCCGGCCCGCGCAGCCCTCCAAAGGCGCGCCGGCATCACGCCGAACGTTGCATACGCAACAACCTGCGCATCGTCGAACCGAGCGCCGCATCGTCGCGCGGCGCGGCGGCGGGCGTCACCTGCGCGGCATCGAGCTTCCGCCGTTTCGGATCGAGCCCGGTCCCACCGCTACGCCGCCGCGCCGCGTGCCGCTCGATGACCCGCTGCAGCAGACAGAACACGCACAGCAGCGCGCCGATCACGATCCGCGTCCACCACGAACTCAGCGTGCCGTCGAACGTGATCAGCACCTGGATCGTGCCGAGAATACCGACGCCGAACACCGACCCGATCACGTACCCCACCCCGCCCGTGAGCAGCGTGCCGCCGATCACGGTCGCGGCGATCGCGTCGAGCTCCATCCCCTGCGCCTGCAGCCCGTAGCCGGACAGCACGTACAACGTGAACACCACGCCGCCGAGCGCCGAACAGAAGCCGCTCAGCGCATACACGCCGACCTTCGTGCGCGCGACCGGCAACCCCATCAGCAACGCCGATCGCTCGTTGCCGCCCACCGCATACACGTTGCGGCCGAAGCGCGTGAAATGCGCGACGTAGATCGCGGCGGCCAGCGTCGCGAGCGCGATCAGCGCGCCCGCGCTCAGCGTCCCGCCGCCGACCGGCACGCTGATGCCCGCGAGCGCATGGAAGGTCGGCTCGTTGATCGTGATCGACTGCGTCGTGATCAGGAAGCATGCGCCGCGCGCGAGAAACATCCCGGCGAGCGTGACGATGAACGGCTGCAACCGGAAGTAATGAATCAACGCGCCCATCGCCGCGCCGTACAGCGCGCCGAACACGAGCACGAGCGGGACGATCACCCAGACGGGCCAGTGCAATCGTTCGGCGCCGACCGCGCAAAAGATCGTTGTCAATGCAACGACAGAGCCGACCGACAGGTCGATGCCGCCCGACACGATCACGAACGTCATCCCGATCGCGACGATCAGCAGGAATGCGTTGTCGACGAGCAGCCCGGTCAGCACCTGCATCGAGAAGAAGCCCGTGTACATCACGGATCCGAAGCTGAACAATGCGACGAACAGCACGATCGTCACGACGATCGGCAGCGTGCGCGGGTCGGTAAACCGTGCGAGGAATCGGTTCATCGCGGCGTGGCTCCGGTGGTGGTGCGCGAACGGGTGGAAGACAGCAGCCGCGACGCATGCTGGATCACCCGCGCGCGCGCCGCGTCCGACTGGATCAACGTCACGACGATCACGACGAGCGCCTTCACGACGAGCGTCGCCTCCGGCGGCACGCCGATCGAATACGTCGTATAGGTGAGCGTCTGGATGATCAGCGCGCCAAGCACGGAGCCCGCGAGGCTGAAGCGGCCGCCGAGCAGCGACGTGCCGCCGAGCGTCACCGCGAGGATCGCGTCGAGTTCGAGCAGCAGCCCCGCGTTGTTGCCGTCGGCACTGCGCACGTTCGAACTGGCGAGGATGCCGGCGAGCGCCGACATCACGCCCGAGAACAGATAGACACCGAACACGACCGCCCCCGCGCGCAGCCCGACGAGCCGCGTCGCGACCGGATTCACGCCGATCGCGCGGATGAACAGGCCGAGCGCCGTGCGGTTCACCAGCAGCGCGGTCGCCGCGATCGTCGCGATCGCGATCCAGACCGAGCACGGCACGGCCGCGAGATACCCGCCGCCGAGCTCGAGGTAGCCCGGCGCGCCGATCGGGATGATCTGTCCGCCGGTCAGCAACTGCGCGATGCCGCGTCCGGCGACCATCAGGATCAGCGTCGCGATGATCGGCTGCATCCCGACGAACGCGACGAGCACGCCGTTCCATGCGCCCGCGAGCAACCCGACGCCGAGCGCGGCGGCCAGCGCCGTGCCGACCCGCGTCGGATCGCCGTCGAGCACGATCGCCGCGGCCGCGCCGGCGATCGCGACGATCGCGCCGACCGAGATGTCGATCCCGCGCGTCGCGATCACGAGCGTCATGCCGAGCGACACGATCACGAGCGGTGCCGCGCGATTCAGGATGTCGATCGGCGCGCCGAACAAGTGGCCGTCGAGCACCACGATCGACAGGAAGCCCGGCCGATACGCGACGTCGAGCGCGAACAGCAGCGCGAGCGTCAGCACCGGCCACACGAGCGGATGGCGAAGCAACGTGCGTAACCGGATCATGACCGGCCTCCCGCGATCAATTGATACACGTGTTCCTCCGACGCCTCGGCACCGGTCAGCTCGGCGACCTTGCGGCGATCGCGCAGCACCGCGATCCGGTGGCTCACGCGCACCACTTCGCTGATCTCCGACGAGATGAACAGGATCGCGAGCCCCTGCGCGCACAGCGCGAGCACGCGCTCCATGATGTCGAATTTCGCGGCGACGTCGATGCCGCGCGTCGGCTCGTCGAGGATCAGCAGCTTCGGCTCCGTCGCGAGCCAGCGCGCGAGCAGCACCTTCTGCTGGTTGCCGCCGGACAGCAGCCCGATCGGTTGCTCCGCGTCGCGCGCCTTGATGCCGAGCCGCGCGATGTACGTCTCCGCGAGTTCGCGCTGGCGCGCGCGGCTGATCAGCCGCCACCAGCCGCGCCGCGCCTGCAGCGCGAGGACGATGTTCTCGCGGATCGACAACGCCGCGACGATCCCCTCCTTCTTGCGATCCTCCGGGCAATACGCGATCCCGTTGCGAACGGCATCGTGCGGCGACGCGAGCCGCTTGCGCGTGCCGTCGATCTCGATCGCGCCGGTGTCGGTGCGCTCGGCCGCGAACGCGAGCCGCGCGGTTTCCGTGCGCCCCGAGCCGAGCAGCCCGGCCAGCCCGACGATTTCGCCGGGCCGCACGTCGAGATCGAGCGGGCTCATCATCCCGCGCCGGCCGGCCTGCTGCATCGACAGGAACGGCGCGGCCGCGTCGGCGTCGCGCTGCACGGCCGCCGCGCCCGCTTGCAGCGTGCCGGACATCGGTTCGCGGCCGGTCATCTTCGCGACGAGCATGTCGACCGGCAGGTCGCGCGCGAGATACTCGCCCTCGCGCTCGCCGTTGCGCATCACGGTGATCCGGTCGGACACCGCATAGGTCTGTTCGAGAAAGTGCGTGACGAACAGGATCGCCATCCCCGACGCCTTCAGTCGGCGCAGCACGTCGAAGAGCCGCGCGACCTCGCCGTCGTCGAGGCTCGACGTCGGTTCGTCGAGAATCAGCACGCGCGCATCGACCGACACGGCCCGCGCGATCGCGACCATCTGCTGCACCGCGATCGGATACGCGTCGAGCGAACGCGTGACGTCGAGTGACAGGTCGAGCTCGGCGAGCGCATCGCGCGCCCGCGCATGGATCGTCTTCCAGTCGATCGCGCCGCGCCGCATCGGCTGCCGGCCCGCGAAGATGTTTTCGGCGACCGACAGGTTCGCGCACAGGTTCACTTCCTGGTACAGCGTCTGGATCCCGGCCGCCTCGGCCTCGCGCGGCGCGGCGAACCGCACCGGCGCGTCGCCGACGCGAATCTCGCCCGCGTCGTGCGCATGCACGCCGGTCAGCACGTTGATCAGCGTCGACTTGCCCGCGCCGTTCTGGCCCATCAGTGCATGAATTTCGCCCGGAAACAACCGGAAGTTCACGCGCTGCAGCGCGTTCACGCCCGGAAACGCCTTGTCGATGCCGATCATCTCGACCACCGGCGGATTCGTCATGGATCGCCCTCGATTCGAGGCGGACGACGGACGGCGGCAGCCGCGCCGCCGCCCGCGTCCGCCGGGACTCAGTACTTGCGGGTCGGCAGCACCTGCGCCGCGACGCTCATCGGGAACACCGTCTCGTTCGTGACGATGCGCTTCGGCAACTGCTTGCCGGCGACCACGTCCTTCACCGCGGTCATCAGCTGCGGGCCGAGCAGCGGGCTGCATTCGACGTCGACGTTGATCTTGCCGGCCACCATCGCCTGGAAGCCGCCCTTGGTCGCGTCGAACGACACGACGCTCACGTCCTTGCCGGGCTTGATGCCGGCCTCTTCCATCGCCTGGATCGCGCCGAGCGCCATGTCGTCGTTGTGCGCGTAGACGACGTTGATCTGCTTGCCGTACGTCTTCGCGAACGCTTCCATCACCTGCTTGCCGCCGGCGAGCGTGAAGTCGCCGCTTTGCGACGCGATCACCTTGAACTTCGGATTGTTCTTGATCACTTCGAGCAGGCCCGCGCGGCGGTCGTTGGCCGGTGCGGAGCCGACCGTGCCCTGCAGCTCGACGATGTTGATCGGGCCCGCATCGTTCTTGAAGCGCTCTTCCATCCAGTGGCCGGCGCGCCGCCCTTCCTCGAGGAAGTCGGAACCGATCATCGTCACGTACAGCGACGGATCCTTCACGTCGACGCCGCGATCGGTCAGGATCACCGGAATATGGGCCGCCTTCGCTTCGGTCAGCACCGGCTCCCAGCCCGACTCGACGACCGGCGAGAACGCGATCACGTCGACCTTCTGCGCGATGAACGAACGGATCGCGCGGATCTGGTTCTCCTGCTTCTGCTGCGCGTCCGAGAATTTCAGGTTGATGCCGGCATCTTTCGCCGCGCTCTTCACCGACACGGTGTTCGCGGTACGCCACGCGCTTTCCGCGCCGACCTGCGAGAACCCGAGCGTGATCGGCTTTTGCTGCGCGTGCGCGCCCGACGCGAATACCGTCGCCGCGGCGACGAGCGCACCGGCCGTCAGCTTCCTGATGAATGTCATGGTCCGTCTCCGATGATGTCGTTGTATGTCGCGGCCCGGCCTGGCGCGGTGCCGTGCTGTTGTGGTTCTGCGTGGCGCGGACGCGGTTCGGGCGGTGCCGGCCGGCGCGTGCGGTCGGCCCGGTATGTACGCCCCGGATCAGTCTAGAAACAAGTCCGATAACCTTCCAATGAAATATTGGATTGAAGCGATATCGGTATCGGCATACGTATAAACACCTAGCGCTTATCTTTGCCTGCCCCGACCGCTTCGACGTCGATGGGGTGGCGTATCCGGCGGCGGCGCACGGATCTTGCTGTCGGCCTTGCAAGCGCCGTTCGCGCCCCGCGACGGCCGCTCCGACAACAAGGAGAACAATGATGCTCGGCGCACATGGAAACGCTCGTCCGCTGGCGCCTCGCGCCATGAAGAAGCGCGCGTCCCGGCGCGGCTCCGGCACCGAAACCGGCGATCGTTCGGCCGCGCCGCTGCGCCATGTCGACGACCGGCATCCCGGCTACACGCGCCGGCGGTTGCGCCACGGCTTCGCGTACTACACGCAGGACGGCGCCCGGATCCGCGACGCCGACGAAATCGCCCGCATCGATGCGCTCGCGATTCCACCGGCGTATACCGACGTCTGGATCTGCATGGACCCGCGCGGCCACTTGCAGGCGACCGGGCGAGATGCGCGCGGGCGCAAGCAGTATCGCTATCACCCGCAGTGGCGCGAGACGCGCGACGCGAACAAGTACGCGCGGATGGCGGCCTTCGCCCGCGCACTGCCGCGCATCCGCACGCGCGTCGCGCGTGATCTGGCACTGCCCGGGATGCCGCGCGACAAGATCGTCGCGACGATCGTCCGGCTGCTCTACACGACGCTCGCGCGGATCGGCAACGCCGAATACGCACGCGAGAATGCGTCGTACGGACTGACGACGCTGCGCAAGCGCCACGTGACGATCCGGCCGGGACAGGTTCGCCTGCGCTTCACGGGCAAGAGCGGCATCGAGCATGACGTGACCGTGGAAGATCCGCGCGTCGGCCGGATCGTGCGGCGCTGCGCGGAGTTGCCCGGGCACGAGTTGTTCCAGTATGTGGACGACGACGGCGCACGTCATTCGATCGGCTCGTCCGACGTGAACGATTATCTGCGCGAGGCGGCGGGCGCGGAGTTCACCGCGAAGGATTACCGGACCTGGGCGGGCAGCGTTCAGGCGCTGGCGTTGCTGCGGCGCATCCCGCATGAGGACGTCACGCAGGCGCGCAAGCAGATCGTCGAAACGGTGCGGGCCGTCGCCGACATATTGCGCAACACGCCGGCCGTATGCCGGCGCTGCTACATCCACCCGGCGGTGCTCGATGCGTTCGAGGCCGGGATGCTCGCGGCGCTGGAGGTACGCCGCTCGCCGCGAGGGCTGCGCGTGGACGAGGCCGCGTTCGCGGCGTTGCTCGAACAGGCGGTGCGCTGATCGTCGAGGAAGTCAAGAAAATGACATGCCCGATACAGCGGCACACACCGCTCATCGCCCGACAGAATTCGCAGCACTGCGAAAGATCAGTGGACGCTCGTCCTGTCGCCCTGCCCGTCGCGCGAACTGCACGGCCTGCTCGACCCGGCCGTGATGCGGTGACTTCGCGCAGACCGGATCGGCCTGCGCCGGATCGCCGGCCAGCATGTACGCCTGGCAGCGGCACCCGCCATGATCCGCATGGCGCTCGTCACAGGTGCGGCACGGGTCGCGCATCCAGTCATCACCGCGAAACGCGTTGAACGCGTCGCTTTCGTACCAGATGTCCTTCAGCGACCGGTCGCGCACGTTCGGCAGCACGAGACCGGGCAATCCGCGCGCGGCATGGCACGGCAGCGCGGTGCCGTCCGGTGCGACACCGAGGAACACCGAGCCCCAGCCGTTCATGCAGGCCTTCGGCCGCTGCTCGAAGTAGTCGGGCACGACGAACAGGATCTTGCACCGGTCGCCGACGAGCTTGCGGTAGCGGTTGACCGTTTCCTCCGCTTCGCGCAGTTGTTCGGCGGTCGGCATCAGCTGGTCGCGATTCAGCATCGCCCAGCCGTAGTACTGCGTATTCGCGAGTTCGAGAAAATCCGCGCCGAGGTCGAGCGCCATCTCGATGATCTGGCCGACGTGCGGCAGGTTGTACCGATGCAGCACGCAGTTCAGCACCATCGGATAGCCGTGCGACTTGATCAGCCGCCCGACGCCGCGCTTGAGGTCGAAGGTGCGCGTGCTGGTCAGGAAGTCGTTCAGCTCGCGCGTCGAATCCTGCAGCGACAGCTGGATATGATCGAGTCCGACCGCCTTGAGCCGGTCGATGCGCGTGGCATTCAGGCCCACGCCCGACGTGATCAGGTTGGTATAGAAACCCAGTGACCGCGCATGCTCGACCAGCACCTCCAGGTCGCCGCGCTGCAGCGGTTCGCCGCCGGAAAATCCGATCTGCGCGGCGCCGAGCGCGCGCGCGTCGCTGATCACCGTGCGCCATGCGTCGGTATCGAGCTCCGCGCCGTGCGTCGCGAAATCGACGGGGTTGTAGCAGAACGCGCAGTGCAGCGGACAGCGGTACGTGAGCTCGGCAAGCAGCCACAGCGGCGCGGACGGCCGGTTCGGAGGAGGGGTCATGTCCATGTCAGTCGAGTCAGTCGAGTCAGTCGAGTCAGTCGAGTCAGTCGAGTCAGTCGAGCCAGCCGCGCAGTCGCGCATGATCGAGGAAGCGATAGACGTCCGACGCAAGGTCCGACGTGCTGAACAGCCGCTCGAGTTCGTCGATGATGTCGTCGAGCTCGCGCGTGCCGTCGCAGCGCGCGAGGATCTCGCCCGCGCTCGGGTTGAGCCGGACCATGCCTTCCGGATACAGGAGCACGTACGCATCCTGGGCCGCCTCCCATTGCAGGCGGTACATGCCCCTCAGCGAGGGGCGCAGCGGCACGCCGCTGACGGCGTCGTTGGAGTTCATGCGGGATACGCCTTTTCAATCGCATCGAGAATCGACCACAGCACATCCAGCTTGAACGACAGGATGTCGAGCGCGCGCCGTTGCGCGTCCGGTGTCGTGAAATGGTTCAGCGTCACCGCGAGCCCGTGTTCGACGTCGCGCTGCGCGAGCGGCACGCGGCTGCGGAAATACTGCAGCCCGGCCGCCTCGATCCACGGATAGTGGGACGGCCAGCCCGCGAGCCGGTCGAGGTGGATCTGCGGCGCGAACATCTCGGTCAGCGACGAGCACACGGCCTCCTGCCACGGCGCGCGCCGCGCGAAATTGACATAGGCGTCGACCGCGAACCGCACGCCCGGCAGCACATGCTCGAGCGACCACAACTCCGCGCGCTCGATACCGACCGCCTCGCCGAGCCGCGCCCATGCCTCGATCCCGCCTTCCTGGCCGCCGTGACCGTCGTGGTCGAGAATCCGCTCGACCCACAGCCGGCGCGTGTCGCGATCCGGGCAGTTGGACAGGATCGCCGCGTCCTTCAGCGGAATGCTGATCTGATAGTAGAAGCGGTTCGCGACCCAGCCGCGAATCTGCGCCGGTGAACACGCGCCGCCATTCAGGCGGCGGTTGAATGGATGGTGGATGTGATAGCGCGATTCGAGCGCGCGCAGGCGCGCCTCGAACTCCTGCGCACTCCAGGGCGTCGCGTGCAGCGCCGCGGCGGGAATCGGTGCGTTCATGGTCAGACCTCGAATTGCATGCCGTCGTGGGCGACCTCGATGCCGTGCTCGCGCAATTGCGCGCGCTGCGCGGAACCGGGGTCGAGAATCGGATTCGTGTTGTTGATGTGCGTGAGGACCTTGCGCGTGTGCGTCGGCAACAGCCGAAGGCGGTCGATCATGCCCGGCCGCGCCGCGTCGCCGCACTGCTCGAGATGCCCCATGTCGGCCGCGTGCTTCGACGACAGGCCGAGGTCGATCATCTCCGTGCCGGTCCAGAACGTGCCGTCCACCAGCACGAGGTCGGCGTCGCGCATCGCGGCGCGCACGCCGTCGTCGACGTCGGCGAGCCCCGGCGCATAGAACGCCTGTCGGCCGGTCGTCGTGTCCTCGATCAGGAGTGCGATGTTGTCGCCCGGCACGCTCGCCTCCCGGCGCGGCGAATAAGGCGGCGGCTTGCTGTCGACCGGCACGGCGGTGAAGCGGATGCCGCCGGCGCCCGGTATCGCGAACGGTTCGCCCGGTGCGATCGTGTGAACGTCGACGCCGCAGTAGTGGCCGAGCAGCGGCACGAGCGGCAGCCCGGTCGACAGGTCGTCGAGCACCGGCGCGCTCGCATACAGCGGCAGCGGCGACGTGCGTTCGCGCAGCATCAGCAGGCCCGTCACGTGATCGATCTGCGCGTCGCACAGCACGACGGCGACGATCGCGCTGTCGCGGATCGCGCGAGCCGGCTGCAGGTCGGGGGCGGCTCGCAGCTGCGCGAGGATGTCCGGCGACGCGTTCACCAGCACCCAGTCGACGCCGTCGCCGCTGACGGCGATCGACGATTGCGTGCGCGGAACGATGCCGTCGGTGCCGGCCCGCGCGCGACGGCAGTTGCCGCAGTTGCAATTCCATTGCGGCAGTCCGCCGCCGGCGCCCGAGCCGAGTATCTTGATCTTCATCTGCGTGTGCTCCCGGTGCCGCCCGCATCGTGTCCGTCGATGCGGGCGGCACAGCGCGCGTCGATCAGCGGTTGGCGATGTACATCGTGATTTCGAAACCGAAACGCAGGTCGGTATAGGCCGGGGTGGTCCATTGCATGATGTGTCTCCTTGTTGAGTGGGTGAGTCGAAAAAACCGCATCGATCGAGCGGCCGATACCCATTCAGCAAGGAGCGTGCCGGGGCGGGACTTGCGTCGCGCGGCGGCGTGCGAAAGCATGCGGCAGCCGCCGGGTGGTCACGGCACCGTCACTCTTACGATTTGCCAACGATAATATTTCAGAAACCGTCTGGCGACGGCTCATGTGACGCACGGCCGGTTGAGCAAGTGTTGAATCCTTGAACACCGGGTGTTGCAACCTGACACACCGGTGTGACAGTCGCGGCTTGCGTCACGATTCATCCCGCTCCAGCGCGTCCGGTCCGATAGCCGGCATCTTGCGGTAGATCGTGTTGCGCGATACGCCGAGCGCGCGTGCGGCGGCCGACACGTTGCCGCCGTGACGCGCGAGCGCGGCCGCGATCGCGGAGGCGGCCACGTCCTGCAGCCGCGCATCGCAGGCCGTGGTCGCGAACGCCGGCGCTTCCGATGCGAGCGGCGCGGGCGCACAAGTCTCCTGCGCCGCCGTGCCACCGTCGCGCCGCACGTCGTCGAAGAAATCGTCCGGCAAATGCTCGCAGCGAATCTCGCAGTCGTCGTCGACCATCGCGGCCGCCGTGCGCAGCAGGTTCGCGAGCTGCCGGAAGTTGCCCGGCCACGCGCAGCGCTCGAACAGCGCCATCACGTCGGGCGCGACGCTCAACGGCCGGCGCCCGGGTCCCGACAACGTCTCCCGTTGCAGCATCTTCTGGACGACCACCGCGAGGTCCGTGCGGTCGCGCAGCGGCGGCAGGCGCACGACGAGGCCATTGAGCCGGTAGTACAGGTCTTCGCGAAAGCGGTTCTGCGCGATCATGTCGCGCAGGTCGCGGTGCGTCGCGCAGATGATCGCGATGTCGACGCCGATCGCCTTCGTCGAGCCGAGCGGGTTGACGACGCGCTCCTGCAGCACGCGCAGCAGCCGCACCTGCAGCGGATACGGCATGTCGCCGATTTCGTCGAGAAACAGCGTGCCGCCGTTGGCCTGCAGCAGCTTGCCGGTCGCGCCCTTGCGGCGCGCGCCGGTAAACGCGCCCTCCTCGTAGCCGAACAGCTCGGATTCGATCAGCGTCTCCGGTATCGACGCGCAGTTGACCGCGACGAACGGCCCGTCGCGGCGAGGCGAGTCGTTGTGGATCGCCTGCGCGAGCAGCTCCTTGCCGGTGCCCGTCTCGCCGGTGATCAGCACCGGAATGTCCTTGCCGATGACCTTGCGGACCTTCGCGATCACCGCCGCCACCTGCGGATCGCCGGTGTCGAGATAGCTCAGCCGCGACAGGCTCGCCGCGCCCTGCGCGGCTGGCGGCCGCGCGGCCGACGCGGCGCCGTCGTGCACTTCGGCGGGCCGGCTGCCCTCGGCCCGCAACGCGCGCCGGAACTGCACGCGCGCGCAGACCACCGCGCCGTTGCCGAGGTTCAACGACACGTGCTGCTCGGTGCTCGCGCGCATCCGGTCGATCAGCTGCGCGCTCGTCACGTCGAACAGCGACGCGAGCGTATGTGCGCGCAGCGCGGCGAGCGGCATCCCGAGCTGGAACTGCGCACTGCGATTCGCCGACAGGAAGCGGCCGTCCGCGGTGAATGCGACGATCCCTTCCATCAACGTTCCGAGGAATTCGGGGCGGCCGTGAAACGACACCTGCAGCGTTTCCTGGAACGTCGTCGTGAACAGGTGGTTCTCGATCATCTGCACCGACATCTTCGCGAGCGCCATCGTGTGCTGGTGATAGCTGCGATGATCGCCCGTCACGTCGAGCACGCCGATCGCGTCGCCGTACGGGTCGAGGATCGGCACGCTCGAGCAGGTCAGGAAATGGTTCGCGGCCAGGAAGTGCTGGTCGCCGTGCACGACCATCGGGCACAGCTCCGCGAGCGCGGTGCCGATTGCGTTGGTGCCCTGCCGGCTCTCCGCCCAGTTCGCGCCGGGGCGCAGCGCGACCCGTTCGGCGCGCCGCAAAAAGTCGTCGTCGCCGATCGAATGCAGGATCAACCCTTCCGCATCGGTCAGCACGATCATGCTCTGCGTATTGACGATCTGCTCGTGCAGCGTCTCCATCACGGGCATCGCATGCACGCACAGCACGCGGTTCTGCTCGCGCTTGAGCGCCAGCGCGGCGCCGGACAGCAGGTCGTAGTCGGGACGTGCAGACGCCTGCAGGCCGAACGTCTCGGACCGCTCATGGGACTTCTGGATCGTCGGCGTCGGCCAGCCGGGCGCATGCGTGGCCCGTGCGTTGGCCGTCGGATGAACGTCATCGCGCATTGTCTCCTCCGGGGATCCTTCCGGTCGGTGCCGGACTTTGTGCTGGATCAAGCAAACTTCGGGCCACGCTGTCGGCAGCGTTGGCGTCGGGCGCCGCGCATCATCGCTCGACGCAAATCGAAATCAAAATGAAAGCAATGCCGATTGCATACGATTTAGGCGACGCGCCGGGACGCAATATCGCGATTCCGCCCGCCGCCGCTGCCCGATCGATCCCGATCGTGGTCGCTGGCGCGATTCTGGCTTTGACGTGAGTCAAGCCCCGGCCTGTTGTCGGGTTCTCCCGGACCCGTCACCCTCTCTCCGACACGACATGACGCAGCGACTGCCCCGACCTGCCCTGTCCCGCGACGCATGCCGGATCGCGTGGACCGAATTCGGCAACCCGCACGGCGATCCGGTCGTCGTGCTGCACGGCGGCCCCGGCAGCGGGAGCCGACCGGCAGTGCTCGGCCTGTTCAACCTGACGTGCATGCGCGTCGTGCTGGTCGACCAGCGCGGCGCGGGCGCATCGACACCGCGCGGCGGCCTGCGTCACAACAACACGATGCGTCTGATCGGCGACCTCGACGCGCTGCGTGCACGGCTCGGCATCGCGCGCTGGTGCGTCGTCGGCGGTTCGTGGGGCGCGGCGCTCGCGCTCGCCTACGCGGGACGGCATCCGTCGCACGTGACGGGCGTCGTGCTGCGCGGGTTGTTTCTGACGTCGTCTCGCGAAGTGCGCGGCCTGTTCGTCGGCACGCGCGCACGCGCGCCACGGGCCTGGCAGCGCCTGACGGCCGCCGCCGGCACCGCGCGCGCCGATCGCCTGATCGCCTGCTGCGCGCGGCGTCTCCAGCCGGGCGCCGGTGCGGCGCGGCAGCGTGCAGTCGCGCTCGCATGGAACGCGTATGAGGATGCGGTCCTGATCGGGCGGCCGGCGCGCAGCGCGCGGCCGACGCAACCTGCCATCGACCGGCTGATCGACAAATACCGGATCCAGGCCCACTACCTGCAACGCGACTGCTGGCTCGGCGAGCGCCGGTTGCTGGCGCTGGCGCGGCGGGCCGCGCAAGCCGGTGTGCCGCTGCATGCCGTGCACGGCACGCGCGACCGCGTGTGCCCGGTCGACAACGTCGATCGGCTCGCGCGCGCGGTGCCAGCGGCCATCGTCGAGCGCGTGCCGGCCGGGCATCTCGCGAGCGACGACGCCCTCGCGCGTGGCGTCGCTCGCGCGGTCCGCAAGATGCTCACCGTCACGACAGAAGACGCACCGCAACACGTCGAGCCGCCCGTTCAGTCCCACGCATAGCGGGCGCCCACCCACGCGCCGCGCGGCGCGCCCGGCCCGACGAACTGCTCGTTGACGGGGTTGAGCCCGTCGAACGAATGATTCGGACCGTTGAAGAAATTCCGGCCGAGCATCCCGAAGCTCGCGTAGCGCTTGTCGAGCAGGTTGGTGATCGACGCGAACAGCTGCAGGCGCTTCGTCACCTGCCACGTCGTATCGAGGTCAATCAGGACATAGCCGGGCACCTTCCCGTTCACGTCCTGGTTGTTCTCGTCGCCGCGCGCGAACACCCCGCTGCGATACGTGATGTTGGTGCCGACGTTCCACTTCGGCGTCGCCGCATAGTCGAGCCTCAGCTTCACGGTGCTCGACGGAATCCCGGGAATGCGGTCGCCGGAGCGAACGACGATGTTGCCTTGCGCATTGGCGCTCGAATTGCTCGCGCTGCTTTCGGTCCACGTCGAGCGGTAGGTGGCGGCGACATAGCTGTAGCTGACACCGATGCCGACCGGCCCCAGCCGCGTATGGCCCGCCAGCTCGAAGCCTTGCCGGCGCGTCTTGCCGACGTTCTGGAAATAACCGAGCGTGCTCGCGCCGCCATTGCTGCTGACAAACTGGATGTCGTCGTCGAGCGTCGTGCTGTAGACGGCCGCGCTCCACGTCGTCGCCTCACCGCTTCGGCCGCGCGCGCCCAACTCGATCGTCTTCGCGATCACCGGCTTCAGCGCCGGATCGGCGAGAAAGTCGTTCGGCAAGGAACACGGCGCGGCCGGATCGGCGCATGCGAGCTCGATCGCAGTCGGCGAGCGCATTCCTTCGTTGTACGTCGCATATGCGGTGAAGCCGGGCACCGGATTCCACGTCACGCCGACGGCCGGATTGAACCGCGAGAACGTATGACGCGCGGTGAGCAACGGCTGCAGGCCGCTCGCGTCCTCGATCGCCGCGCGCGACCAGTTGTAGCGGCCGGCCAGCGTCAGCGACCATTGCCGCGTCAGCGCCAGCGTGTCGTCGAAGTAGGCGCCGTAGCTGGCGTTGCGCGTCTTCGCGCGCGTCTTCCGGGTGAAGTCGCCGATGCCGACCGTCGCACGCGTATCCGTGAACATCGCATCCTGCGACGACTGCTCGAAGCCCGAGTTAGCGAGATCGGCGGACGCGCCCACGACGAACTGGTTGTCCAGGCCCGCGAGCTTGCCGAGCAGCGTCAGCTGCAGGTTCGCGCCGTAGCTGTCGGTCGTGATCACCGAGCGGCCGTTGGTCGCCTGCACGGTGTCGGTGGCGCCGCTGCCGTCGACGCTGCCGAAATCGTCGTTCACGTTGCTGCTGGTGTTGGTGTTGCGGTAGTGCCGATAATAGACGTTGCCGCTGAGCTGCACGTGATCGCCGAAAGCATGGTCGCCCGACACGGTGACGTACGCGGCGCTGTTGCGATTCAGGTCTGGATAGGTGTAGGCCTGCGCGCGATTGTCGAGAAACGAGCGCGGAATCGTCTGCGAGCCTTGCAGCGCATTGTCCGCGCCGCCGGCCGAGATCGACAGCGTCGTATCGGCGTCGGTGTAGCGCAGCTTGCCGAATCCCTGCCGCACGCGGCTCGCATTGTGGTCGGCCCAGCCGTTGTCGTTCGCGACGTTGCCCGTCACGTAGTAATCGAGGTTGCCGCCGATGCGTCCGCCCTGCTCGATCTGCGCGGTCTTGCGTCCCCACGAGCCGACCGATACCTGTGCGGTACCGCCCGGGCTCGTCTTGCCGTTCTTCGTCGTGATCGCGAGCGCGCCGCCGAGCGTGTTGAGCCCGTAGGTCGGGTTCGAGCCGGGAATCAACTGCATCGTGTCGATCGCCGCCTGCGGGATGAGATCCCAGTTCACGACGTCGCCGAACGGCTCGTTCACGCGCACGCCGTCGACGAACACCGACAGCCCCTGCGGCGTGCCGACGACCGGCGATGCCGTGAAGCCGCGGTAGTTCACGTCCGTCTGGTACGGATTGCCCTGCGCCTCGTTGATGTCGACGCTCGACACGTTCTTCTCGAAGTAGTCGGTCAGTACGCTGCCGTGCTGACGCGTGATGTCCTCGCCGCGAATCGTCTGGACGTTGGCCGGCACGCGCGACAGCGGCGTGCCGATCCCGAGCAGCGGCGTCGTGCCGACGACGACGATCGGCGCGAGCGTCGGCGCATCGACATTGCCTGCCGGTCCGACCTGCGCCGACGCCGGCGTCAGCCAGCCGCCGAGCATGCCGCCGAAGCACAGCGTGACGCCCGCGCGCCGGGCGACGAAGCGGCGCTTCGCCCCATCCGTTTCCTTCATCTCCACGTCTCCTCTTTTCTTGTCTTATCGTCGTTATATCGTTGTCCGTACCGATATGTCGGTGGCGACTCGGCTGACGTCGATCACCTCACCGTGCCGTACTGGCATCGCCGTCCGCCGTCGCGATCGCCACACGCGCGACACGCGCGCGCCCGATCGACGCGATGACACCGGCCACGGTGCCGAACGACTCGTTGCGGTCCGCGTGCAGGCTGACGCTCGTCCGCGGGTCGCGCGCGACGCGGCGTGCCAGCACGGCTTCGACCTCGGCTGGCGTGACCTGCGCGCCGTCGATACGGACCGCGCCGTGCGCGTCGACGGTCACGGTGACGGTCGATGCACGCATGTCGCGCGCCGGGGCGGCCGCCTTCGGCAGGTCGATGCGGATCGCATGCGTCATCAGCGGCGCGGCGACCATGAAGATCACCAGCAACACGAGGACGACGTCGACGAGCGGCGTCACGTTGATCTCGCCGAGCGGTTCGCCCGCGTCGGCTTCGCGGTTATCCGTCCTCATACGGCCGCCCGACGCACGGCGGCCGCGTTGCTCGCGGCCGGGAGCGCGGCATGCACCGGCGCGTCGATCCTGAACCGCCGCTGCTCGGCCAGCGCGATCAGGTCCTGCCCGAACTCGTCGAGCCCGGCCGTCAGGGTCTTGAGCCGCCGCAGGAACAGGTTGTACGCCAGCACGGCCGGAATCGCGACGCCGATGCCGATGCCGGTCGCGACCAGCGCCTGGCCAATCGGCCCCGCGATCGCATCGATGTCGTTCGTGGCCGACGCCGTCATCGACTGCAGCGTATGGACGATGCCGAACACGGTGCCGAACAGCCCGACGAACGGCGCGACGTTCGCGATCGACGCGAGCACGGTAAGCCCGCGCTCGAGCGACCGCTGCGCGCGCCGGATCTCGCGCGCGAGCGTGCGTTCGAGCAGATCGCGGCGATCCCACGCGACCAGCGCGGCAGGTGCGTGCGGCTCGGGCGCGTCGAGATCGCGCAATGCGATGCACACGGCACCTTGCAGACGCGCGTTCAGGCTGGCGGCCACATCGTCGTCCGTCGGCATCGACAGCGCCGGGCGATCGCCGCGGCGCGCGGCAAAACGGCGGTTGCCGAGCGCGACGCGCGCATACAGCAGCGTCTTGACGACGATCAGCGTCCAGGTGAGGGCCGACAGCACCGCGAGGAGTGCAAATGCGCCGACGACCGCGTAGTGGATGTAATCTGACATGACGGATTCCTTAGTTTCCGAGTTTGAACACGACCGGCACCCTGACCCAGCCGTCGATCGATTCCGTGCCGCGCTTCGCCGGTACGAAGCGCCAGTCCGAGACCGCCGCGACGGCCGCGTCGTCGAGCGCGTCGTGTCCGCTGCTCGCCGACAGCAGCACCTGATCGGGCCGGCCGGTCGCGAGCACATGCACGTTCAGGAACGTGGTGCCTTCCCAGCCGCGCCGCTGCGCGACGTCCGGATAGTCGGGCGCGGGATTGCGCAGGTAGGCCGCCGCGAAGCGCGGTGCGGTGACGGGTTCTGGTTTGGGTTCGGTAGACGACTGCGCGCCCGGCATCGCATGCGCGGCATCCGTCGCGGTATCCGCCGCTGCATTTTCAGCGGCAGGCTGAGCCGATTCCTGCCCCGGTACGGTTCGCCCACGTTCACTGTCCGGCTGCGCCGCCGCGATGGCGGCGGCTGGCTTGTGCGAAGGGCCTGCATGATCGGCCTGACGCGTTGCGGCCACACTCGGGCGAACCTCTCGATGCACGGCTGCTTCTCGTCTCGAATGCGACGGCATAGCCGCGTGAGGAACCTGCGTCGCGGCATCCCCCCGACGATGCACACCAGGCTCTGCCGCCCGCGTGAATTCGCTCGCGTCCACCTCGACGGCGAGTGCGTGTGGCAGCGTCGGGCGTCCATCGGATACCCATGCGTGCCAGAGGGCGACCACGATGACCGCATGAACGGCGAATACCGTTATCGCGACGGCTGGCAACGGTTCGCGGGCCCGCGCGGCCTGCGGCATCTCCATCGTCGCCGCGTACGGGCCGGCGGGCGCGACGCCGTATGCGAGCGCGACCACGCGGCGGCGCTCGCACCCGCGAGCAGCATCGGACGAAATCGGGACATGCATGGCGGTCTCTCGTTGCGCGGAATCATTCCCGTGTCGAACGGCAAGAAGCATGCCGATCCGCGCAACACCCGGCCGGCCGCCGATCGAAGCCGCCACGCATCGCTACGCAACCGCGCACGTGTTGCAGTTCGTGCCACCCCTGTTGCGCCTGTGTCAATTTGGATCAACGAGGCGATGCCTTCGGCCGCGCACCGCACTGTCATGTTTCGCAACACTCGACCCGCGGCTGTCCCCGAACGCAACACACGCGGATCATCCGCGCCACGCCGCGCATGTCGTCGCGGCGCGCACGATCGGCCGCTCCGCCTTGCGCGACAGGGCGTGCGCCCCAATGGCATGCGATTTGCGTGATTGGCTGCGCACTGGACCCGGATCCCCACCCTGCCGGCCCGGCCATGTGTTGGCCGCGGTGCGACCACAATGACTCTGGAGACAACCATGAAAAAACTCTCGGCTTCGACGAGCCGACTGGCAACGATCGGAATCGCGGCGGCGGCCGCGATCGCCCTGAATCCCGGCCTGGTGGACGCTGCCGCGGATTATCCGGCCGTCACGTACCAGCGGCTCACGGATGCGCAACGCGATCCGGGCTGGCTCACCTACTACCGCACGTACAACGGCCAGGCGCATTCGCCGCTCAAGCAGATCGACGCGTCGAACGTGAAGCAGCTCACGCAAGCGTGGAGCTACAAGTTTCCGGCCGAGCTGAAGCAGGGCTTCGAAGCCACGCCGATCGTCAACGGCCGCTACCTGTTCGTGACCACGCCGAAGGACAACGTGTACGCGTTCGACGCGGCCACCGGCGCGCAATTGTGGAAATACGAACCGAAACTCGGCGCCGAATCATTCAAGACGGCCTGCTGCGACGTCGTGAACCGCGGCGTCGCGCTGTACGGCAAGAACGTCTACGTCGCGATGCTGAGCGGCGAGGTGGCCGCACTGGATGCACAGACCGGCGCGCTCGTGTGGAAGAAGCAGATGTTCGAGCCGGGGCTCGGCTATGCGTTCTCGCTCGCGCCGCTCGCGCTCGACGGCGCGATCGTCGTCGGCAGCTCGGGCGGCGAATACGGCGCACGCGGCTTCATCGCGGCGCTCAGCCCGAACGACGGCACGCTGCTGTGGAAACGCTTCACCATTCCCGGCCAGGGCGAGAAGCACGCTGACACCTGGCCCGACGGCATGCAGGCGCACGGCGGCGCACCGGCCTGGCTGACCGGCACCTACGACGCGGCGACGCGCACGCTGTACTGGGGCGTCGGCAACCCGGGGCCGTGGCTTGCCGACCTGCGCCCGGGCGACAACCTGTACTCCGATTCGCTGCTCGCGCTGGATCCGAAGAACGGCGACCTCAAGTGGCACTACCAGTACACGAAGCACGACACCTGGGACTATGACGGCGTCAACACACCCGTGCTCGCAACGATCAAGTACAAAGGCAAGGAGCACGACGCGATCATCCACGCGGACCGCAACGGCTACTTCCATGCGATCGATCGCGACACCGGCAAGCTGATCTATGCGGAGCCGTTCGTGAAGGCGACGTCGGTGACCGGCTACACGGAAGACGGCGCGCCGATCCAGGATCCCGCGAAGTATCCGAAGGTCGGCACGACGATCGACACGTGCCCGAGCTTCCTCGGCGGCAAGAACTGGTGGTCGGTGTCGTACGACCCCGTGCGCCATCTCGCGATCGTGCCGGCGCTACATGCGTGCATGAGCTTGTCGGGCAAGTCGGTCAACTACATGGAAGGGCTGCCGTATCTCGGCGAAGGCTTCGAGATCAAGCCCGAGCCGGGCAGCGAAGGCTACGGCGAACTCCAGGCGATCGACGTGAACACCGGCAAGAAGGTATGGAGCCACTGGAGCAAGCTGCCGTGGAACGGCGGCGTCGCGACGACCGCGAGCGGCCTCGCGTTCAGCGGCTCGCTCGACGGCCACCTGTATGCGTTCGACGTCGCCACCGGCAAGGTGCTGTGGGAGAGCCCGAAGCTCGCGAGCGGGATCATCGCGCAGCCATCCGTCTTTGAAGTCGACGGCAAGGAGTACGTAGCGGTACTCGCCGGCTACGGCGGCGCGAATCCGATCTGGGGCGGCCCGATGGCCAAGGCGGCGGACGACGTGCCGCGCGGCGGCACGCTGTACGTGTTCGCCCTCGACCGCGGCTGATCGACACCCGGCCAACCGTTTTGCGTCCGCGCCGCCGGCGCGGGCGCCCCTCCCTTTCTCCTGTTCAACCGAGCGTACGATCATGAACATCCGACTTTCCCGCCTCGCCGTGGCCTGTGCGCTCGCGGCAGGCACGGCGCTGACACCGGCACTCTCCACGGCCGCGACGGCGGTGCGCGTCTGCTCGCTGCCGGGCACGCCGACGGCCGCGCTCGACAAGGCCGTCGCTCGCGACGTGTTCCGCACGGCCGGCATCGCCGCGAACTTCTCCGGGCATGACGCGGGCGGCAACGACGACGACGGCGTGTCCGCGCATGAGCTCGCCGGCATCCTCGAACACGACTGCGATGTGCTCGCCGGTTTTCCGCGCTCGGCCATCGCCGACGCATCCGATACGAAACTGCTGTTCTCGCAGGGCTATCTGCGCTCGGGGTACGTAAGCGTCACGCGCCGCGATGCCGGCGCGCCGGCCACTGGCCGCGAAATCGTCGCGGCGACCTACGCGAGCCCCGCGCAATTGATCGCGGTTCAGCAGAAGAACGCACGCTTCGATCTCGAGAACACATCCGAGCAAACGGTCGACGCGGTCGCGCGCGGCCGCGCGCATCGCGCGATCGTCTGGTATCCGGCAGTCGTCGCGTATCAGGCCGCCCATCCGAAACAGGCGTTCCGCATCGGTGCGACGTCGTCGCCGTATGCGGAATGGCAGCTCACGTTTGCATTCGCGCCGCGCTCGGCCGAGTTGCAGCAACGTATCGACGCGGCACTCACGCAAATGAAGAACAACGGCCGGCTCGCCGCGCTGACCCGCAAGTGGACGCTGCCCGGCAGCGCGCTCGAGGCGCACGAGTCGCGCATGCCGTCGCGTTTCCTCGACGGCGCGACGGCGAGCGCAGGCCGCGTGCCCGGTAGCCTGCTGCGCGCGCGCAACGCGCCGGCCGGCGGCGGCTTCATCCGCGTCGGCGCGAGCACCGGTGACGCCGCCCCGTCCTTCGACGCGGCCCAGGTCGCCCACGGCAAGGAAATCTACGGCAATGCATGTGCGAACTGCCACGGCGCCGATCTCGAAGGCAACACCGCGCCCGCGTTGAGCGGCCCATCGTTCGCGCCGCTGTCGCATTCGCACCTGACGATCGGCGGCGTGTTCGGCTACATGGCGACCAACATGCCGGCGGATCAGCCGGGCAAGTTGAAGGACGACGAATACGCGGACCTGATGGCCTTCCTGCTCGCGTCGAACGGCTATGCCGCAAGCAAGAACAAGCTGACGGCCGATACCGCTCACGCGTCGACCGCGCCGCTCGTCGCCGGGCCCGCCGCGCACAAGGACGCGAGCCAGTAACACCGGGCAAGCGGCTTCGCCACGCGATGCGGGCCGCGCCCGTCCCCACGATTTCATCTTCAACAGGAAACGACCGTGACGTACCCGACCTCCCGCAGAACCTTCATCATCAACGCCATCGGCCTGTGCGCGACGCTCGCCGCCGCACGCACCGCATGCGCGGCGCCGCCCCTCGTCGACGAGAACGACCCCGCCGCGAAGACGCTCGGCTATCGCGCGCATGCGTCCAGCGTCGACGCCGCGCAGTTCCCGAAATACCAGGCCGGCCAGCGCTGTGCAAATTGCCGCTTCTACAAGGGCGAAGCGGCGGACACCGCCGGCACGTGTCCGATGTTCGCCGGCAAGCTGGTCGCGGCGGACGGCTGGTGCAACGTGTATGCGAAGCGCGCGTGACGCGTCGCGCGACGGGCTGCCGGCGCGACACGCACCGGCGCCGGCGGCCGGCAGCGACGACGGCGCGCCGCCGCACGCGGTCGCGCATCTGCACGCGCTGATCGCGACCGGCCTGTCGCGCGGCTTCGTCACGCGCGGCGACATCATCGACGCGCTGCCCGACGACGATGCGAGCGAGAGCAGCATCGATGCGGCCGCCGCCGTGCTCGCCGAACTCGGCATCGCGGTGTCGGACAGCGCCGATGCCGCGAGCGGCTGGACGCTCGACCGCTACTTCCGGCCGGCGCCGCCCGCCCGTGCGTGGGTCGACGGCGCCGGCACGCTCGCCGCCGCCGACCTGTTCGCACCGCGCACGACCGATCCGGTCCGGCTGTACCTGCGCGAGATGGGCACGACGCCGCTCCTCACCCGCGATGAGGAATTCGCATACGCGCAGCGTATCGAGCGCGGTCGCGCGGCGTCGGTCGCGGTGCTGTGCGGCGATCCCGATGCGCTCGACGCGCTCGTGTCGATTCGTACCGAGATCGCCGAATGCCGAGCCGCCGCATCGACCTATGTGATCTTCCTCGCCGACGCCACGCGCGACGCCCGACAATCCATTGACGCCGATGCAGGCGCCTCGCCTGCCGCCGCCGGCGAGCCCGGGCGCGACGACGAGGCGCCATCGGAGGATTCGGCCTGGCGCGACGCGGTACTGGCACGGCTCGCCCGCATCGACGCATTCGCGGACGGCATTCGTGCCGCGCTGGCCTCGGGTGGCACCGCGTCTGCCGCGTATCGCATGCACGTACGCGACGCCGCCGCGCTGCTCGGCACGCTGTGTCTGTCCGCCCGCGCACTCGAACGAATGAGCGAACCGTTATGCAGCCGCGCGCGCCGGCACCGCGCGCTGCGCGGCCGGCTGGCTCGATTGTTGGCCGACGTGGGCGTCCCACCCTCATTCGCGCAGACGGACCACGACGATCACGCCGGCTGGCTCGCGTCGTGCATTGCCGCGCACCCGGCCTGCGCGCCGACGCTGACGCGACGCGCGGCGGAATTCGTCGACGCACGCGTCGCGATCGTGCGCGATGCCCCGTCGTCGGAACTGCCGCCCGGCGCGACCGCGTCGCTCGACGCCCGGCTCGGCGCGATCGAACGCGCGATGCAGCCGGCGAAAGCTGGCTTGTTCGACGCGAACCTGCGGCTCGTCGTGTCGATCGCGAAGCGCTATCCCGATCGCGGGCTGCCGTTCGCGGACCTGATCCAGGAAGGCAACATCGGCCTGTTGAAGGCCATCGAGCGCTACGACTACCGGCGCGGCTTCCGCTTCTCGACCTACGCGACCTGGTGGATCCGGCAGGCGATCACGCATGCGCTCGCCGACCTCGGCCGCACGATCCGCGTGCCGACGCATACGGTCGACGCGCTGAACAAGCTGACGCGGCTCGCACGTGAGCATCGGCAACGCGCGGGCACGGCCGCGACGCCTGCCGAATTGGCCGTCCACATGGGCGAGCCGGTCGACAAGGTGCGCGACCTGCTGGCGATCGTGAAGGAACCGGTGTCGGCGGACCTGCCGGTTTCGCCGGAAGGCGACATGACGTTCGCCGACGTCGCGCCGGATCTGTCGTCGCCGTCGCCGGAGGACGCCGCCGGCGCCACCCAGTTGCGCAACACGATCGCTGCCGCGATCGACCGGCTGCCGCCGCGCGAGGCGATGGTGCTTCGGCTGCGCTACGGGCTGCACGCGGACGAAGGCTGTTCGCTCCGCGACATCGGCCGCCAGATGAACCTGTCCGCCGAACGCGTGCGGCAGATCGAGGCGTCGGCTCTCACGCGCCTTCGTGCGTCCGACGCGCTCGGCGTGCTGCGGTCGTTCATCGCATAGCGCGGCCTCGGTCCCACGGCGCGCACGCCGTGCGTCGTGCGTCGTGCGTCATGCGCCGTGTTGACGCCTGCAACACCCGCTGCTGCATTTCGACGCAACATTCACGCTGACAAGAGCGCCGCTCGTTCCATCTTTCATTGCTCTGCAATGCAGATCAATTATCGGGAACCGCGCGCCAACGTGCATACACGCCTTTCCGGCCGAAGACCCGCGCAATTGGCATGCAAGTTGCGTTTCAACGGTCATGCGACACCCAACGCTTTCCATGGAGACCATCTTGACTGCCCTCGTATCGATCCTGCAGGAGCGCCGAATCTTCGAACCGACGGCCGACACGCGCGAGCGCGCGACCATTTCCGGCATGCCGGCCTACCGCGCGCTGGCCGCCGAAGCCGAGCAGGATTACGAAGGCTTCTGGGCGCGTCTCGCGCGCGAAGGCCTGAGCTGGCACAAGCCATTCACCAAGGTGCTCGACGAGAGCAATGCGCCGTTCTACAAGTGGTTCGACGACGGCGAACTCAACGCGTCGTACAACTGCCTCGACCGTCACGTCGAAGCCGGCAACGGCGAACGCGTCGCGGTGATCTTCGAGGCCGACGACGGCACCGTCACGCGCGTCACCTATGCCGATCTCCTTGCTCGCGTGTCGCGCTTCGCGAATGCGCTGAAGAAACGCGGAATCGGCAAGGGCGATCGCGTCGTCATCTACATTCCGATGTCGATCGAAGGCATCGTCGCGATGCAGGCCTGCGCGCGCATCGGCGCCACGCACTCGGTCGTGTTCGGCGGCTTCTCCGCGAAATCGCTCAACGAGCGGCTCGTCGACGTCGGCGCGGTCGCGCTCATCACCGCCGACGAGCAGGCGCGCGGCGGCAAGACGCTGCCGCTCAAGAGCATCGCCGACGAGGCGCTCGCGATGGGCGGCTGCGACGCAGTCAAGAGCGTGATCGTCTATCGCCGCACCGGCGGCAAGATCGACTGGCACGCCGGGCGCGACCTGTGGATGCACGAGATCGCCGACAGCGAATCCGACACGTGCGCACCCGAATGGGTCGGCGCCGAGCATCCGCTGTTCATCCTGTATACGTCGGGCTCGACCGGCAAGCCGAAGGGCGTGCAGCACAGCACCGGCGGCTATCTGCTGTGGGCCGCGCAGACGATGAAGTGGACCTTCGACTGGAAGCCCGCCGACGTGTTCTGGTGCACGGCCGACATCGGCTGGGTCACGGGCCACACGTACATCACCTACGGCCCGCTCGCGTGCGGCGGCACGCAGGTCGTGTTCGAAGGCGTGCCGACCTGGCCGGACGCCGGCCGCTTCTGGAAGATGATCGCCGATCACAAGGTCACGGTGTTCTACACCGCGCCGACCGCGATCCGCTCGCTGATCAAGGCCGCCGAGGCCGACGACAAGGTTCATCCGAAGAGTTACGACCTGTCGAGCCTGCGCATCATCGGCACGGTCGGCGAACCGATCAATCCGGAAGCGTGGATGTGGTATCACAAGCACGTCGGCCAGGAGCGCTGCCCGATCGTCGACACGTGGTGGCAGACCGAAACCGGCGGGCACATGATCACGCCGCTGCCGGGCGCGACGCCGACGGTGCCGGGTTCGTGCACGCTGCCGCTGCCGGGCATCATGGCCGCGGTGGTCGACGAGACCGGCCAGGACGTACCGAACGGGCAAGGCGGCATTCTCGTCGTCAAGCGTCCGTGGCCGGCGATGATCCGCACGATCTGGGGCGACCCGGAGCGCTTCAAGAAGAGTTACTACCCGGAAGAACTCGGCGGCACGCTCTACCTCGCCGGCGACGGCACGGTGCGCGACAAGGACACCGGCTACTTCACGATCATGGGCCGCATCGACGACGTGCTGAACGTGTCGGGTCACCGGCTCGGCACGATGGAGATCGAGTCGGCGCTGGTTTCGCACGAGCTGGTTGCGGAAGCGGCGGTGGTCGGCCGTCCGGACGACACGACGGGCGAGGCGGTGGTCGCGTTCGTGGTGCTGAAGCGTTCGCGCCCGGAGGGCGAGGAGGCGGCGGCGCTCGCGAAGACGCTGCGCGACTGGGTCGGCAAGCAGATCGGGCCGATCGCGAAGCCGAAGGACATCCGCTTCGGCGACAACCTGCCGAAGACGCGCTCGGGCAAGATCATGCGGCGCCTGTTGCGCTCGCTCGCCAAGGGCGAGGCGATCACGCAGGACACGTCCACGCTCGAGAATCCGGCGATCCTCGAGCAGCTCGGCCAGCCACTCTGAACGACGGGGCCGGCATCGGCCGGCCCTACCCAACCTCTTCGACGCACGCGCGTTCGGGCATCCATCCCCGCCATGAACGCGTCGCATGCGGCCAACACCCGGCCACGCACGTGCGTTCCGCCGCGCCCCATCCTGCGTATGCGGCCCGCGCGACGGACACCGCTTCGGATGTCCGGCGCATTCCCCGTTCGATGCATCGACGTACAACAACACTGGAGACATCCAATGAAAAGCAGAATCGTGATCGGTTGCGCCGCGCTGGCGGGCGCGATGGTGGGCAGCAGCGCCTTCGCGCAGAGCAGCGTGACGCTGTACGGCAACCTCGACGCCGCGTTGCTGTATACGAGCAAGACGCTTGACGCCGCCACCGGCGCGAACGCCGGCCATCAGTTCGCGATGACCGACACCGGCATGACGCCGACGACGTTCGGGATGACCGGCACCGAGGATCTCGGCGGCGGCCTCAAGGCGAAATTCCAGCTCGAAAGCGGCTTTGCCGTCACCAATGGCGCGTTCGCACATTCGAACGGCAACTTCTTCGGCCGCCAGGCGTGGGTCGGGCTCGATGGCGGCTTCGGCACGGTCAAGGCCGGCGTGCAGTACTCGCCGTTCCTGCTCGCGATCTTCGATTCGGATCCGCGCAGCTTCTCGCACTTCGGTAGCGGGCTGATCAACTACGTCGACAACGTGCTGGTGACGGGCCTGTTCAACCCGAACGCCGTGTCGTACACCAGCCCGACGATCGCCGGCCTCACCGGCAGCGCGATGTTCGCGTTCGGCGGCAAGGCAGGCGACTTCCAGGCCGGCCGCCAGTATTCGGCGAGCCTCAAGTATGAACATGAGGGCTTCATGATCGACGCCGCGTTCTACGACGGCAACGACGGCACCAACCCGACGCCGACGCCGAGCACCGTCGCGTTCGTCGGGCGCACGATCGGCGCCGCGTACCGCTTCGGCCCGGTCACCGCGAAGGCATCGTTCACGAGTTACAAGGTCGGCGGATCGTTCAGCAACAACGTGTATGGCGGCGGCCTCGATTACCAGGCCACGCCCGCCGTCGACCTGAACGGTGGAGTCTGGTTCACCAGCGATCGCAACGACACCGCCAATCACTCGCTGCTCGCAGCCGTCGGCACGACCTACAGCCTGTCGAAGGCAACCGCGCTGTACGCGCAGGTCGCGATGGTCAACAACCACGGTGCGATGAACACCGGGCTCGGGATCAACAACGCGCTTTACGCGGTCACCGGCACGACCGTCGGCGCGAACGTCGGGATCCGCCACATGTTCTGATGCGCAGGCGGCGGTTCAAGTGCCGAATCGCCGCCGCCGTGCATTCGCAGATCGTCGGCATCGTGTCGGTGCTCGCGCTGCGCGAAACCGCACGGCGGCCGCTGCCCGGCTCCGCGCCGTGTGTCGCGAGCCGCGCGGAAGCGCAGGACCTGATTCGCCGCGGCGTTGACGAGGGGCGCGTGCGCGACCGCAAGTTCACGCCGGTCGGCGAACGCGCGTAATCCAGTGATGCAGTAATGGAAGTCGTTGCGACGCCGCGCGGCGCTCAGCCCGCCGCGAGCTGCTGTTCGTCGAACCAGTCGAGCAGCGTCCTCGTGACGAACGCGGGATTCTCCAGGTTCGAGATGTGGCCGGCATCCGGCACCAGCGCATGGCGGCAACCGATCACGCTCGCCATCTTCACCGTCTCCGACGGCGGACGCGCCATATCGCCCGCGCCGCACATCAGCAGCGTGCGCTCGGCATCCAGTTCGGCGAGTGCGGCCAGCGTATCCGGCCGCCCGAAGATCAGCCGACCGAGCGGGACGATCGACTGCCGCAGCCGATCGGCCGGCAGGTTCGCGAGCGCGGCGCGAAACGCGGTCGGCACCGGGTCGGCGAGGTTCACGTCCGGCCGGAAGAACAGCGGCACGATCGCATCGAGCAGCGGCGGCGCGATGCAGCCGGCAGCGGCGATCGCATCGAGCATCCCGAAGTAACGCAGCCGCGTCGCGTCGGGTTCGGCCTCCAGCGATGCATCCATCAGCACGAGGGAGCGCACGCGCTGTGGTTCGCGCAACGCGAGCCGCGCGCCCCACATCCCGCCGACGCTCAGCCCCACGACCGCACACTGCTCGATCTCCAGCGCATCGAGCAATGCGCTCGCATGCGCGGCGAGGTCGTCGAGCGTCTGGGTGCCGTCGGGCAGCGGGCCGGACGCGCCATGCCCCCACAGGTCCGGCACGATCACGCGATAGCGGCTCGATAGCGCGTCGATCTGCGGCGCCCACATCGCCGAATCCCACAGGTAGCTGTGTCCGAGCAGCACCGGAAAGCCGGCGCCGTGATCCTGGTAATGCAGGGTGCTGCCATGAACGATGTGTGCGGGCATGTCGTCTCCGGATGTCGATGCGATCGGCGGCGGCCCGGAATCGGGCCGCGAACGCGAAGCGCCGAATCATCGCACAGGTTGCCGCATTGCGTATGACTGCCGTCGCGCACTTCCGCCGTGCGACCGGGACGACGCCGAACGCCGGAATGCCGGAATGCCGCGGCTGTCGCAGTTCGAGACACACGCTTACGTCGCCGCATGCGCGAGCGATGCGGCCAACGCGAATGCGGCGGCCGCGACGGCGCGCCATGCTCTCTTCATGTCGATATGAATTCGCTGTGCGTGAAGCACACCGTAGACGTGACCGCGGCGCCGGACAACCTCGGTCATCCGGCGCCGCGACGGGCGAAACGCGCGATCAGAACACCGCGTGCCCGCTGATGAGGCTCGGCAGCCAGGTGGAGAAGAACGGCATGTACGTGACGATGTTGATCGCACTGAAGATCGCGAGGTAATACGGCCACGCCATCTTCGTCGTCTCGCCGATCGACACGTTGCCGATCGCGCAGCCGACGAACTGCACCGAGCCGATCGGCGGATGAACGAGGCCGAGCGAGCAGTTCAGCAGCAGCATGATCCCGAACTGCACCGGCCCGACGCCGCACGCCATCGCGATCGGCAGGAACAGCGGCGTCGTGATCAGGATGTGCGCGGCCATGTCGACGAACGTGCCGAGGAACACCTGGATGATGTTGATGTACAGCAGCATCAACCAAGGCGCCGCGGTCGACTGCTTCAGCAGCCCCTCGATCGCATCCGGAATCTCCAGGTACGACATCTGGAAGCGCAGCATGTTCGACACGGCGATCAGCAGCAGCACGACGCCCGTCGTGCGCGCCGCATGCGACAGCGCGCGGCGCAGCTTCTCGACGGTCAGCGTGCGGTACACGATCGCGGTCAGCGCGAGCGAATACACGACGGCGATCGCGGCCGCTTCGGTCGCGGTGGCGATCCCCTTCGCGACGCACACGAGGATGATCGCAATCACCATCAGGCCCGGCACCGCGCCGACGAAGCTGCGCAGCACCGCATACCAGCCCGGGAACGCCGGCAGCGCGGACGAACCGTCTTCACGGCGCGGATAGCCGTGACGCATGGCCTGCCAGTACGCGGCGGCGAGCACGAAGCCCATCACCCACAGCACCGGCAGAAGGCCGGAGAACAGCAGGTCGCCGATCGACACGCCGCTCACCTGCTGGCCGTGCAGCATCCCCGTGATCCCCTGCGCGGCGAACGCGTAGATGATCATGTTGGTCGACGTCGGCATCAGCGCGCCGGCGAGCGACGCGTGGGTCGTCACGTTGACCGCGTAGGCCGCGCTGTAGCCTTCGCGCTTCATCAGCGGAATCACCACGCCGCCCATCGCGGACGTATCGGCGGTCGGCGAGCCCGACACGCCGCCGAACAGCGTGCACGCGACGACGTTGGCCATCCCGAGGCCGCCGCGGAAGTGGCCGACGGTCGCCTGCGCGAAACGCAGGATCCGGTCCGCGATGCCGCCGTGCAGCATCAGCTCGCCGGAGAAGATGAAGAACGGCACCGCGAGGAACGAGAATGCGTTCATCCCCGAGATCATCGACTGCATCGCGGTCGCGATCGGCAGCCCTTCGACCATATAGGTCAGCACGCAGGCAATTCCGAGCGCGAACGAAACGGGCACGCCGAGCACGAGGAAAATCAGAAAACTGACGGACAGGATCGCGAGTTCCATGACGTTATTGGCCCGACGAAGAACGACGAAGCGCGAGCAGGTGCTCGAGCGAGAAGAGGATGATGGCGATCGCCGCGGGAATCGTGATCAGGTAGCGCACGCCCTCGGGCAGCCCGATGATCGGAATGCGGTCGCCCATCGTCTCGGCGGCCATGCTGCCGCAGCCGACCATGATCGCGATCGCGAACGCGATCAGGCTCAGGTGCTGGATCGCGATCACCACGGTGCGCGCGCCCGGCGACAGGCGCCGCACGAGCGAGTCGAGGCCGATGTGGCCGCCGTCGCGCACCTTCATCGCGGCGCCGAACATCGCGATCACGATCACCAGCAGCAGCGCGATCGGCTCGACGAAATCGGGCGCGTTCTCGAATACGTAACGCATCACAACTGCGTAGAACACCAGCACCGTGAGCGCCGCGAGACTCAGCGACGCGACCACGGCCAGCGCGCGAAACAACAGGTCGTTCACGCAGCGCAGGAGCGGCGCCGCCGCGCGCGGCCGGCACGGCGCCGCACCGTCCGCGGCGGCCGCATCTGGCGCGCCCACGGCCGCCGCGCCGTTCAGGGAAGTGCGACGGGTCACTTGGTTGCCTCAATCTCGTCGACGATCTGCTTCATCTGCGGCGTCTTTTCGTACTTCGCCCACAGCGGCTGCATCGCCTTCACGAACGCCGCGCGATCGACCTGCGCGGCCGGCAGGATCTTCGCGCCGCCCTTCGTCACCGTCTGCTGCGCCGATGCCTCGCGCGCGGTCCAAAGCTTCTGGTAATACGGCACGGAATCGGCCGCGGCCTTCCTGATCGCGGCCTGTTCCTGCGGCGACAGCGTGTCCCAGATCTTCTTGGAGAACACCAGCACTTCCGGCGTCATCGCGTGCTGCGTCTCGGAGTAGTCGGGCGCTACTTCGAAGTGCTTGGTTTCCTCGTACGACGGCAGGTTGTTTTCCGCCGCGTCGACGAGGCCCGTCTTCAGGCCCGTGTAGACCTCGGCGAACGGCATCGGCGTCGGCGTGCCGCCCATCGCCCGGATCTCGTCGACCATCAGGTCCGATGGTTGCACGCGCACCTTCAGCCCCTTCATGTCGGCGGGCGTGCGCACCGGGCGCTTCGCGTAGATCGAGCGCGCGCCGCTCTCGTAGAACGTCAACGCGATCATCCCCTTCGCCGCGAACGCGTCGAGAATCTTCTGGCCGGCCGGGCCGTACATCGCCTTGCGGAAATGGTCGACGTCGCGGAACAGGAACGGGAACGACGGAATCAGCGATTCCGGCACGATTTCGTTGAACGACGCGCCGTTCACGCGCGCCATGTCGATCGCGCCGATCCGCACCTGGTCGACCGTGTCCTTCTCGGAGCCGAGCGCGCTGTTGCCGAACACCTTGATCGAGTCCTTGCCGCCCGTCAGCTTCGACAGCTCGTCGCCCATGTACTTGACCGCCATGTTGGTCGGGAAGCTGTCGCCGTGCACGTCCGCCGAGCGGAACACGCGGGCGTGCGCGGACATCGCGAAGCCGGCCATCAGCGCGACGGCCAGTGCGTTACGGGAGCGGGTGAATCGGTGCTTCATCGTCAGTCTCCTTGCTGGTTGCTCGTTATTTGGCGGCGATCCGGGCGGCATCCGCATGCATCGACGTACGGCCCGTCGAGGAATCGCAGTCATACGTTGTATGACGTGTCGGAGCGAATTTACGGCGGTTAATCGTTTTACTCACTTGGTGCATACCCTATAACGCGCACAGGCAAGGGATTGCGCCGGGATATGGGAAGAAATCGTCCCTCTTCGGGTAACTTTTAGCGAAACGTTTTCCGGAAATGGGTCCGCATCTGGATCGGCACGACGTTGCATCGCTTTCCCGAGACCGAACGCCGGTATTCGCTTCTATTTTGCAAGTTGTAGGATGACCGACCACACGACAATCGCTGCCACGCGATATCAGGCCTCGACGATCAACCGGATGCGAACCTCACGCTTCGCAACGTGGCTCGATGTGGGCGCCGTCGTTGTAATGACGATACGATGACGACTTCCGGCATACGGACCGGCGTCCACACGCATGCAGTCGCCGCGGGCACGCGCGATGCGTCCTCGCGGCGACATCGAAAATGCGAAAGGAGGTATGCGATGCAGACGACCAGAATGTCGGCAGGGCCGAATCAGGACACACCGCTGAATCCGGGCGACGAAGGGCCGCCCGATGCGCCGGGCGTGGGCGAGGACTTGTGCGGCGTGTGCCGCGGCACGGGCATGGTCGAAGGACAACCGTGCACGGTGTGCGGCGGAACGGGCAAGGTGCTGCAGGGTATCGGCGGCGGATAGACGAACGTCACGCGCATGCGATCGCGCCTCGATGCCGGAATCTGCTGCAAAGCGGTGTTCGCAGCGTCCTGGCCGGACGCACGCTCACCGACCGAGGCGTCGATCGCGCAGAAACGCGTTCAGCTCGCCGCCCGCATGCTCGATATGCCGCTTAAGGAGCGATGCCGCCGCGCGCGCATCGCCCTTGCGGCACAACGCGACCAGTTCGGCGTGTTCGGATTCGGCCACGTCGCGCGCGGCCTCGGACAGCGACAACTGCACGCGCGTGTAGCGGTCGGTCTGCTGCAGCAGCGACGCGACGATCGCCGCCGTCTTCGGCTGGTCGGCGCGCGACAGCAGCAGATGATGCAGTTCGGTGTTCAGTTCGCCCCAGCGCCCGGACTGGCTCGCATGCAGCACCTCGCTGTATTCCTCGAGGATCGCATCCAGCCGCGCGAAATCCTCGGCGGTCAGCTTCGGAATCGACTTCTTCAGCAGCACGGGTTCCAGCAGCGCGCGCAGTTCGAACAGTTCGGTGATGTCTTCCGGGGACAGTTCCGACACGATCGCCCCCTTGTGGGGCAGGATCTTGACGAGCCCCTCGCTCTCGAGCTGCACGAGCGCCTCGCGCAGCGGGATCCGGCTGATGCCGAGCTCGGTCGCCAGCGCATCCTGGCGAAGCTGATAGCCGTCGACATACTCCCCTGTCAGGATACGGCGGCGCAATTCGTTCGCTGCGGCTTCGGCGCGCGTGGCGTAGACAAGAGCAGGGCGTTTCTCGTTCATGTTCGGGCTGGGGGGAAGGCGGTCAGGCAGGGTGCCGGCGCGGCGGCGGATATTGCATATTTTCTACAATATTAGCAGAGCGCCCGTGTCGTCGAACCGCCTCCGCATGGGCTTCACGCTGTCGCGCCCTTCGTTCGGCCGCCTGCGGATGTCGTATGCCACCCCACTGCACCCGGCACGACTCGAGCCCCCAATGGCAAGCGACGATCAGAGATCTCCGCGCACTTCACCGGTTCCCAGCGCGCTTCGCTGCCGATTGACTTCCGCCCACAGCTCATCGCTGTCGTCATCGCGCAGCAGGACCATGCAGTCCAGTTGATCGTCGGTCACGCCGAAGTATTCCAGGATTTCCCGGCGAACCGCATCGACGAACTCCGCGTATTCCGGGGTTGTCTGGGCCTGCGCGTGCAGCGCATCGTACGCTGCATCGTCCGCCCCGCCGCCGTGCTCGTCGATATAGCGCGAGATCCACTGGTCTCGCTCGCGGTCGTAATCGGCCTCGGCGCGCATCGCTTGCACCGCCGTGTAGAAATCCAATTGGGCAAATGCGGCGATCGCCGCCGTTGTCGCCTGGTCGAACGTAGTCGTCATTCCATCTCTCATGTTGGTCACGGCACATGATCGCATGAGTCGCACCCGGACAGGTGCCGCGAATTCGGACGATGCAACGCGCCGCCTGACGCCGATGTTTGGCCCGTGCGCCTTCGCGCCTGTTCAACGGCCGTATTGCCGTCCCGGGCCTCTGCCTCGCAAGTGGGTCAACTCATCGTCGTCGACGGGACTGACCGTTTAGTGGTGCAGATTCAATCCAATTAGCCATCGATTCATGAAGCAGTCGATCGAAGAACCTCCCCCGAAGACGGCACCGATCGCGCTCGAGTTCCGCGTTCGCAAAACCGGTCACCCACCAGGACTCACTGGCGCAGCCCGAACATGCCGTGCCACAGAGCGCGGAAAAAGTCCGTATGCGCGTGTTCGTCACTCCTTCGCGCGTCGCTCTCTGACGCTTGCGCCGATGCCGCCTGCGTCGCCCTCTCGTCGCATTGCGGCATCTGCTCATCATGCCGTCCATCCCGCGATGCGCCCGGCTGGCGCGACGCATGCAGCTCGACCACGCTGTCGGCAATGCGCTCGGCGAGTTGAACATCGCAATCGCGGCCGAGCAGAACACCGAACACGACGTCGCGGTTGTGCCCTTGCTCGGCGAAGCGCATCGCCCATGCCACGAATCGCGCATATTCCGCTTCGCGCTCCGCCTTCAAGCGCTCCTCTTCTTCGCGAAGCCGTGCGTGACGGAGCATTTCCTCTGCGTAAACGGTGTCGTAGACGCGGCGCAGCTCCGGGTTCGAGAGAATCGCGTATGCCTCCTTGATCTCCTGAAATCGCGCATGCGCGTCCGCTTCGCACCCGACGTTGCGGTCGGGATGCGCTTTCATCGCTGCCTTTCGGTAGCCGCGCTTGATTTCCTCGTCGGTGGCGTTCTCGCACACACCGAGCAATTCATACATTGTCGTCATCGTGCGTCGGGATGAAAGTCGGATCGCGTTGATCGTAGCATGTCGCCGCAACGCCAATTTGTCGGGTTGAGAATTCACCAGACGCTAAAAACCCTGAGTGCAGGTCGGGAGCACTTTGGCGGATGACGAGATCCGAATCATTCACATCGGAACGTCCGTTTGCCAACCGGAGCGGTCGATCGAGTATCCGAATGTGCATGCAGGCCGACGGCGCTTCCTGGCCCGCAAACGTCACCGTCATATAGAATGATGCGCTTTGCCCGCACGCCTATGTGGTTCAAGAATCTTCAGCTTCATCGTCTTCCGGCACCGTGGGCCGTTACCCCCGATCAGATGGAAGCATGGTTGGCGCCTCACGCGTTTCAGCCGGGCACCAGCGTCGAGATGCAGCGCGTCGGATGGGCGTCGCCGCGTGACGACGGCGCGCTCGTGTATTCGATCAACCGGCAGATGCTGCTGACGTTTCGTGCCGAAAAGAAGCTGCTCCCGGCCTCGGTCGTCAATCAGGTGACCAAGGCCCGCGCGCTTGAAGTCGAGGAGCAGCAGGGCTTCAAGGTCGGACGAAAACAGCTGCGCGAACTCAAGGAGCAGGTCACCGACGAACTGCTGCCGCGCGCGTTCACCATTCGCCGCGATACCCGCGTGTGGATCGATACGGTGAACGGCTGGCTCGTCATCGATGCGGCTGCACAGGCGCTTGCCGACGACGTCCGCAGCCTGCTCGTCAAATCGATCGATCAATTGCCGCTCGCCGGCGTTCAGGTGGCGCTTTCACCGGTCGCCGCGATGACGGATTGGCTGCTGTCCGGCGACGCGCCGGGCGGATTCACCGTGGACCAGGATGCCGAGTTGCGCTCGAGCGGTGAAGGCGGCGCCACGGTGCGATACGTCGGCCACGCGCTGGAAGCGAACGACATGCGCCGGCACATCGAGGCCGGCAAACAATGCATGCGCCTCGCGATGACCTGGGATGACCGGATCTCCTTCGTGCTGACACCGTCGCTGACGATCAAGCGTGTCACGCCGCTCGACGTGATCAAGGAAGCGACGGATCCCACCGCGCAAAACGACGACGAACGCTTCGACTCGGACGTCACGCTGATGACGGGCGAATTGGGGCGGATGTTGACCGATCTTGTCGATATCCTGGGCGGCGATCGAGACGACGCGATTCATCAGGCGGCAGCAGCCTGAACCCCGTCGGCTGTCGAAAATCACCGCCCCGCGGCGGCGCGGTTTTGCCCTGACGCGACATGTCGAGCAGGACCGTCGCCGCGCCGGCGCGGGTCGCGGCTGCGCGCTCGCGATCCATAGGAAACCGGAGCAATTCCTGAACGCGGCTGCGATCGTCAAGGGCTCCAGGCAATTCGTAGAAGGCCACCGACCGTCTTCCCCGCCCTCCCCCGGGAATCCGCGATGAACCGAAAAAAAGCCACCCTCGCGGGTGGCTTCGGTGCGTTCAAGCAGACTTCGGCCGCATACGTCACGCGTGGGTCCGTCGGCTTGCCTCGGCGTCGACGTCGCGCAGCGACTTGCCGCGCGTTTCCTTCGCGAGGCCCACGCATACGATCGAGATCGCCGCCGCCGCGACCAGATACAACGCGATCGGCGTCGACGAATGATAACGCTCGAGCAACGACAGCCCGATCAACGGCGCGAGCGAGCCCGCCATCAGCGGCGCGACCTGATAGCACAGCGACAGCGCGGTATAGCGCACGTTGGTCGGGAACATCTCGGTCATCAGCGCCGAGTACGGCGAGTAGGTCATCGATTCGATGAACAGGCCGAGCACGATCGCGGCCATGATGATCCAGTCGTTGCCGGTGTCCATCATCGGGAACGCGACGAAGCCCCAGCCCGCGGTCAGCACCGCGCCGGTCAGGTACACGGGCTTGCGGCCGACGAGGTCCGACATCAGCCCCATCAGCGGAATGAAGAAGAAATGGATCGCGTTGGCGGCGAACATCAGCTTCAGGATCCGCGTGGTATCGAAGCCGACGACCAGCTTCAGGTACGTCAGCGAAAACGTGACGACCATGTAGTACAGGATGTTTTCGGCGAAACGCGCGCCGATACCGATCAGCACCTGCCGCCAGTGGTACTTCAGCACGTGCCCCACGCCGAGCTGCTTTTCCTGCTTCTGCGCGCGGCGCGCCTGCGCTTCCTTGAAGATCGGCGCATCGTCGACCTTGCGGCGAATCCAGAAACCGATCAGCACGACCACCGCCGAGAACCAGAACGCCGCGCGCCAGCCCCACGCGAGGAAGTCGGCCTCGGACAGCGAGCTCGACAGCACCAGCAGGATGATCGTCGCGACCAGGTTGCCGGCCGGCACGCCGGCCTGCGGCCAGCTGGCCCAGTAGCCGCGGCGGTTGTCCGGGCTGTGCTCGCTGACCAGCAGGATCGCACCGCCCCACTCGCCGCCGAACGCAAAGCCCTGAATCAGGCGCAGCGACACCAGCAGCACCGGCGCCCAGTAGCCGATCGCATCGAAGGTCGGTAGGCAGCCCATCAGGAACGTCGTGATGCCGACCACGATCAGGCTGACCTGCAGCAGATATTTGCGGCCGAACTTGTCGCCGTAATAGCCGAACACCAGCCCGCCGATCGGGCGCGCGGCGAATCCCACCGCATACAGCGCGAACGCCGCGAGCAGGCCGTCGATCGGGTTGCCCGTCTTCTTGAAGAAATGCGTGCCGAACACCAGCGCCGACGCCGTTCCATACAGGAAGAACTCGTACCACTCCGCCACCGACCCGACCATCGACGCCGCGACGACCCGCTTCAATTCCCGTTTCGATGCCGTGCCCTGCACGGCCGCCACACCACCAGGCGAGACTGCCTCGCCGACCTGACTTGTCATCTCCGTATCTCCTCTCGTTGTCTTCCATTTCCCTTGACGGGCCGGTTCGCGGGTAAGCGCGCCGAAAGATTTTATACAATATCCAATACACAATCCAAGTAATCTCAAAAATGCCTTCTGCGGAAATGCGACACGTCGGCGTGCCACCGTCGATCGTTCCGAAAGTCATCGGAGGGAGCGGATTTCGGTCAGATAAAAGCGCGACGGGAACAGGCTTACGCGACGCTGGTCCGGCTTTGTGGACCATCGTGCGGCGCCAGGACCCGCATCGCGCCGACTTCGCCGGAATCGCCCGCCATCCTCGCCGGAGGCCGTCGCGGCAGGGTTCACCGCCCGTCCCGCTGCCCGGAACGACGGCCTTCGTCATGCCCTTTTTATTTTATATTGTATAAAATATGCGAACTCGCTAGAATGCACTCGTCGATGGCTGACTCTCGGGCGAAACCGGAGGCAACGTTTCGGCACCGAGGCAAACAAGAGGTGGCCAGCCGCCGTCCGGATCATGTGAAGCATCGACGAGACGGCGAGCGCGCGTACCGCCCACGTTGCCAGCAATGGCAGTTGACCCTATCTGAATGTGAGGAAACGAGATGAGCGACAACATTTTTACCGGCACCATTCCGGCCCTGATGACGCCGTGCACCGCTGACCGTCAGCCGGATTTCGACGCGCTGGTGAAGAAGGGCAAGGAACTGGTGGCACTCGGCATGCGCGCGGTGGTGTACTGCGGCTCGATGGGCGACTGGCCGCTGCTGACCGAAGCGCAGCGCCAGGAAGGCGTCGCGCGCCTGGTCGAAGCCGGCGTCCCGACGATCGTCGGCACCGGCGCGGTGAACTCGAAGGAAGCCGTGTCGCACGCGGCGCATGCCGCGAAGGTCGGCGCGCACGGCCTGATGGTGATCCCGCGCGTGCTGTCGCGCGGCGCATCGCCGGCCGCGCAGAAGGCACACTTCGCCGCGATCCTGAACGCCGCGCCGAACCTGCCGGCCGTGATCTACAACAGCCCGTACTACGGCTTCGCGACCCGTGCCGACCTGTTCTTCGAACTGCGTCGCCAGCACCCGAATCTGATCGGCTTCAAGGAATTCGGCGGCGCCGCCGACATGCGTTACGCAGCCGAGAACATCACGTCGCAGGACGACAGCGTGACGCTGATGGCCGGTGTCGACACGCAAGTCTTCCACGGCTTCGTGAACTGCGGCGCCGCGGGCGCGATCACCGGCATCGGCAACGCGCTGCCGCGCGAAGTGCTGCAACTCGTCGACCTGTGCAAGAAGGCCGCGCAAGGCGATGCGGTGGCACGCGTACGTGCGAAGGAACTGGAAGCGGCGCTGGCCGTGCTGTCGTCGTTCGACGAAGGCTGCGACCTGGTCCTGTTCTACAAGCACCTGATGGTGCTGAACGGCGACAAGGAATACACGCTGCACTTCAACGAAACCGACGCACTGAGCGACGCGCAACGCAACTACGCGGAAGCGCAGTACACGCTGTTCCGCAACTGGTACGCGAATTGGTCGAAAAGCATCGCGTAAGCGCGCTCGCACGATGCAGTGCGATACGCGGCCGTGACACGGCTGCGTGATCGAGCAGAAAAGCCACGGAGCCCTCCGTGGCTTTTCTTGTTCATGCCGCGCCCCCAAGCAACGCGCCCGCACGTGTTCGGCAGGCCCTCGCCGCATCAGTGTTGCTGCACGGCCGCGCCATTCGCGCGCTCCTGTTCCGTGATTTCCGTGCGGTAACGGCCGATCGCATGCAACGCACCGGCCGCGACGAGCGCCGGCACCGCGAGCAGGCTGAACACATCGCCGAAGCGCCAGCCGAGCCCCATCAGCAGCGCGCCGGCGAACGCGCCGGCCACGCCGCCGATTCGTCCGACGCCGAGCATCCAGGCCACGCCCGTCGCGCGCACGCTCTGTGTCAGAACACCGCCGATCGGCGCACGATTTGGTTCATATCATCGGATCATTGCCGCGCAGCCTTCGAAACGTCGCCGCCGTGCCGCGTCGGTTGCATCCGCAACTCGATCCTCCGTCGACGATCGTAGATGCTCAGCCTCGCGGCGGCATCCCCAATATTGAGGATGCCTGCTGGAATCGATCGCACCGCATCCGTGCGATGCAGCGCGTGCGGCAATCAGGAATTGGGGATGTCCGAGGCACGCTCACGCGTGCGGAAATGGCCGTCACGACCGACATCGACAGCGGCATGCACAGCGTGCGGATCGGCACCGTGCGCAGCAAGATCAACGCGATCGTCGCAAGAACGGGTGTGAGAAGGCGCGCCGGTCCCGGCGCGCTGTAAGGCGACCGAACCCGCTCAGCCGCGCCGGCCGCGCAAGCCCTTGCTCTTGCCCGCAGGCGGTTCGCCCGCGCTCATCCGGTCCAGTTGCCGAACGATCTCCGCGCGCAACTCGGCCGAAATCTCCACGCTGTCGAGCAGTTCGGAAATCCACAGCCCGTCGGCCGCGAGCCGGCAGATCATCAGCGTCGCCGCCTGCTCGAGCGGCACCGGGTCCGGGCGCGTCCACTCACGCATCGGCACCGACCAGCGCGCGCGTGTCTCCTGCTCGGTGATCATCGATGCGACCAGCACGCGCAGCACGTCGGTGCTCGCGGCCGGCTGCGCGGTGTCGAGCACCGCATGCAGATACGCGCGCGCCGCCGCGCCATTGTCATGCGCATCGGCCGCCCGGTGCGCGGCCATCTGCGATGCGAAGCGCTCGGTCGCCTGCCCGAACAGCGCATCGAGCAAGCCTTGCTTGTTTGCGAAGTGATACTGGAGCGCGCCTTTCGTCACGCCCGCGCGTTCGGCGACCGCGTCGAGCGTCAACGCGGCCACGCCCTGATGTGTCGCGATCTCGGACGCGGCTTCCAGCAGTTGCGTGCGCACCTGCTCCGGCGCTTTTTTTCGCCGCACGCCGGCGGCGGGCGCGGCTTCGTGTGCTTCCGGTGCGCCTGCCGGCCCGGCCGTGTCGACAGGCATGGAGATGTCGCGCGAAGCGGATTCTGGGCGTTTTTTCATGGGGGCGATGTTAGCACCCGCGGTCTCGATATAAACATTCCGTCTGGATGGTATGATCCGCCGCATGAACAAACCCGCCCCCTCCCACTGGTCCGCGCTCGACGCCGCGATCGCCCGCGGACGCGACGCGCTGATGCGTCTTCAGCAGCCTGACGGCAGCTGGTGTTTCGAACTCGAGTCCGACGCGACGATCACCGCGGAATACATCCTGATGATGCATTTCATGGACAAGATCGACGACGTGCGCCAGGCGCAGATGGCGCGCTACCTGCGCGCGATCCAGCGGCTCGACACGCACGGCGGGTGGGACCTGTACGTCGACGGCGATCCGGATGTGTCGTGCAGCGTGAAGGCGTACTTCGCGCTGAAGGCCGCCGGCGACAGCGAGCATGCACCTCACATGGTCCGCGCGCGCGACGCGATCCTGAAGCTCGGCGGCGCCGCACGTGCGAACGTGTTCACGCGCATCCTGCTCGCGACGTTCGGCCAGGTGCCGTGGCGTGCGGCGCCGTTCATGCCGATCGAATTCGTGCTGTTCCCGAAGTGGGTGCCGATCTCGATGTACAAGGTCGCGTACTGGGCGCGCACGACGATGGTGCCGTTGCTCGTGCTGTGCTCGCTGAAGGCGCGTGCGCGCAACCCGCGCAACATCGCGATTCCCGAGCTGTTCGTCACGCCGCCCGACCAGGAACGCCAGTACTTCCCGCCCGCGCGCGGGATGCGCCGCGCGTTCCTCGCGCTCGACCGCGTGGTGCGCCACGTCGAGCCGCTGCTGCCGAAACGCCTGCGGCAGCGCGCGATCCGGCATGCGGAAGCATGGTGCGCGGAGCGCATGAACGGCGAGGACGGCCTCGGCGGAATCTTCCCGCCGATCGTGTACAGCTACCAGATGATGGACGTACTTTGCTATCCTGACGATCATCCGTTGCGCCGCGACTGCGAGAACGCACTCGAGAAGCTGCTGGTCACGCGGCCCGACGGCAGCGTCTACTGCCAGCCGTGCCTGTCGCCGGTATGGGACACCGCGTGGAGCACGATGGCGCTCGAACAGGCACGCGGCGTGGCCGCGCCGGAAGCCGGCGCACCCGCGAGTGCACTGGAAGAACTAGACGCGCGCATCACGCGCGCGTACGACTGGCTCGCCGAGCGCCAGGTGAACGACCTGCGCGGCGACTGGGTCCAGAACGCGCCCGCCGACACCCAACCGGGCGGTTGGGCGTTCCAGTACGCGAACCCGTACTACCCTGACATCGACGACACCGCGGTCGTCACCGCGATGCTCGACCGTCGCGGCCGCACGCATCGCAACGCGGACGGCTCGCACCCGTATGCGGCGCGCGTCGCACGTGCGCTCGACTGGATGCGTGGCCTGCAATCGCGCAACGGCGGCTTCGCGGCCTTCGACGCCGATTGCGACCGCATGTACCTGAATGCTATCCCGTTCGCCGATCACGGCGCGCTGCTCGATCCGCCGACCGAGGACGTGTCGGGCCGCGTGCTGCTGTGCTTCGGCATCACGAAGCGCGCGGACGACCGCGCGTCGCTCGCGCGCGCGATCGACTACGTGAAGCGCACGCAGCAACCCGACGGCAGCTGGTGGGGCCGCTGGGGCACGAACTACATCTACGGCACGTGGAGCGTGCTGGCCGGGCTCGCGCTCGCAGGCGAGGACCCGTCGCAACCGTACATCGCCCGTGCACTCGCGTGGCTGCGCGCGCGTCAGCACGCGGACGGCGGCTGGGGCGAAACGAACGACAGCTACATCGACCCGGCGCTCGCCGGCACCAACGCGGGCGAAAGCGCGTCGAACTTCACCGCGTGGGCGCTGCTCGCGCAGATGGCGTTCGGCGATTGCGAATCCGACTCGGTGAAACGCGGCATCGCGTATCTGCAATCGGTGCAGCAGGACGACGGCTTCTGGTGGCACCGATCGCACAATGCGCCGGGCTTTCCGCGCATCTTTTACCTGAAGTATCACGGTTACACCGCGTACTTCCCGCTGTGGGCGCTCGCGCGCTATCGGCGTCTGGCCGGTGCGTCTTTTTCCAGCGGGTCCGGCGTGGCGACCTCGCACACCACCGACACCGCGCTCGCCTGAGCATATGCGTCATGTCCGAGCCCAGGCTCGGGCGGCAACGCGCCGGTGTGCGTCACGGCGTCCGGCGCGATCACGCTTTGATCCGCCACCCTTCCCGCTCGCTCGTCGCGCGGATCGCTCTCGGACACTGCACGCCGATCGTCGGCAATTCCGCGCGGGCCGGTGCGACGCAGGTTACGGCTTGCCCTGCAGCGACTCGACGATCCGGTACGCGGTCTTCACGCGATCCTCGATCGGGAAGCTGCGGTTCGCGAGCATCACGATCGCGATCCGCTTCGCGGGAACGAACGCGACATACGTGCTGAAGCCGTTGGTCGACCCCGTCTTGTTGATCCACGTGTCCGGGCGCGGCTTGAGCGGCGGCTCGATTTTGGTCACGGGCGTCGCGTTGTGGAGCATCGGCGGCGCATTCCCCGCGAGCAGCGTCGGCAACGCGACCGGATACGGATACTGTTCCCAGATCAGGTCCTGCGTGAACGGGCCCGCACGGAAATAGCCGGTATGCGTGCGTTCGAGCGCGCGCTGCAGCCGCGGCGACGTTTCGACGAGCCCCATGCTCGCCTGCACGAAGCGCAGCAGGTCGGCCGCCGTCGTCCTGACGCCGTACGCCGGCTGCCACAGCATGCCGCCCGTCATCCGGATCGGCTTGCCGTCCTGCGTATAACCCTGCGCATAGTCGGCCTGGCGCGCGGCGGGCACGTCGATGTAGGTATGCGTCATCCCGAGCGCGGGGAACAGCCGCTGTTCCATCAGCACCGCGAAGTCTTCGTGCATCGCCTTCGCGGTAAGAAAACCGAGCATCCCGATCGCGACGTTCGAATACGTGCGACGCGTGCCCGGCGCATACGCAGGCCGCCATGCGTCGAGATAGCGCATCAGGTCCGCATCGTCGCGGATGCTGTCCGGCACCTGCAGCGGCATTCCGCCGGGCGTATGCGTGCCGAGATTGAGCAGCGTGACGACACCGAACGGCTTGCCCTGCAGCGCGGGAAGGTACTTGCCGGCCGGGTCCGTGAGCGACAGTTCGCCGCCTTCCTGTGCGTCGGCCGCGAGCGTCGCGGTCAGCGTCTTGCTGACGGAGCCGATCTCGAACAGCGTATCGCCGGTCACCGGCTTGCCGGTTTGCGTCGACATCACGCCGTAGTCGAACACATAAGGCTTGCCGTCGGCGACGACGCCGATCGCCATGCCGGGAATGGCGAACTGCTTCATCAGCGGCGCGACGTGGCGGGTCACGGTGTCGTGAATTTCGTCCTGCGTGGCGGCGGCCGAGCGGCCGGCCATAGCGGCGGCGCACGCGGCGACGAACAGGGTCGCGGCGATGCGGATCGCGTTGAATCGCATGATTGCGGTTCCTTCGATTTTTGTGATGGTTGCGTGAACAACAGGTCCGGCCGCGCCGCGCGAGGACTGCGGCAGCCGGCCTGTCGAGCAGGACTATCCACCGCCGGCCGCTTGCCAACAATCGATGAAATTTTGCGCGAGCCTAAAGAAAAACTTATGCGGCGCGCGAACCGGCCATGCGGACGTCAGTCCGCCAACCGGTCGAGAAACGCCAGCATCGCGGCGTTGAAGCGCGCCGGCCGTTGCAGCGGCGCAAAGTGGCTCACGCCTGGCAGGATCGTGAGCGTCGCGCCCGGAATCTTGTGTGCGAGATACGCTGCATGGTCGGGGCGGATGAATTCGTCGTGCTCGCCCTGCACGATCGCGACCGGCACGGCGATCGCCGCGAGGTCGGCCGCGCTGTAATCCGGTTGCGTGCGCATCATTTCGCTGACGGCCGCGACGAACGCATCGAACTCGCCCGGCGTCGCGGACAACCGCGCGTAGTCCTTGCGGTGCCGCGCGAAGCAGCGGTCGATCAGCGGGCTCGGCACCATCTCCTTCGTGCCGCCCGGATCCATGTTGCACGCGAAGAAGAACACGCCCACCACACGCTCCGGCGCGCGGGCAGCCAGCACGAGCGACACGCACGCACCGTCGCTCCAGCCGACGAAGCGCGCGCGCCCGATGTGCAGCGCATCGAGCACCGCGAGCACGTCGGAGGCCATGCGTTCGTAGGAATACGGGCGATCGTCGCGCGTGCTGCGGCCGTGGCCGCGGCTGTCGATCACGATCGCGCGGTAGCCGGCAGCAAGCAGCGCCGGCACCTGGTCGCCCCAGTTGCCGGCGTGGCCGAGACCGCCGTGCAGCAGCACGACAGGCGGCCCATCACCGAACGACGCGTGCCAGATGCGCACGCCGTCGTGGTCCAGCCATCCTTCGGCGTCGGCCGCCGGCAGTGGCGTGCCGCCTTGCGCGTCGAAACGGACGAGATCGTCGTCGGTGAATTCCGCATTCATCGTTCTGCCATCCTTACGAGGGAGACGAGCTTGCGATTGTAATGCGCGGGGTGGCGTGCCGCGATGCGTCCGCGCTCTGCGCGACGGTGCGGCGCCGAGCTGTCAGGCCTGCGTCGACACCAGCCCGCCTGAGGCCGAGCCGCCAGACTTCTGGATCGCCTGCGCAAGCTGCGCGATCGCCGTCGACAGCGCGGCGGAGATCGTGCTGGCTTCCGCGCTCAGCGTCTGCTGCTCGATCGCCGCGGCCGGATCGTTCTTCGCGCGCTGCGCGGCGGCCGCCATTTGCTGCTGCACTTGCGCGAGCTGTTTCTGCAAGCGCTCGATGAGTTGCTTCAGCTGCTTGACCGCGGGATCCTCCAACGAGGATCCCGACGCGCCCGGCGTCTGCCCCGCGCCGTCGGCCGGCGCCGCATTGCCCGTCGGCGACGACGCGGTGGACGTCGCCGTCGACGCGGCGCCGGTGGCCGTCTGACCGGTGGTGAGCGAAGTCTGCGCGGCGGAAGAAAGATCGATCTGCATCGTGTCGGTCCGTAATGAGTGTGCGACTCGGTTCGGTTGAACAAGGGATACCTTGCAACTCGTTTACGGCATTCGTCGGACAAAACTTTAGCCCCGCCCTGCGAAGTGCGTTGAAACGGCGCCTGCGCCGTGGCTGCCGTACGCGCACCGTCGATTGTCGCGAAGGGGCCAGATTAGGCGACCGTCGACGCTGGTAAAATCGCCCGCTGGCCTGCTGCCGCAGCACACCGGCTGCTTCCGGCAAGGCCGCGCGGGCTACCCCGCGTCGACGCCCGCCCGATCGGGCCCGATACGCGATGCCGTCCGGCGCCGTCGGTACGCGAGCCCCGCGCCCGCATCGACATCACGACGCGCCGACTCCGGCACGCACACCCTTCATCACGCATTTCGAGGAACTCACGATGGCCCGCATCGGCGCCTTCTGCCTGACCACGTGGCTCGCCGCCGCGATTCTCTATTTCGGCCAGCATTCGGTCGCGATGATTGCGCTCAGCGGCGTGGTCGTGTTCGGCGGATTCGACCTGCTGCGCCCGTAACGCCGGTCGGCGCAGCGCGAACACGACCAGCCCGTCAACGCTTCCACACATCACCGCAGCAACGTCCTCAACGACGACGGCCCGCCCGACAGCGCAATGCGCTTGCCCGTATCGCGCAGCTTGCCGCCTTCGACCGCATACAGCGCGAGCTGGCGCTCGACGTTGAACTGCACGATCACGTGCCGGCTATCGGCGGTAAACACGATACCCTGCGCGGCTTCGCCGCCCGGCACGTCGCTCGTCTGCACCGCACGGCCGTCGCGGATCTCGAACAGCACCACCCTGCCGAGCTTGTGGCGAGCCGGGTTGTCGGCGGTCAGGTTCGAGCCGTCCATCGCCTGCACGGCGATCCACTTCCCGTTCGGCGAGATCGCGACGCCTTCCGGCAGCGACGGCACCGTCAGGTACTGGACCGTACGGAACGGCGTGCGCGACACGTCGATCAGCGCGACCGAATCGGCATCGCCCGCGAGCGTGCCCGTGTAACCCTGCAGCCCCGCGAGCCCGACGTTGCTGACGACGGCCCAGCGATTGTCGCTCGACACGTCGATCGTATAAGGCGCGACGCCCGTGCTCAGCCGCGTGCCGCTGTCGGTCACCTTGCCGTCGTCGACGTTCAGCACCGCCACACCCTGCTCGTCGCGCAACGACACGAGCGCATGCTTGCCGTCGTGCGTGAAGCTGATCCCCGCGAGCCGCTTCTTGCCGATCCTCAGGTTGCCGTCGAGCGTCACCTGCGTCCCGTCGATCCGCAGGATCGACACGCTGCCGTCGATGTTCGCCACCAGCGCAAGCCGGCCCGACCGGTCGATCGCGATCCCCTGCGGGTGCGTGCCGAGTTCGATACGCGTGATCGCCGGCGGCGACGCATCGAGGTTCACGACCTGCAGGAACGTGTCGTACACGAGCTGCTTCGCGTTCTGGTCATAGCGCGTCGGCGCGCCGACCAGCGCGAGCTTCGCGCCGGGCGCGATCGCGACGGCCTGCGGCGGCCCCTGGATGCCGTTCTCGACATCGACCTGCAGCACGACCTTCGGCGGAACCACGCTCGCGTCGAGCAGCGTCAGCGTGTCGGCGGGCGGCGACGCGAGATAAGTATCGCGCCCTTCGACGCGCTGGTACTTGCCGTCGTTGCCGGACACGATCCAGTCGGCTGCGTGCGCGGCGACGGCAGTGGTGACGAGCGTCAGCGCGGCGAGCAGGCGGGCGCGACGAAGGCGACAGGAATTCGAATGCATGGCGGGTCGGTTCTCCGGATTGGTTGCGGACGCAATGACTCGCACGACCCCGCTGCTCGACGGGTCGATGCAACCGCATGATGCATGAAAGCCCGCGAATCCGGCGTCTCGTGCCCGCGGCTCGAGAACATGCAGGGCGGGTTGATGCGTCCCACGCTATGTCACAGATCAATCAATTTGTGACAACGTGTGCGAGAATTCCGAACCGGCGCATTCGGTCGGCACACCGGCACACGCCGCGCGACTCACGACACTCACGGCATCGAGGAAAAGCATGGATCGGCAACTGCGCTGGGGCGACGCCAGCAGAAGGGACAGCGTCAACGACGGGCGAAACGCCATCCTGCGCGCGACGCTCGATACGATGATCGAGCACGGGATCGACCGTCTGTCGATCGACGACGTCGCGCGTCGCGCGAACATTTCTCGACGCACGCTGTACCGCTATTTCGGCACGAAGAAGGAACTGATCCAGGGCGTGATCGGCATCGAGAATGCCGCGTTCTTCGACGAGATGCAGCGTGCGCTCACCGGCTTCGAGCACGACTTCGAAGCCTATTGCGAGGAAAGCATGTGCTTCGCGGTGCGCTACCGCGATCGTCATCACGGCGGTTTTCACCACAACTATCTCGCGACGAGCGTCTCCACTGAGGTGTTCGGCTACATCGTCGAGAACGTCGCGCCGATGTGGCAACGCGTGCTGGAACGGCCGTACCGCGAATACGTCGCCCTGCATGGCGCGCAGGTGCCCGCACTTGACGACATCATCGCGCTGATCAGCCGCGTCGGACTCGCGTACTGCCTGATTCCGGCGGACGAGCAGGCGATGCGCGCACAGATGCGCATCCTGTGGACGTTCCGGCCCGAGCCGACCGGCAAGCCGGTCGCCGCCAGGTTGAAGGCGGTGCGCTGAACGACAACGCGCGCGATGTCGCGCAACCCGGCCGATGCCATCCGATACCGGCCACGAACCTTTCAACTCACACTGGATTCCCTCATGACGAACTGCGGAGTTTCCGTCTCCGGCCGAACGCTCGATCGCGCCGACCTGCTGCTTCTCGTCGAAGGCTCGCCCGCGCCGATTCGTCTCGAAGACTGCGACCTCGAAGGCGCGGACCTGTCGCGGCTCGATTTGCGCGGCGTGCGATTCGAGCGCTGCGCGCTCGCGGAAGCATCGTTCGTCGGCGCGACCCTCGCGCAGACCACGTGGATTCGCTGCCGCGCGCGCCAGACGAGCTTCGCGTCGGCCGACCTGGAGGACGCGCAGTTTCAGTCCTGCGATCTCAACAACACGAGTTGGCGCCGCAGCAAGCTGAGCTCCGCACGCTTCGACGAATGCAGGCTCACCGGCGCGGACTTCGAGGAATGCAAGTCGCTCGGCATCGAGTTCTCGAACACGCTGCTGGTCGGCGCGAGTCTGCGCCGTTTCTCGTTCCGAAAGACGCGGCTCGTGGCGCTCGACTTCTCAGATGCCGATCTCGCCGGCACCGACTTTCGCGACGCCGTGTTCGAAGGCGGCAGCCTGCGCAACGCGCATCTGAACGACGTCCGGTTCGATGGAGCCGATCTGCGCGACGTGGAACTCGGCGGCACGCCGAAGCTGCTCGCGTCGAGCGTGCTGCGCGGCGCGACCATCTCGTATGACCAGGCCGCGATGCTGATCGAGAATCTGGGGATCCGGGTCGCCTGACGACTGCACGCGCATTGCTTCGCATCGCGGCCGATATCCGCGACTTCGCGCGCGAACCGCGCATGGTGCAAATGCCACCGGCGATCTGTCGAATATTTTCGTCACTTCGGCGGCATTCCAAGCGGCGCGCACCACGCATGTCCCGCGCGCTCACATTCGCCGACCGAACCCAACGGCATTCAAATCACTAGGGAAAATCCGGAGACATCCTTACAGCGATTTACCTGATGATTCACAGGAACGTCATGTTTCGGCGATTCCACTTTGCAACATGCTTTCGTTTTGCTTCAACGCTTCGATATCGCCGCGCGGCAAGCGCGACGATCGAAGCATGAAACGGCAAGCGTCCGCGAGTCGCCAGGTGTTCAATACTTTCAACAACCCGGTCGAGAGTAACGTGAGAATCCGTGGCCCGCTGGTGCGGTGGAGACGAGGCGATGCGCGCAACGTGCGCGTCGCGATCTCGTCCGCCGGCGACAGTGACCGCCGGCAGAGTCCTCGCCTGCATCTGTCGATCTATACCATCCTGTCCCGCCGTTCCGTCCGCCGTCACAACGCCGTCGCCGCACGCGCGTTCGTTGCGATCCACACCGACGACGTGGCATCGCTCCTGCCTTAGCGCCCCCTGCCTTCCGTTCGACCTGCGCATCGTGTTCGTGCGATTCGCTTCGTAGACCGAACGGACTCCCGATCATCATGCACCGCCGGCGCTCGTTTCGAATGCCGGCCGGTTACACACGTCCACCCTTGAACCGTGGCGCGGCGACTCGCCAACCGCCGAGCACCGCGCGCTCCAATACGGAAGACATGCCATGCAACTCCGCACCCTTCGCCGCGCCATCGCAACCGCCGCCATGATGTCCGTCGCGGGCATCGCCGCCTTCGGCAGCACGAACGCCCAGGCGGCCGGCGAGCTGAATATCTACAACTGGTCCGACTACATCGCACCGGACACGATCCCGAATTTCCAGAAGCAGACCGGCCTGCACGTGCGCTACGACAACTACGACAGCGACGACACGCTGCAAGCGAAGCTGCTGTCGGGGAACTCCGGCTACGACATCGTCGTGCCGACATCGAACTACATGGCCAAGCAGATCCAGGCGAACGTCTACCAGCCGCTGGACAAGACGAAGCTGCCGAACCTGTCGCACCTCGATCCGCTGCTGATGAAGATGGTCGCCGACGCCGATCCGGGCAACCAGTACGGCGTGCCGTGGGCGTATGGCACCGACGGCATCGGCTACAACGTGCAGGCGGTGAAGAAAGCGCTAGGCGACAAGGCGCCGGTCGACAGCTGGGCGCTGGTGTTCGACCCGGCCAACATGGCGAAGCTGAAGAGCTGCGGCGTATCGTTCCTCGACCAGGCCGTCGATGTGTTCGCCGCGACGCTGCAGTACATGGGCAAGGATCCGAACAGCACGAATCCGGCCGATTACCGCGCCGCGTACGAGGTGCTCAAGAAGGTGCGCCCGTACATCACGCAGTTCAACTCGTCGGGTTACATCAACGATCTCGCGAACAACGACCTGTGCGTGTCGTTCGGCTATTCCGGCGACGTCGGCATCGCGCATCGCCGGGCAGCGGAAGCGAAGCGTCCGTACGAGATCCGCTTCGCGAATCCGAAGGAAGGCGGGCTGCTGTGGTTCGACATGATGGTGATCCCGAAGGACGCGCCGAACCGCGACGCCGCGCTGAAGTGGATCAACTACCTGCAGGACCCGAAGGTCAACGCGGGAATCACCAACGCGGTGTTCTACCCGACCGCGAACAAGGCCGCGCGCCAGTTCGTGAAGCCCGCGATCGCGCGCGATCCGTCTGTCTATCCGGCCGACGAGGTACTGAGCAAGATGACGTTGCTCAAACCGATGCCGCCCGAAATTCGTCGGCTCCAGAACCGGTTGTGGGCGCAACTGAAGACCGGGCGCTGACGGGACGGCTCGCGACGGGCAGCGACGGCCACGGCCGCCCTATCGCTGCGCCCGCGCCGCATGCGGCAACGCGGCCGCGAACGTGGCGTCGATGAACCGGATCACATCGTCGAGCGACGACGTGCACGTCGCGCCCGCGGCAAGCTCCCGGAACGCGCCGTCCGGCCCGAGGCAGATGAGCGGCTTGCGCCAGCGCCGCGCGAGCGCGATCTCCTCGGCCGTCCCGTGCCCACCGGGCAGCGCGACGATCAGGTCGCTGCTCAGCACGTTCACGTAGTTCCGGTTGATGGTATGCGGTTCGGCGCCCGGTTCGCGGCGCGGCAGCGGCGTGAGGATCGGGATCTCGACGAACGGATGCGGATAGCCTTCGAGCGGCACGAAGCCCGCGTGCGGATCGGCCTGCGTCGGCACGATGCCGATCGACCGGCCGGCCCGTCCCGGCACGCCGGCGAACGCACGCGCGACCGCCAGCATCACGCCCTGGCCGCCGCCCGTCAGCAGGTTGAAGCCGGCCTGCGCGAGCCATGCGCCGAGCGGCTCGGAAAACGCGAGCCACGGCTCCTTGCCCGAGCCCATCACGCCGATCGTTCGGTTGTTGCGTTGCATCGTGAATTCCGGTGATGAAGTTGAATTGAACCGCGGCGTGCGCCGGGTCGCGAATCCCGGCGCGCGCCGCGCGTCGTCATTCGAGTTCGACGCCCTTGAGCTCGGGAATCAGGAACAGCGTCGCGACCATGTCGAGCACGTAGAGGCCGGCGAGCAGCGCGATCGCCGTCTGGAACGAGTAGTGTGCGGCGAGCGCGCCGACCGCCACCGGTCCGAAGCCGCCGACCGCGCGGCCGATGTTCCACAGCACGTTCTGCGCGGTCGCGCGCGCGGCGGTCGGATAGCCTTCGGACATCAGCGTGCCGTAGCCGCCGACCATCCCGTTGACGAACATCCCCATCAGCGCGCCGGCCCACAGCATCGCCGTCGGGTCCGTCAGGCGCGCATATGCGAGGACCGTCACGACCGAACCGAGCTGGTACAGCAGGAACGTCGGCTTGCGGCCGATGCGATCGGCGAGCTGCCCGAACGTCCAGACGCCGATCATCATCCCGACGACAGTCGCCGCCGTCCACAGCCCCGACTTCGTCAGCGAGAAACCCATCTGCTTCGACAGGAAGGTCGGCAGCCAGATCATGATCCCGTAATAGCCGAAGTTCTGGACCGAGCACAGGATCACGATGCCGAGACTCGTGCGCGCGGTGCGGGCGTCGGCGACGAGCATCCGGAACGCGTTGGCCCGCGGCCGCGCCGCGCGTTGCACGAAGACTTCCGGCTCGTGCAGCCGGTTGCGCAGCAGCCACGCGAGCAGCGCGGGCAGCACGCCCACCACGAACATCCCGCGCCAGCCGATATGGAGCAGCAACAGCGGCGTCAGCAGCGCGGCCAGCAGCACGCCGGCCTGCCAGCCGAGCGCGACGTAGCACGACACGCGTGCCCGCTTGCTCGCCGGCCACGCTTCCGCCGCGAGCGCCATGCCGATTCCGAACTCGCCGCCGAGGCCGATGCCCGCGATGGTCCGATACACGAGCAGATCGCGGAAACCCTGGGCGAACGCGCACAGGCCGGTGAAGACCGCGAACAGCATGATCGTCCAGGTCAGGACGCGCACGCGGCCGTAACGATCGCTCAGGGCACCGAACAGAATGCCGCCCGCGACGGCGCCGATCAGCGTCCACGTGACGAGCGCGCCGCCCTGCCCGGGCGTCAGCTGCAACGCCGCCGTGATCGCCGGCAGCATGAAGCCGAGGATCAGGAGGTCGAAGCCGTCCATCGCGTAGCCGATCGCCGAGCCGGCCAGCGCCTTCCACGCGTACGCGCCGACCTGCTCGCCGCGCGGCGCCGCCGGATCGCCGAGCGCCGAAGATTTCATGTTTGCTGCCATGGTGTCCTGCCGGAAATGTCCGGGCGACATTCTAAAGCCTGTTCCCGCGCATCACGGGCGCCGGACGCGCGCACGCGGAAAGCACCGCGCCGCCCGCTTCCGGGAACGGAAGCAGGCAGCGTCGGTAATGAATTTGAAAGACATTGAAGCCGGCGATCCGCAGTCAGGCGGGACACCGAAAGAACGCGATGAAGCGGGTGTTGCGAGGCCGGCGTCGCCGCCGGCGCGGGTCGAACGACACCGGAGCGGTGCCGGCGCGGGGCAGCCTCAGCCCCGATCGTCGCCGGGCCACCAGGTTTTGGCTTCGCGGTCGACGAGCAGCGTATCGAGATCCTTGCCTTCGAGCCACTTGGGACGCGGGCCACGGCCCGACCACGAGCGGCCGGTCGTCGGATCGTAATACTTGGCAGGCGCCTTGCGTTTGCGCTGGACGATGTAGCCGAGGGCGCTCAGCACTTCCTGCTGCGAGATGCCCAACAACTCGACCTGCTCCTTGAATGCCGCGAGTGCGGCTTGCTTCTCCTTCTGCTTGGCTTCAGACAGCTTGATATTCAGGTCCCGAAGTTGTGCTTCGAGATCCTGCAGGGCCTGGGTCATGTATTCATCCTCTTTGGGCATGTTTTTATTCAAAAAAACCTCCGATGGCCGAACCTATCACGAAGTTCCGCCAATCGGTGTTGCGATATGTGAATCGTTTGCCTGGACCTGTAACGCTTTCGAAGTGTACCGAACGCCACGCCATCGTCGAAAACCGCACGGCATCGGCACGCAACACATGGCGCCGCACCCATGCACAGGCGCGGCATGGCGCGAATGATAGCAGTGCGCATCCGTCATGTTCGAGGACTTTTGCGGTCCGGCGCACACTTGCCTTCGCCAGCCCGCGCGCATCGGCGCCGGCGCGGCGGTTTACGTGCCGAAGCGGCACCCGTTCCACGCAACTCGCGCGAACAGCGCATGCAGCTTCGTGCCGCGCGCGACCCCGATCTGACGACCGCGCTGGCCGCGCGCGACGCGCATGCCGGTGCGTGGCGCGTGCAACGTTCCAGCATCGATATGGATAACGTAACGTTTCACGTCTCCCGGCAACGCGGCCAGAAGGCAGCCTGGCCGGGAACGGGCACGCGCGAGGTCGTGCACGCGATTGAATCCGATACGAAGACGCAGCGCGATGGGCGCTCTCTGCTCTCGTGATTGTTCGAATGCGTCAAGCCATCGGCGAACCCGACGCACCGCCCCGCAGCCTCGACGTTCCCCGCCGAGCGGGAATGTTGCGCGGCGTGGCGTCTTGCCGTGCACCTGCGATGACCGCTGCGACGCGTCGCGGCATCACGGTTCGACGCGCTTACGGCAGCGGCGGTGCGTCGCGCAGCACGGCTTGCAGCCCGGTCGCGAACGGCGTCGCATGATCGATCCCGAGGGCGCGCACGCGCGACGCATCCAGGTGGCAATCGTACGGACGCGGCGTCGCGTCGGCCGGCGTGTCGATCCGTGCAAGCGCCGCATCGACGCCGAGCGCGACCGCGATCCGTTGCGCGATGTCATACTTCGTCATCGGCTCCTCGCCCGACCAGTGACGGATGCCCGTGACGGTCGAGCCCGCGAGATGGCGCAGCGTCAGGTCGCGAATGACCGCCGCGACGTCGGGCGTGTAGGTCGGATAGCGGATCGCCCATGCGTCCATCCCGACCGCATCCGCACCCGGACGCGCGGACGCGACGATCGCCGGCACGAGGCTCGTGACGGCCGACTCGCGCCAGTCGACGATCGGCCCGTAGAGCAACGGCAGTCGCAGCACGCAGGCAAGCGGCGATGCGGCGAGCAACGCGGCCTCGCCTTCCAGCTTGGTGCGGCCGTAGATGTTCAGCGGATTCGGCGCGGCATCTTCGCGGTACGGCGCGGCCTTGCCGTCGAACACGTAGTCGGTGGAGATGCCGAGCGTCCACGCGCCGTAGCGCGCCGCGAGCGCGCCGATGCGGGCCGGTGCGTCGACGTTGATCGCGCGCGCGGCGGCGGGGTCGCGTTCGCAGACGTCCGGGCGGCGTTCGGCGGCGCAGATGATCACGGCGGCCGGTCGGCGAGTTGCGAAGAGGTGTTCGAGCGCCGGCTGATCGAGCGCGTCGAGTCGGGCGACGTTTTCCGGCGGCAACCCGAGGCGCCGGGCGCCCGCGGTGTCCGGGTTACGGATCGTTCCGATCGGCGTCAGCGACGATTCGCGGGACAGCGATGCGGCAACCGCACGGCCGAGCAGGCCGGACGCGCCGATGAGAAGGATGGTTGGATGCGACACGGTGGCCAACGATGAAAGGGAATGAGGGCCCCCAATCTATACGAGAACACGCAACCGATGTCGATTTCGATCGCACGTCGACGACGTGCGCGTGATGAAAACAAGGCCCGATGCGCGATTGCGCGCACCGGGCCTGTCGTGCGGCACGAAGCCTCGCGCCCGCTTACTTCCGGTCGAACGAATAGCGCCCCGGCCCGCTCACCGCGAGCAACAGCAGCCCGCCGATGATGCTGATGTTCTTGTAGAAGTTGATCATCGCGAGATACTGGTCCATGCCTTGCAGCGCCCAGTAGCGATGCCCGATCAACGCGGTCGCGAGCGTGTAGACCGCGAACACCAGCGCAAGCGGACGCGTGTAGAACCCGACCGCGATCAGCGCGCCGCCGACCAGTTCGACCGCCACCGCGATCACCGCCGACAGCTCGGGCGACGGTGCGCCCGTCGACGCCATGTACGCGACCGTGCCCGAGAAGCCGTTCAGCTTCTGCCAGCCGAACAGCACGAACAGGATCATCATCAGCACGCGAGCCGCCAGCAGCAGCTCGTCCTTCTTCGACTCCAGCGAAACGTAACGCATAGCAATCACCTTGAATTGACGGTTTGACGCATTCGGTGCCGATGGCCGCCGCAATGGCGAACCCACGGATCGGCAACGAACCCTCCTCGCACGATCGAACGGCGGGCCGGTCGGCCCGCTGCCGAGGAATCCGTCCCGTCGCGCCGTCGTGGCGCGCTGCGGAGCGGTTCTGGCGAAGCACGGGTGCAGTCTACTGTCTCACCGGAAATCATCAATCCGTCGAAACAAGATTGGCTGTCGCAATTGAGTGGACAATTGTCACGTAACAAACGCGTCATAGGCGGCCAGGTACATCGACCGGCGCGCCTGCCCGCCGGATCACATCAGATCGACCGGCAGCGTCTTGTCGAGATTGTCGTGCCATGCGCGAATGGTCTTCGGCACGGTCTTTTTCCACGCCGGCGCGCTCGTGTAATAGCGCATCCGCACCTTGTCTTGCGCATCGAACACCAACAGACCGATCCACAAATCGGTGCCCCGGCGCATCACGATCGCGGCGTTCGTCGTCGCGATGCCGCGTACCCAGTACGACTTCACGCCGGCATTCAGGCCGTCGAGATCCTGTTCGTCCGCGCTGGAATTGACCGTGTCGACGAGCGTTTGATAATCGGCGCCCAGCAGCTTGTGCGCGATCGCGTTCTGCCGCGCGTCCGCCAGCACCTTCAGGGTCACGAGATCCGCCGCCTGACCCGCCTGCGCCTTCGACGCCGTCACGTAGTCGCCCGAATACACGACGCCCGCACCGGCGCCGCAATCGGCATCGCCTCCCTGCTGCGCGACCCGCACGCGCCCGCCCTTGCGGCTGAAATCGAGCCGGCATCGATCCTGGCGAAATGTGGCGCTGTCGCCGTGCAATTCGATATCGCCGCTGAGTCCGCCGGTATTCGCGCCGTTGTTGCCGCTCAATTCGAAGTGAAGGCGCGGTGCCGTGCCGGTGAACGTCAGCACGCCGCCGACCGACGGGTTCGCGCTGTCGCGATACCACGTCTGCTGCCAGCGGTCGGCCGCAAGCGACGTGCCGTTCAGGATCGCGAGCCGCTCGCGATAGCGGTCGCCGAGGCACGACGCTTCGGTGCCGCAGCGATCGCGCTGCTTGAGCCATTTCAACTGCGCGGCCTTCAGCGCGGCCGTATCGCCGCCTTTCGCGAGCGCCTTCTTCCATGCCACCGCCAGTTCGCCGTCGAGCGACGACAGCCCGGCGTCCGCGCAGATCGCCTTTTCGGTCGGCGAAACGGCTTTCGCGCAATCGAAGCCGGCCGCGTGCGCGGCAATCGGCGAGATCGTAAGCATTGCCAACATCATGACGGATCGCAGGTTCGCGCTCCACGCATGCCGGCCGTGAAGTGCGGCCTGCCCTCGCTCGCCCGCGCGAGCATTCGATCGATTCTTCATTGTCATTGGACTGGACTCGTCGTGGATGGCGGTGAGTAGAAGCTACGTGCCCGATGTACGCGCCCGATTCGTTCGAGGTAAAAATACCCGGCCCGACATGCGCTGTCGGCCCGCACCCCCGGCGAAGCCTAACGCGAATGCGCGCCGCCGATCAATCGGCGCGCGGCATCGCGTGCGCGCGAATGGAAAGTCATCCGATACCGGCGCGCGAGCGCCGAAACGAAACCATCGCCGCGCGCGACGCACTGGCCCGCATTCGGGACGCCAACGTGCTCACGTCACTCGCCATGCCGCTCGACGAAAGCCACGGCGACTTCCACCGCGCGCGCAACGTTTCCTTCCTCGGGTGGAAAAAGAGGTTCTTCGTGGATTTCCGTGGTCGTCGCTTGCCGACCCACAACCGCCACTCGCCCCGTGACGCTTTGACGACACCTACCTGGGGTGGATTCAACCGGTCGATGCAACGCAATGAGCGCTGCGTCAGCGGCGGAAGTATTGCGATGAAAGTAACGCTCGATATGTACCGTCTGTTCTCGAGAGCGCGACCTATGCAATCTGAATATCAATTGCAGTGGCACCGATTGAGGATATGTCGCAGAGGAGAATAGTCTTTCGCGTTGCTCCTCCTTCTTCCCATCAGCCGCGCCGCAGAGTGTGGCGCCGCTGGCAATACGTCGTGATATGTGTCCAAGAGTTTCGCATCCGGTGGGCTAAGCAATAATGGCTGATAATCACCTTAAGCTGACAATCAGTACCCCCCCCAAAAAATGGAAAGCAAGAATGCGGACAATTGATCGCACGCAACGAATGGCTCCTACGCTAGATGATCTTCTCAACGACAATCGACTAGGTCGGCTATTTTCAAAAGATGCCCGCGACTGCGCTTTGCAGTTGTGGATATTGCAGATCAAGTCTGAGCAATCGATCCAAAATCGCATAGTCTACGGTCGCTTGCTGCCCTATAGTCACTCCAGCGACCAGTGGTCCTCCAGCGACGACGATAGATTCATCCCCTTCGGGCAGTTCGAAGCTCAGGTTATAAAAGTCAACCTCTTCGTCAGGAGTACGCTGTGTGCGAGTCTTCTACGCCTGTTGAGTGCTGGCCGAACCATATCGGAAGTCAGCGAAGAACTAAAGCTCGGGATATCAGACCGGTCCAAAGCGCGGTTCGGTGCGACGGCGCTCTCTGCCAATAGCCTGGTTTTCCGGCCGGTCGCATATTTACTCAACCGCGACGCGTATGACAAAAATTCGCCCTCCAGCCCGCATGGCGGTGCTGGGGCCTTCAGCGCTTCGATTACCCAGACCGACAAGGTCGAGCTGTTTCGCTTGGGTCCCGGCTATGACATCGCTTTGACTGCATCAGTAGTCACGCACCTGAACAAGGATACAGGTTTGGACTTTGCAGGCGTCGATACTACTCGGTTCGGCGACATCGAATTGCTGGTCTTTCCTGCCTTGGATGACCGAGAAAGGCGCTTGCTGAGCGTGAGCTGGACCAACGACCCGCCGACCCTAGTCGCGCGATTCAATCCGATGCAGGTGCCGCAATTCAGCGGCTTTCAGTTTCGGCTGAGCATAGCGAACGACAGCCAAATCGTCTACTCGGGCTTAGCCACAGCTGAACGCGATAAAGACGACGCGTTCAGCTGTAGGTTTGAAGTAAGCGATCAACTGCGCGACAGAACTGACAGCACTGAACTGGAAATCTTCGGATTCCATGCCGAGAATCGCAATCAAGGCACCCTTTGTTGTCGGTGGCGCGTCGGATACCTTCGGGAGCTCAATCTTCAGGGGCATGTCGTCGGACAGCGAGCCAACGCGGTCAAGTTTGACTGGCTGGAAAAGACTACTCGGGCTTCAGCGCGGGTGCAGGCCGCATTGACGATCAATCGTGGCAATATGGGATTCGGCAACCGCATCGGCGGGCGACAGTCCGACCCTTGGGTCCCAGCCAATCGCGACCTTGCCGCCCTTTTTGCGCGGCTCCATCCATCGCCGTCGGAGGGGCAGTTCTTCCTGCGCTGGGGCCAAAGCGACGGCGAAGGACGACTGCAATTCGTGGAGTGGTTCAGAAAGCTACTATCTAAGTACCAACAGCATCAGTTGGTCATTTTCGATCCATACTTCGAGGACGCCGGGTTGGGGCTGATGTTGCTCTGCGCGGCACCGGATTCCGATTACATTGTCTTCACGTCTCTACCGAAGCAATCCAAGGTCGATGAGGCCGCGCGGGATGCACTCGAGAAACCCATTCCGGGGCGGATTAACAATCTAGTAGCGAGTTGTGAGCACAACAGCCAGTTGCTGCAGCGCATAAAGCTGCGCATCTACGGCCTAAAGGAAGGCCGGCTTCACGATCGTTACATCTTGGTCATGGGATCAGACGGGCTACCCGTCGCTGGCTTCAACCTGTCAAATTCGTTCCAAAAAGCCGCCGAAAACTACCCGTTGCTGGTAACGCCGATTCCTGCGGATACTCTCCTTAAAGTTGAGCAGTACAAGTCCGCGCTGCTGAAAGAGACAGAGGCTGCGCAACCCGAAGGCGAGTCTGAGAATCCCACCATGCGGCTTCTCTTCGACTCCAAGGCGTCGACGGCGGCACCGCGACGCTACGAGCCATTACGCTTCCTCGAGAGAATCAAGGCAGGTGACGTGCTGAGCGTGTGGACCGGCCAGCCGTCACTACAAGGCTTAAGCGGCGATCCGTTGAAGGAGCGGATGGAGGCGCTTGGTGTGCTCAAAGATGACTCGCTCGCACTCCCCGAAACGGCGGGGTTGCGCAATTGCCTCGCCCAGCTGGCGGGGAACTTCGCGAGCTTCACTGAAACGTGGGAGGTGCTTGGCGAGGTGCTTGCACATTCGCGGACCGAGGACCGTCACTTTCGAGAGGTCGAATCTGAGCGTGAATTTCTAGATTTCCTGACAGGTTTTCTCAAGGCATCGTTCGATCGCACGCATGATGAGGGAAACTCGGAACTGGCCGTGGTGGACGCTCGGTTGTTTAGAGAACCGGTCAAAACCCTGCTGCGCAGCTCCTATAACGTCCATCATCTGTTCCATGCGACAAAGTACGCAGCCCTGACTTGGCCAGAGTACTACACCGTCAAACTTCTATGGTGGTTTGCCCCAGACATGCTCCTGACGACCGCTGAATCCGAAGCGGCCAACGTGCCAAACGAGCCTCAAAGCGTGGACGCTATTCGGCTTTCCATATTAAGCCAAATCGTCAGCGACATTTCGCTGTCAGTACAGTTCGACATCAGCAAACTCCAACGAGACCGCCTCATGAGCAGTAACAACGGCTTGCTGCAATGGATGGGGCTGAACGCGCTAGAACGTCAGTTGGAAAAGCCGGGAGGGCTATCTGCTGTGCTGCAGTCGGCGAGCGCCTTCGCCTATCCGGAGCGAGTATCCGCCCTAGGCTGGATGATTCATCGCGCTTCCGGAAACGCGGAGAAAGCGGAAATATATAAAGGCTTGGTCGCGGCGTTGCACGAGACGCTGCCTTCTACCATCGCCACAGAAGAATTTCGGCATCTCATTGATTCGATGCGCGGTCACATGCACGAACTGGCTTGGGCCGGGCCGTGGCTGTTCCAGGATGTGGTTTTTCCCCTGTTGCAGAATGGCCGCGCCGATACAGACGATGCTTGCGAAATCTGGATAGAAGAGTTGACCCACGCGCTGGAACCGACGTGGGAAAAGCGGCCTCGGCTGTTTAATCGATCCCGCGAAGGCCAGATGACCAATATCGCCGCATTCCTCTTCGCACACAGTAGCCCCACGCGACAGCGCGACAGCCTGAAATCTATGCGGGCAATCTTGAAGCGGCAGCAGCGGATCGTCCAACAGCCCCTCGCTAGCACTTCAGATTGGACTCGATGGGACGGCGCCCTTACCGTGTCACTGTGGATCTTGGCGTTTAGCAGATGGAGCGAATATTATTTACAGCAGAGGGAATTACGCGTCCGCGAGTTGGAAGAGCTAATGCAGAGCGCGTGCGCTATTGCCATGGCGAGGCCAATGGATGAATGGCGGTCGAGAAGCGCGGGAGAGCCCGATGAGCTCACCGCCTTTCTCGACCAGGCGGAGGAACTGAAAGCTGCGATCGACAAATCAAAAAGCAATACTCAATAGCCGAGTTCCGTATGAACAGCTGCTTTAGGTGAGTAGATAAAACCGCTGAGGGGTTGGGCAGACCACTGATTGACAGCGAGACGTGCCATTCGCCGACGTCGGATTGCGAATGGCCGCTAACCGACTTGCTGCTGACGCAACACTCGCTTGTTGCCGAACGTCAGCAATAGCCGATGACGCGCCGCAGGCACACGCGATCGAATGGCCGTTTGCTGAGTGGATCGGTCGCCTGAACGTCTTGGCGATGCATCAAACGAAGGTCCCTTCATGGCCGAACGCCGACGTTCGTCGCCGGCGTTCCCCCGGAAATCCACGAAGAACCAAAAAAAGCACCCCACGCTCGCCCCACCCGCTACCCCCGCGCGCCCAACCGCTCCGCCAGAAACCCGATGAACGTGCGCAGCGTGACGAACCCTTCCCGGTGCTGCGGAAACACCGCATTCAGCGTGATCGGCGACGGCGCATACGCGTCGAGCACCGGCACGAGCGCGCCGCTGTCGAGCGCCGCGCCGACGATGAAATGCGGCAGCAGCGCGATGCCGAGCCCCGCGATCGCCGCGTCGCGCACGACTTCGCCGTTGTTCGCGACGAGCGGCCCCTGCACGTCGAACGTGCGCGCCGCGCCGTCGACCCGGAACTCCCAGCCGACGCGCCGCTCGCGCCCATACATCAGGCAGGTGTGGCCGGCGAGGTCGGCCGGCGTCGCCGGCGTGCCGTGGCGCTTCAGGTAAGCGGGGCTCGCGCACGCGATCATCTCCCACGCGCCGAGCTGCCGCGCGATCAGCGTCGAATCCTCGAGCGTGCCGATCCGCAGCACGAGATCGAAGCCCTCGCCGATCAGGTCGACACGCCGGTCGGTCAGGTCGACGTTGAGCCGCACGGCCGGATGCGCGGACAGGAATTCGGCGATCAGCGGCGACACATGCGTGATGCCGAACGACAGCGGCGCGCTGATCTTCAGCGAGCCGTGCAGCTCGGTGCTGCGCACCGACATCGCCTGCTCGGCGTCGGCGACCTCGGCCAGGATCCGCTGCGCACGCGCATAGAACTCGTGCCCCGATTCCGTGACCGCGAGATTGCGCGTATTGCGATGCAGCAAACGCACGCCGAGCGCTGCCTCGAGCGCCATCGTGCGCCGGCTCACGAACTGCTTGGACAGCATCAGTTGGTCGGCCGCCGCCGTGAAGCTGCCCGCATCGACGGTCGCGACGAAGATCCTCAGGTCGTTGAGTTCCATATTGTCCACCTCAGAGTGACAGTCATTATCTCTACAGCCATTTATTTGTCAAATCGATTGACCTAAGATTCATCTCAACGAACAGCCGGACCCACTTCCGAGGTCCGGCGAGATCCAGGAAAAAATCATGATCGAGACTCGTGCAGCAAACCAACGTGGCCGCGCCGAGCATGGCTGGCTCAGCTCCCGTCACACGTTTTCTTTCGCGAATTACTACGATCCGAAGCAAGTCGGCTTCTCCGACCTGCTGGTCATCAACGACGACCGCGTCGCCCCGGGCCGCGGCTTCGGCACGCACCCGCACCGCGACATGGAGATCCTGTCGTACGTGCTCGACGGTGCGCTGGAGCACAAGGATTCGATGGGCACCGGGTCGGTGATCGTGCCGGGCGACGTCCAGTTGATGAGCGCGGGTACCGGCGTGCGTCACAGCGAGTTCAACCACTCGCACGAGACACCCGTCCATTTCCTGCAGATCTGGGTCGGGCCGTCCGAGAAGGGTGCCGAGCCGCGCTATCAGCAGACGAACATCGCAGCAGACGACAAGCGCGGCAAGCTCACGCCGATCGTGTCGCCCGACGGTAGCGGCGGTTCGCTGAAGATCCGCCAGGACACGCGGATCTACGCGGGCCTGTTCGACGGCGACGAGCGCGCCACGCTCGAACTCGCACCGGATCGCTTCGCCTACGTGCATGTCGCGCGCGGCAGCGTGACGGTCAACGGCGTGACGCTCGGCGAAGGCGACGGCGCACGTATCCGCGACGAGCAGGCGCTGACGTTCACGGATGGCAAGGATGCCGAAGTGCTGGTATTCGATTTGCGTCCGGTCGAAGTGACGGCCGAGTGGGCATGACGCCCGTTCGGAACATCGTGCCCCGCTGAACGCGGGGCCTTCTTATTCGGAGATTCGCAACATGGCCAAGGTACTCGTTCTCTACTACTCGTCCTACGGGCACATCGAAACGATGGCGCAGCACGTCGCGGAAGGCGCGAAATCGGTGCCCGGCGTCGAGGTCACGCTCAAGCGCGTGCCTGAAACCATTCCCGTCGACCAGGCGAAGGCGATCGGCATCAAGGTCGACCAGGCCGCACCCGTCGCCACCGTGGACGAACTCGCGGGCTACGACGCGATCATCTTCGGTACGCCGACCCGCTTCGGCAACATGGCCGGCCAGATGCGCACGTTCCTCGACCAGACCGGCGGCCTGTGGATGAAGGGTGCGCTCGTCGGCAAGATCGGCAGCGTGTTCGCGTCGACCGGCACGCAGCACGGCGGCCAGGAAACGACCATCACGTCGTTCCACTCGACGCTGCTGCACCACGGGATGGTGATCGTGGGCGTGCCCTACGCGTGCAGCGGGCTCGTCAACATGAACGAAATCACGGGCGGCACGCCGTACGGTGCGACCACGCTCGCGGGCGCGGACGGCAGCCGTCAGCCGAGCGCGAACGAACTCGACATCGCGCGCTACCAGGGCAAGCACGTCGCGGAACTCGCCGCGAAGCTCGCGTCGTAACGCGGGCGCCGTCCGTCCCGGAAAGCCCGGGACCGCGGCGCGTGCCGCCTGCGCGACACGCACGAGCAAGCACGGCGCCGGTCGACCCGGCGCCGTTTTCCGTCGCGCGAACGCCGGCCGTTACTGGCCCGATGCCGGCGCGGCCGGAGCAGCGGGCGCCGCCTTCGTCGCGGGCGCCTTCTCGACCGCGTTCTGCGGATAATTGCTCTGATCGTTGGTCAGCCGGTAGCCGGTGCCCGTGCCGATCGCCTTCAGGTCCGTCGCGTGGCGCGCGCGGGCCGCCTTGCGGGCGGCCTTCTTTTGCGCCTTGTCGAGTTGCTTCTGCGTCGGCGCGGACGCCGGATCCTGCGCGTATGCCGCCGGCGCTGCGGTCAACAGCAGACCGAACGACGCCGTTACTGCCACTGCCACCGAAACCACGCGAGACTTCGTCATGGCCGGATCTCCTTGTCGATTGTTGGTTGTGGGTCGAACGCCGGCACGCACGCGACGGACGTCGGCGTGCGACCACGGCGCCGATGCAACGTTAGCCGATCGCTGCGCAAATGTCCGTGCCCGTTCCTGAATTCTCCTGATAACGGCAACGATACATGCGCGGCAGGCGCCCGGCCAGACGGCGTGACGCACGTGCCATCAGGGAAACCGATAGCATCGCGCGCCGCCGGCACCCGGCGCCGCTCAGATCCAGCGCGACAGCACCGGCAGCAGGATCGGCACGACGAATGCAGTCAGCACGCCGTTCAGCCCCATCCCGAGGCCGGCGAACGCGCCGGCCTCCTCGCTGACCTGGAACGCTCGCGCGGTGCCGATCCCGTGCGACGCGACGCCGAGCGCGAAACCGCGCACCGCCGGCTCCTCGATGCGCAGCGCGTTCAGGATCGCGCGGGCGCACACGGCGCCGAAGATCCCGGTCGAGATCACCAGCACGGCGGTCAGCGACGGAATCCCGCCGATTTCCTGCGCGACGGCCATCGCGATCGGCGTGGTCGCGGATTTCGGCGCGAGCGACGCGATCGTCTGGTGCGACGCGCCGAACAGCGCGGCAATGCCGACCGCGGACACGATCGCGGTCAGCGAACCGGCCAGCAGCCCGACGAGCAGCGGCACCGCGGCGCGCCGCAGCTTCGACCACTGGCGGTACAGCGGCAGCGCCAGCGCGACGGTCGCCGGGCCGAGCAGGAAGTGGACGAACTGCGCGCCCTCGAAATACGTCGGATACGGCGTGTGCGTGATCGTCAGCAGCACGACGATCAGCGCGACCGCGATCAGCACCGGGTTCGCGAGCGGGTTGAAACGCGCGCGTGCATAGACGGCCTGTGCAATCAGATACGCGATCAACGTGATCGTCAGGCCGAGCAGCGGGGTCGCGGCGAGGTAGACCCAGATCGCGCCGAGTTTCGGGAAGGCCGTCATTGCGTGCCCTCCGCCGTGCCGTCCGCGCGCCGCTGGCGGCGCAGCAATGCACGCGTGACGAGCGCGGTCACGGCAATCGCGAGCGACGTGCTCACCGCCAGCGCGACGACGACCGCGAGCGCATCGCCGCGCACGCGGTCGGCCGACACCATGATGCCGACGCCGGCCGGCACGAACAGCAGCGACAAGTGACGCAGCAGTTCGAGCGCGGTCGGCTCGATCGCGTCGGCCACCTGCGGGCGCAGCATCACGAAGCCGAACAGCAGCAGCATGCCGATCACGGGGCCCGGCACCGGCAGGCCGAACAGATAGGACACCCCTTCCCCAAGACACTGGAAGGTCAGCAAGACCGCGAACGCCTGCAGCATGAAGCGCTTCTCCCGAACGTGGCCGCGCGATCGTGCAGACGCGCGACCGATGGGCCGGCGGCGTGTCGCGCCGGCGTGGACGATACGCGCGATCGTATCAACAAAGGCCGCCGGGCGGGCTGCCGGCGCGGCGCGCGACTGCGGGCAACCGCCCTGCAGCCGGATCGAATCGATGCGACACTTGCCGCCGGACGATGCGAAAACGACGCAATCCGCGCGCACGCGGATGCGTCGCCTACGCTCGGCGCACATGAAACACGCATGAGCGGCCGCGCCACCTGCCCGCGCCGCATCAAGGAGAAGGTTCAATGTTTTCGTGGTTTGAACGGCGCCTGCCGACATTCCCGCTCGAGGATCCCGTCACGCCGCCGAAGGGGTTTTTCTCGTTCGTCTGGGCGTGCACGAAAGGCGCGCGCGGCTGGATCCTGCTGATCGCGCTGACGTCGGCCGCAACCGCCGCGTACGAAGCCGTGCTGTTCGCGATGATGGGGCGCGTGGTCGACTGGCTGTCGTCGACGACGCCGGCCGAATTCGGCGGCCGGCATTTCGGCACGCTTGCCGGCTTTGCGGCGATCCTTGCCGGCAGCGCATTGCTGATCGCGCTGCATACGATGATCAAGCACCAGGTGCTCGCGATCAACTTCCCGATGCGGCTGCGCTGGCTGTTTCACCGGCTGATGCTCGACCAGAGCCTGTCGTTCTACGCGAACGAGTTCGCGGGCCGCGTGACGACCAAGATCATGCAAACCGCGCTCGCCGTGCGCGACGCGCTGTTCATGTCGGTCGACGTCGTGATCGGCGTCGGCGCGTACCTGATCGGCATCCTCGCGCTCGCGGCGAGCTTCGACTGGCGGCTGATGATTCCGCTCGCGCTGTGGGCGCTCGGCTACGGCGTGGCGTGCGCGTATTTCGTGCCGCGCCTGGGTGCGGTCGGCAGCCGGCAGGCCGACGCGCGCGCGCTGATGACGGGCCGCATCACCGACGCCTATTCGAACATCACGACCGTGAAGCTGTTCTCGCACACGCGCCGGGAAGCCGACCACGCGCGGCGCGCGATGGAGGCGTTCAAGGTGACCGGCGATGCGCAGATGCGGCTCGTCAGCGCGTTCGAGGTCGTCAACCACCTGCTGTCGACGTTGCTGCTGGTCGGCTCGACCGGCCTCGCGCTCTATCTGTGGCTGCACGGCGAGGCGAGCGCGGGCGTGGTCGCGGCCGTGATCGCGATGGCGCTGCGCCTGTCGAGCTATTCGCACTGGATCATGTGGGAGATGACCGAACTGTTCGAGAACGTCGGCACGGTCCAGGACGGCATCAACACGCTGACGAAGGTGCGCAGCGTGGTCGATGCACCGGACGCGAAGGCGCTCGCCGTGCAACGTGGCGGCATCGTGTTCGACAACGTGAGCTTCGCGCACGAGGACAACGAGCGCGCGGTGTTCGACGGGCTGAACTTGACGATCCGGCCGGGTGAGCGGATCGGCCTGATCGGCCGCTCGGGCGCCGGCAAGTCGACGCTCGTGAACCTGCTGCTGCGCTTTTACGACGTGGATGGCGGCGCGATCCGGATCGACGGACAGGACATCGCGCACGTGACGCAGGACAGCCTGCGCGCGGCGATCGGGATGGTCACGCAGGATACGTCGCTGCTGCACCGGACGATGCGAGAGAACATCCTGTACGGGCGCCCCGACGCGACCGAGCGCGAGATGCACGACGCGGCCGTGCGCGCGGAAGCGTCCGACTTCATCGACCGGCTGCGCGACCGGCACGGGCGCAGCGGCTACGACGTTGAAGTCGGCGAGCGCGGCGTGAAGCTGTCGGGCGGCCAGCGGCAGCGTGTCGCGATCGCGCGCGTGATGCTCAAGGACGCGCCGATCCTCGTGCTGGACGAAGCGACCAGCGCACTCGACTCCGAAGTCGAAGTCGCGATCCAGCGCAGCCTCGACGGCCTGATGCGCGGCAAGACGGTGATCGCGATCGCGCACCGGCTGTCGACGATCGCGGCGATGGACCGGTTGATCGTGCTCGACGAAGGGCGCATCGTCGAGGAAGGCACGCACCTGCAGCTGCTTCAGGCGGGCGGCATCTATGCGGCGCTGTGGGCGCACCAGAGCGGCGGGTTCCTCGGCGAGACGGCGGATGCGGAGGGGGCCGAGCAGTGACGTTCATGCACGCGCGGCAGGCGCATGCCGGCCTGCCGCGCGTGCGTGATGCGTGATGCGTTACAACCGCACGATCGTCGATTTCAGCTCGGTGTATTTGTCGAGCGCGTGCAATGACTTGTCGCGACCATTGCCCGACTGCTTGTATCCGCCGAACGGGAAGTTCATGTCGTCGCTGCCGTCGCCGTAGCAATTGACCCACACGGTGCCGGCACGCAAGCGCCGCGCGACCGTATGCGCCGTCGCGTGGTCCGCCGACCACACGGCTGCCGCGAGCCCGTACTCGGTGTCGTTGGCGATGCGCACGGCCGCATCGACGTCGTCGAACGCGATCACCGACAGCACCGGCCCGAAAATTTCCTCGCGCGCGATCGTCGCATGCGCGTCGACGTCGAACACGGTCGGCTCGACATAGAACCCGCCCGTCTCCTCGCGCACGCGCGCACCGCCCGTCACCAGGCGCCCTTCCTCCCGTCCGATGCCGATGTAACGCATCACGCGTTCGAGCTGCGCGTGATCGACGATCGCGCCCATCGCCACCGCGGGATCGAGCGGATGCCCGGGCGCGAAGCGCCGCGATGCGGCGACCACCTTGTCGACGAACGCGTCCTTGATGTCGCGATGCACGAGCAGGCGCGAGCCCGCCGTGCACACTTCCCCCATGTTGAAGAAGATCGCATCGGCGGCCGCCTGCGCGGCGCGATCGAGATCGGGGCAATCGGGCAGCACGATGTTCGGCGACTTGCCGCCCAGTTCGAGCCACACGCGCTTCAGGTTCGATTGCGCGGCACACGCCATGATCTGCCGCCCGGTGCGCGCCGAACCGGTGAACGCGATGCAATCGACGTCACGATGCAGCGCCAACAACCGTCCCGGCTCGGCGCCACCGGGCACGACGCTGAACACGCCGGGCGGCACGCCGGCCTCGCACGCGAGCTGCGCGACGCGGATCGCGGTCAGCGGCGATTTTTCCGACGGCTTGAGCACCACGCTATTGCCTGCCGCGAGCGCCGGCGCGAATTTCCATGCGGCCATCAGCAGCGGGAAATTCCACGGCACGACCGCCGCGACGACGCCGATCGGTTCGTGCGTGACGAGTCCGACGAGATGGCGATCGGCGGGGACGACCTCGCCTCCGACCTTGTCGATGGCCTCGGCGTACCAGTCGACGCAGTGCGCGGCGGCCGGCACGTCGATGGCCGTGGTGTCGGCGATCGGCTTGCCGGTATCGAGCGTCTCGAGCAGCGCGAGTTCGTCGCCATGCTCGCGCATCAGCGTCGCCCAGCGCTGCAGCACGGCCTTGCGTGCGCGCGGATTCATGCCGGCCCACGCCTGCGCGTCGAACGCGCGGCGCGCAGCTGCCACGGCCGCATCGACGTCCTCGGCGCCGCAGTCGGCCACGTGCGCGAGCACACGGCCGTCGATCGGGCTCACGCACGCGAACGTTGCCCCGGTGCGCGCGTGGCGCGCCTCGCCGTCGATGAACGCGCGCGCTTCGATGCGCAGAACGGCCGCGCGCGCCTGCCAGTCTTCGAATGTGGATGGATTCATGGGTATTCCTTACCGTCAGAGGTCGACCATCACGATCCAGTCACCGGATCGATCGGCGTGAACGTACCGGCGCGCGCCTCGATCGCTTCGCCGGCGGCGAGGCACAGTGCCTCCTGGAAGCGGCCCGCGACGACCTGCACGCCCGTCGGCACGCCGCCACGCACGCCGGTCGGCACCGACAGCCCGGGCAGCCCGAGCAGCGCGGTTGCCAGCAGCGGCCCCTGCATGTCGACGATGTGGCGCACCGCCTCGTCACCGTGCTGGTCCGCATCGATCGCGAACGGCTGCGCGCACGACACCGGCATCAGCAGCAGCGGGTAACGTGCGAAGAACTGCTGCCAGTCGCGCAACAGCGCGGTCCGCCGCGCCAGACCATTCATGTAGCCGGCGAGGTCGAGCGGCGACGCGAGGTTGCGCTGGCTCGCGAACGCGGTCCGGATCGCCGCGTCGCCGTGCTGCATGATCACGTCGCCGAGCCCGCTGCGTGCTTCGTTGGTCACGAGGTCCAGCCACAGCGCGCACGCCTCGGCGAACCGCGGCGGCTCCGCTTCCTCGACGATGCAGCCGGCCTCCTCCAGCCACCGCGCGGCTTGCCGAACCGCATCGACGACGATCGGGTCGGACGGTACGCCCGGCAGCGTGGGACACACGGCGACGCGTGCGGGAAACGCCGCGTCGTGGCCGGCCGGCGCGACCGGCATCCACCATGCGTCTCGCGCGTCGCCCGCCGCCATCGCATCGAGCGCGAGGCGCAGGTCGCCGACCGTGCGCGCCAGCGGCCCCTGCACGGACGCGAGCTGCACGGCGAGCGTGCGGTCCTTCGATTGCGTCGGGTTGTAGGCAGGCACGCGGCCGGTGCTCGGCCGCAGCCCCGCGACGCCGCACGCGTAGGCCGGGTAGCGGATCGAGCCGCCAAGGTCGTTGCCGTGTGCGATCGCGCCGATGCCGGCAGCGACCGCCGCGGCCGCGCCGCCGCTGGAGCCGCCGGGCGTCAGTGACGGATTCCACGGATTCGACGTGCGGCCGTGCAGGTCGTTGTCGGTGAACCACCGGTACGAAAACGCCGGCGCATTGCTGCGCCCGATCACGATCGCGCCTGCGTTGCGCAGGTTGGCGGTCACCGGGCTGTCGTCGTGCGCGACCAGGCCTGCAAACGCGCGCACGCCGTTCGTCGTCGCGCGGCCGGCCGTGTCGACGTTGATCTTTACCGTCACCGGCACGCCGTGCAGCGGACCGACGGGCGTGCCACGCGCGATCACGGCATCGGCATCGGACGCCGCCTGCAACGCGCTGTCGGCCAGCACGTCGACGATCGCGTTGATGACGGGGTTCACCTGCTCGAGCCGCCGCAGGCAGCTGTGCACGAGTTCCGTCGACGACACGTCGCGCCGCGCGACGTGCGCGGCCATCTCGGCCGCGCTCAGACGCCACAATTCCTGGGTCATGGGATGCTCCTCGTTGATGACTGGATCGAATGGATTCGGCCTCGCGTTACGCACACGAGGGCTCCGCCTGCGGCGCATGCGACGCGTAGATCTTCCGGCACGTCTCGACGACCTCCCAGGTGCCGCGAAAGCCCGGTGGGATCACGAAGCGGTCGCCGGCACGCAGCACGCGTTCGCCGCCGTCGGCATCGCGCACGATCGCGACGCCGCTCAGCATCTCGCAGTACTCCGACTCGTCGTAGTCGATCGTCCAGCGTCCGGGCGTGCATTCCCAGATCCCGCAACTGAACTGCCCGCACCGGCTGATGTAGTGATGCGACAGCGTCTGCATCGGATTGCCGTCGAGCAGCAGACCGGCCGGCACGCGGCTTTGGGTGAGCCGGGCCGGCGCCTGCATCAGGTCGACGAGACGGGTAACGTGGGTCATGAATGCCTCCAGCGCATGAGTGAATGGTTCGAAACGATTCGTGGCCGCGCGGCCGCGCGAGCCGCGCTCCACGGGTCAAAGCAGGTCCATCGTCCGATGCCACGCCATCGCGAGCGCCAGCATCGGCGTGCGCAACACGCGGCCGCCCGGAAAGTCGCGATGGCGAATCCGGCCGAACAGGTCGAAGCGCGCGGCCTGCGCGTCGATCGCTTCGGCAATCAGCCTCCCGGCGAGGCCGGTCACGTTCACGCCGTGCCCGGAGAAGCCCTGCGCGAAATACACCGTGGGCTCGAGCCGCCCGAAATGCGGCGCGCGGTTCATCGTCGCGTCGATCAGGCCGCCCCACGCGTAGTCGATCCGCACGTCGGCGAGCTGCGGGAACGTCTTCAGCATGTCGCGCCGCATCGCCGTCGCGAGATCGCGCGGAGCGCGCGTCGAGCTGCTCGCCTTGCCGCCCCACAGCAGACGCCGATCGCGCGTCAGCCGGAAATAGTCGAGCGCCGAATTGCAGTCGCTGATCGCCGCGTCGGCAGGCATCGTCTCGGCCGCGCGTGCTTCGCCAAGCGGCTCCGTCGCGATCAGGTAAGTCGCCACCGGGATGATCTTGCGCGCCAGGCTCGGCGCGAGCCGCCCCAGGTACGCATTGCCGGCCAGCACGACGTAGCGGGCATCCACATGCCCGCGCGCGCACCTGACGCGGTGGTGCGGCGCGGCGCGCTCGAGCGCGAGCGCGGGCGTGTCCTCGTGGATCGTCACGCCGGCCGCGCGCGCCACGCGCGCGAGGCCGAGCGTGTAGTTCAGCGGATGCAGGTGGCCGCTGCCTTCGTGACGCAGGCCGCCGGCGTAACGATCCGATGCGACGAAGCGCGGCATGTCGGCGCGCTCGACGATGTCGTAGCCGCGGTAGCCGAAGCGGCTCGCCGCGGCGTCGCGCCATTTGCGCAGCGCGTCGACGTGGCGCTGCTTGTTCGCCGCCGTCAGATAACCGAAGGTCAGGTCGCAATCGATGCCGTGCCGCTCGACACGCCGCCGGACGATATCGACCGATTCGAGCCCCATCGCCCAGATCTTCCGCACGTCGTCTTCCGGCAGATGAGCCGAGAACGTATCGATGTCGCACGAGTAGCCGGCGATCAGCTGGCCGCCGTTGCGGCCGCTGGCGCCCCAGCCGATTCGCGACGCCTCGACGAGCACGACCGAATGACCGCGCTCGGCGAGATCGAGCGCCGCGGACAGGCCGGTGAGTCCGCCGCCGATCACGCATACGTCGGCGGATACGGCACCGTCGAGCGACGGATGGCGGGTCCGGTCGTTGGCCGTGTCTGCGTAGTACGACTGAACATGTTGCTGATTTTCGAACTTGAGCATGAGTGACATTCGCGAACAGCGTCGCGTCAGAACGCGTAGATGAGTTGAGTCGCGAGCAGGTCGTTCGACTTCGCGTACGACCCGTCGTGACGCAGGAATACCTTGTTGCTCGCCCAGTCGTGCCGATACTCGACCTTGACCGTCACTTGCTGAGTCGGATAGAACAGCAGGTCGAATGCGGCCGCCTGCCGCGTCGCGCCCTTGCATTCGAAGCCGACGCCGCCGTTCGCCTTCGACATCGCGAGGCAGTCCGCGTCGATGCCGAAGCCGTTGTACGGATCCATGCCGTTGCCGTTCAGGCCGATCGACGATCCGCCGCCGCCGTTCCTGCGGTTGACGAGCAGGTCGTAGCGCAACGTCGCACCCATGCGGCCGACCACCGGCACGTTGAACTTGCGATGCGCGAGCAGCGACAACCCGAACCACTGCGCGAGCCCGCCGTTGAACGCGCCGTGTTGTTGCTGGCCGTAATCGAGCTCGGCGTTGTACTGCGCATCGGCGAGCGTGTAGGTCGCATCGGCTTCCGCAAAGAAGAACGCGCCGTATGCGCTCGGCGCATTGCCGCCCACGCCGTAGTGCACGGTGCCGGTGGCCGGGTCGATCGCACTCGGCAGCGTCTGGCGACCGATGTTGATCGAGCCGCCGATGTCGAGCGCGCTGCCGCGCATGTAGTCCACGCGCGCGGTGAAGGTCGGTACCTTGTTGCTCGTCGTGATCGGGTCGCCGAGCGCATTCACGCCGGTCTGCGTGACCGCGCCGGCGCTGCGGAACTGCTCGTTGCCGACGAAGAACTTCCACGCCCACTGGCCGCTCGGGCTCAGGTAGTTGATGCCCGCGCCGATCGACGAACCCGGATCGGAGAAGTCGTACAGCAGGTTGTGCGTGAGCGTGAGCATCTGGTTCGACTGCTGGTACTCGTAGCCGCCGAAGCCGAGCACCAGCCCGCCGACGAACGCGGTCGTGCCCGACAGCGGCACCGTGACGACGGCCGTGTTCACGATGTCGAGACCGCTCGCGCCGCTGCCCGTCATCATCGACAGGCCGGCGCCGCGGTTCGGCATCAGCGTGATCTCGGCGGACGGTGCGGTCGGCCCGACGCCGAACGTCTTCTTGATGTCGAGGAACACGTCGCCGAACGTGCTGTTGTAATACGTGTACGCGTTCTCATGGTTCGCGAACTGGAACGACGAGGTGCCGGCGCCGCGGTTGTACACGTAAGTCGGATCGAGATATCCGGTCACCGACAGCCCGGCGATCGGGCCGGTGCGCGCGGCGTCGGTCAGCGAGTCGACCTTCAGTTGCTGGTTCGCGACCTGCTGCCGGATTTCGGTCACGTCGTCGTTGGTCAGCACCGCCGGCGCCTGCCCATAGCCGGGCACCGACGGATCGGCGGCGGGCACGCTCGCCACCGCTGTCGACGACACCGGGGCAGCCGCCGGTTTCGCAGCCAGTCGCGATTGCAGCGCACTCATCTGCCGCTGCAGCACGGCGATCTGCTGTTGCAGCGCCCTGATCTGGTCGGCACTCGAACTCGCGGCGGCCAGCCCCGGCAACGCACCGGCGATCAACGCGCAAAGCACCTTCTTTTTCATTCGACGTCTCCTTGTCGTTCTTCACTTCACGGGATGCGGTGCGGGGTCGTGCCGCGCGTGCGCGGCCGACGGGCGAGCGGGCGGCAACGCGGGCGGTGGGGCGAGCGCATCCGGCGCGGCGGCCGCGTGCCATGCACGGGCCTCGCGAGCCTGTCGTCGCTCGCGGGCCAGCATCGAGCGGTTCACGACGACGACGCCGATCGTCACCATCGTGATGAACACCGTTGCGAGCGCATTCATCTCCGGATTGAGTCCGAGCCGCACGCGCGAGAACACGACGAGCGGCAGCGTCGTCGAACCGGGGCCCGACAGGAAGGCGGAAAGAATGACGTCGTCGATCGACACGGTGAACGCGAGCAGCCATCCCGATACCAGCGCCTGCGCGATCAGCGGCAGCGTGATCACGAAGAACACTTTCAGCGGCCGGGCGCCGAGATCGAGCGCGGCTTCCTCGATCGAGCGGTCGAGTTCCTTCACACGCGACTGCACGATCACCGCGACGAACGACAGACACAGCATCACGTGGCCGATCCAGATCGTCAGCCAGCCGCGTCCGGCGGGCCAGCCGAAGGTCTGCTGCATCGCGACGAACAGCAGCAGGAGCGAGATGCCCTGGATCACTTCGGGAATCACCAGCGGCGCGTTGATCATCGCCGCATAGAGCGTGAAGCCGCGAAAGCGCCCCATGCGGGCCAGCACGAAGCCGGCCCAGGTGCCGATCGCGACCGACGCGGTCGCCGTCAGCAACGCGATCTTCAGCGACAGCCACGCGGCCGTCAGCAATTCGCCGTCGTGCAGCAGCGCACCGTACCAGCGCAACGAGAAACCGGACCACACCGTCACCAGCTTCGACGCGTTGAACGAATAGACGACGACGCTCGCGATAGGCACGTACAGGAACAGGAAGCCCGCGCCCAGCACACAGGCAGAGAACAGGCGGTTCGCGCGGGTCATGAGCGCCCCTCCGCTTCGGTCTGGCTGTAATGGAGCAACGCCATCGGCACGAGCAGCAGCGCCACCATCGTCACCGTCACCGCGGACGCCATCGGCCAGTCCATGTTGTTGAAGAACTCGTCCCACATCACGCGGCCGAGCATCAGCGTGTTCGCGCCGCCGAGCAGTTCGGGAATCACGTATTCGCCGACGGCAGGAATGAACACCAGCAGACTGCCCGCGACGATCCCGTTTCTCGACAGCGGCAGCGTGATGCGCCAGAACGCGGACCACGGCGTCGCGCCGAGATCGTGCGCGGCCTCGAGCAACGTGAGGTCCAGCTTCACGAGATGCGCGTAGAGCGGCATCACCATGAACGGCAGGTACGAATAGACCATCCCGATGTAGACGCCCGCGTCGGTGTGATAGAGCCGCAGCGGCGCCGCGATCACGCCGAGCGCCGTCAGCGCACGATTCAGCAGGCCGTCGTCCTTCATGATCCCAACCCACGCATAGACGCGAATCAGGAACGACGTCCAGAACGGCAGCATCACGGCCATCATCAGCAGGTTGCGGCGTGCCGGCGCCGCGCGGGCGATGCAGTACGCGATCGGATAACCGGCGAGCAGACACATCAGCGTCGACGCGGCGGCCATCTTCAGCGAACTGACGTAGGTGTTCAGGTACAGGTCGTCCTGCAGCAGCAGCGCGTAATGCTTCAGCGACAGCGCGACCTGTACCGTGCCCGCTTCCAGTCGCGCGAGCGCGGTGTACGGCGGAATGCCGAGCATCTGGTCCGCAAAGCTGATCTTCAGCACCAGCGCGAACGGCAACGCGAAGAAGATCGCGAGCCACAGGAACGGCACGCCGATCGCCAGGTTGCGACCCGACGGCACGAAGCGCGACAGCGCGGACGCAGCATCAACGGTGGGTTTCGTCATGTCGCCCTCACTGCGTCAGCACGACGCCGCTGGCCGGCGACCACGACACGAACACGTCGTCGTTCCACGCCGGCGCGCTGTCGTGCATCAGGTGCGAGCTCGACAGGTTCGACACCACCGTCTTGCCGCTCGGCAGACGCACGTGATACAGCGAGTACGCACCCATGTACGCGATGTCGGTCACCACGCCGCGCGCCCAGTTGTGATGCGAGCCGGGCTTTTCGCGCGACACGTGCACGCGTTCCGGACGCACCGAGATGCCGACCGGCATGCCGAGCGGGCCCGTCACGCCGTGGCTCACGTACATGCGTGCCTCGAGGTCGTCGCTCTCGACGAAGATGTGATCGGGTTCGTCCTCGACCACGCGCCCTTCGAACAGATTGGTCGAGCCGATGAACTCGGCCGAGAAGCGGCTGTTCGGGTATTCGTACACTTCGCCCGGCGTGCCGATCTGCACGATCTTGCCTTCGCTCATTACCGCGAGGCGGCTCGCCATCGTCATCGCTTCTTCCTGGTCGTGCGTGACCATCACGCAGGTCACGTCGACCCTCTCGATGATGTTCACGAGTTCGAGCTGGGTCTTCTGACGGATCTTCTTGTCGAGCGCGGACATCGGCTCGTCGAGCAGCAGCAGCTTCGGGCGCTTCACCAGCGAGCGGGCGAGCGCGACGCGCTGCTGTTGGCCGCCCGACAGTTGATGCGGCTTGCGCTTCGCGTACTTGCTCATCTGCACGAGCGCGAGCGCGTCGGCCACGCGTTCCTTGATTTCGTTCTTCGGCGTGCCTTCCTGCTTCAGGCCGAACGCGACGTTCGACTCGACCGACATGTGCGGAAACAGCGCGTACGACTGGAACATCATGTTCACCGGCCGGCGGTACGGCGGCAGCGACGCGAGGTCCTCGCCGTCGACGAAGATCTTGCCGGAGGTGGCCGTTTCCAGCCCGGCGAGCATGCGCAACAGTGTCGACTTGCCGCAGCCCGAACTGCCGAGCAGTGCGAACAATTCGTTCTTCGCGATCGTCAGGTTGACGTTGTCGACGGCCGTGCTGTCGCCGAACTTCTTCACGACGTTTTCGATGCGCACGAAGGCGTCGTGCGCGGGCTGGCTGCGATGACCGGCTGCGGCCGGCCGGGCGGATACGATATGGTCCATGATCGTCGCCCTCAACCGCCCGACTTCAACTGCAGCCACAGGCGGTTCTGCATTCGAGCGATGTCGGCGCTGCGCGGCATCGCGAGCGACGTCTTCGCGATTGCGGCGTCCGACAGGTAGACACCCGAATCCTGTGCGATCGCAGGCGTCACGAACGCTTTCGCGGCCTTGTTCGCACTCGGATAGAAGATCTCGTTCGTGATCGCCGCGTTGGTCTTCGGCTCCTCGATATAGTTGATCCACTTCAGCGCGGCTTCGGGGTGCGGCGCATCCTTCGGGATCGCCATCACGTCGAACCACAGGAGGCCGCCTTCCTTCGGATTCACGTAGCGGATCTCGTACGAACGCTTCGCATCCAGCGTGCGGCGCCGTGCGACGCTGACGTCGCCAGACCAGCCGAGCACGACGCACACGTCGTTGTTCGCGAGGTCGTCCGCGTAGCCCGCCGAGCTGAACTGCGTCACGTACGGACGGATCTTCTTCAGCACGTCGTACGCGGCCTGATAGTCCGCCGGGCTCTTGCTCTCCGGGTCCCTTCCCATGTACTGCAGCGCGGCCGCGAACGCGGCGTCCGGCGCATCGAGCAACGAAATGCCGCACCCCTTCAGCTTCGCCGCGTTCGCGGGATCGAACAGCAGCGCCCAGCTGTCGGTGGGCGCGGCGTCGCCGAGCCGCTTCTTCACTGCCTCCACGTTGTAGCCGATGCCCGTCGTGCCCCACGCCCACGGTACGCCGTACTGATTGCCCGGATCGGCCTTCGCGATCATCTTCATCAACACCGGGTCGAGGTTCGCAAGATTCGGCAGCTTCGATTTGTCGAGCTTCTGGTACACGCCGGCCTGGATTTGCTGGGCGAGATAGTTCGACGTCGGCACGACGATGTCGTAGCCCGAGCTGCCCGCGAGCAGCTTGGTCTGCAGCGTGTCGTCGCTGTCGTAGCTGTCGTAGCGCACCTTGATGCCCGTCTGCTTCTCGAAGCCGGACACCGTGTCCTTCGCGACGTATTCCGACCAGTTGTACACGTTCAGGTTGGCATCGCCCGCACGGGCAGGCAGGCTGGCCGTAGCGGCCAGCGCCACCGACGTGGCAAGCGCGGCGCGCAAGGCCGCGCGACAACGGAAACGGATACGCATGGAGATTCTCCTTGTGATGGATATCGGCCGTGACGCCCGCTCCGGATCCGGACCGGCGTCGACGCCGTCAGGCGGTGTTCAGCACAAGGGGCAATGTAGAGATCGCGGCTCGTATCGTCAGTCCCGAAAACCGGGACAAACGCCATCGTCGTTCGGGACCGTTTGGGTAGATTCCCGCGTAGGCAGTCGAAAATTTTCGTGATACCTGTAGTCCACCCGATTTCTTCGACACCCGACGCCATGAGCGCTGCGCTTTCCGCCCCCGATCTCCCGCTGAGCCATGTCGCATTCGTGACCGATACGCTCGGCGACATCGCACAAGCGATCGGGACCCCGCAGTTCATGCGCGCCGTGTACGACACGCTCGTGCGCTACGTCGATTTCGACGCCGTGCATCTCGACTACGAACGCGGTGCGGCGTCGGGCAGGCGCAGCGTCGGCTGGATCGGCAGCTTCGGCCGCGAGCCCGAGCTCGTCGCGCAGGTGATGCGTCATTACTACCGTAGCTACGCGAGCGAGGACGTCACGTATGCGGCCATCGACAGCGAAAGCGACACGCAGCTGCTTCAGGTGTCGTCGCAGCGGGTCGCGAGCGAGCTGCGGCACCTGTTCTTCGACGCGGGCGACATTCACGACGAATGCGTAATCGCGGGCGTGACGGGCGGCACGCGCTACTCGATTTCGGTCGCGCGTTCGCGGCGGCTGCCGCCGTTTTCGCTGAAGGAGCTGAGCCTGCTGAAGCAGCTGTCGCAGGTCGTGCTGCCGATGGCGTCCGCGCATAAGCGGCTGCTCGGCGCGGCCTGCGCGGACGAAGCGCCGCGCGACGAACTCGATCTCGACCTCGTCGCGCAATGGCTACCGGAACTGCAGGAACGGCTGACCGCGCGCGAGATGCGCGTGTGTGCATCGTTCATCCAGGGCATGACCTCGGCGGCGATCGCACAGTCGATGGGCCTCAAGACGTCCACCGTAGATACCTACGCGAAGCGCGCGTTCGCGAAGCTCGGCGTCGATTCGCGCCGGCAGCTGATGGCGCTCGTGCTCAGGAATGCATCACGCCGACGCGATGCGTGAGCTGTTCGGCTACCAGAAGGCGAGCGGCAATACGCTGAACGCGAGTGGCGCGATCGTGAAGGCCGCGGCATCGGTCGGCTCGTATGGCGTGAACTCGGGCACCGATACGCAGGAACTCGCGATCGTCGGGATCCGCGACAAATTCTGATGGCACCCGTCACATCGTGATGACCCAGCGGACGCACATTGCGGTGTGCGGCCGCCGCGCCGTGTGCGCAGGTCTAATGCCGGCGCATCCCGCCGAACCCGTGCTCCCCGCCGACAAAGGTCGGGCCACGATGAAAGCCGCTGCCCATCGGAACGCCGACGCGGCCACGCATGCCCCCGTCGAAGTGACCGAAGTGACCGAAGTGACCGAAGTGACCAACGTGACCGAAGTGGTCGAAGTGATGACGATGATGGAAACGGTCGATGAAGACGAAACTGACACCCGTGCCGACGAACACCGCCGGCCCCCAGTACCACGGGTCGGCGTACGGATAAGCGGTGTCCGGGTACCACACGATGGTGCCGTCCTGGCTTTGCATCATCTGCCAGGTGCCGTCGCTTTGCCGGCACGCGCGCCCGACGATCTGCTGTTCCGTGCCGTCGATTTCCGCTTGCACGACGACCGCACGGCAACGGGCGCCCTCATCCGGCGTGTCGTCGTACGTTTGCGCAAGCACGCACATGGAACAGCCGAGACAAACGACGCCCATCCCGACCCGAAACAAGTTGCACATGATCGGCTCCCGCATGATTGCCCCGACCACCCGATCCTTGGCATCACGAACGACGCGCGGCTTCGTATCGGGTCACCCGATCATTAGACGATGTAGCGTGCCGGATTATTCCAGGGGTCGGGATGCGAATGCGCGACGCAGGGACCATCGGCGATCATGCGCGCGGCGAGCGCCGGACGATGCAGTAGACGCCCGCCGCAACGACACCGAACGCCACATGGGCGACCAGCGTGATCGCGCCGCGCACTGCGGCGAACCACGGGAACACCGCAGTGAACACATGCAGGTTGATGCCGTAGAGAAGGCATCCGAATGCGCCGCCCGCAAGCAGCGCGACGCCCGGCGACAGGTTGCGGACCATTCTCGCCAGCACGGCCGCATAGGCAAGCGACAGCGCGGCATGCACCAGCGTCGCCACGCCCATGATCGTCGGATCGAAGCCCGCTGACGCAACGAGCACGGATCGCCCCATCACGAGGGCGGCCGTCAGGCGCGCGTCGCGAAGCAGGTTGTGAAAGGCGTCTTCTCCGGCGATCGGCCAGAGCAGCAACTCGACGACGGTCGAGCCGAACGCCGCGCCGAACGCTGCCCAGAGAATCGGGACCGCACCGGTCTGCTTCAATTGCCCTCCGCGGCGACGGCGCGCCGTGCGCGCCTTACAACGGGCGTTCGCAATCCGTCCAGTACGCGAACGGATCGCGATGCTTCGGGTAGTGCTCGTCGAGCCATTTCAGCAACGTCGCACGCGCGTTGTCCAGATCGGCCTTCGACGACGACGTCGTCATCTCGTGCACTTCGACGGACTTTTCCCGATCCATCACGTAGCAGTTCCAGTCGGGGCCGTCGAGATCCGGATCGTCGGACGCCTTCGACGACTTGCGCCAGCCGAACCCCTTGCGCGCATCGATGTAATAGCGCGGATGCACTTTCAGATACGACATCTCGCCGCCCTGCAGGCTGCTTTCCGCGCGCAGCACGTCGCGTTCATCGACGATCTGCGTGACTTCCGGAAGCCGGCGCGAGCGCCAGCCGGCCGGCAGCGTCGCCGTCGCCCGCACGGCGTCGTACGGGCCCCACGCGAGGCCCCAGGCTTCGGCCATGCGCTTCATGAACGCATCCGCGCCCGGATAGCCGCGCAACTGGATTCTCGTCGACAACGTGACTTCGACGCGGCCGTCGGCGCCGGCGGGGTCGCCTGCCGCTTCGAACGGATTGCCCGGACGCGACGCGCGCTGCTGCGCGTCCGCGGGCGCCATGCCCGAAAACAGCTGGTCGAGCGCCGCACGCGCTTTCGACGACTTGTCTGGTCTATTCATTACTCACTCTCTCCCTCTGCATCCGCACGTCTGCAAAAACTGTCGATTCTCGTTCATCTTCGGATCTCGCGGTTTTCCGCGGTCGCATTGTCGACGATCCCATGGCCGCGGTCGAGCACCGGTGGCATCGACGCACGTCGTGTCGCCGGTCCCGACGCTGCCGTCGCCTACCCCAGCGCCGCCCGCATCCGCTCCATCAGCGCGAGCACTTCCGGACGATTCTCGCCCTTCGCATGCACGAAGTGATACCTCAGCAGCGACTCGACCTCATGCCGGCTCACGCGCACGAGCGCGCTGCGCTTGAGATACGCATCGGCGAGCGGCATCCGCGCCAGGGCCACGCCGAGCCCGGCTTCGGCCGCCGCGAGCACCAGGTTGTAGTCCTCGAAGCGGCGATCCTGCGCGCGCGGCTTGAACGGAATGCCGAGCGCGTCGAACCAGGTACGCCAGCCCGTCACATCGGAGTCGTGCAACAGCGGCATCTCGAGCAGCGCGGCGTCGCCGTTTCGACGGCGCAGCGCGGCCAGTTGCGCGGCGAGCCGCGGATGCGCGACCGGATAAAGCGTCTCCGGCATGAACTCGCGCGTCTCGAGCCGACGCCAGTTGCCGCGCCCGTAACGGATCGACAGATCCGCTTCGCCGGCGGCGATATCCACGTTGCGAAGCTCGATGCCGAGCTCGATGCGCAACGCGGGCGCCTCGCTCTCGAGCGCATGCTGGCGCTCGAGCAGCCAGAGCTGCGCGAACGCCGGCACCACGCTCATCCTGACCAGTCTCGGCGTGCGCGGCAAGCGCCACTGATCGGCCGCGCCGTCGATGATCGCGAACGCCTGTTCGATCCGGCCGACGAAGCGCTGGCCGTCCGGCGTCAGCCGCACGCCGCGCGCATGACGTTCGAACAATGCCATGCCCAGCCAGTTCTCGACGGCCGCCACGCGCCGGCTGATCGCGCCATGCGTGACGCCGGAGGCATCGGCGGCCGCCAGAAACGAACCCTGGCGCGCCACCGTGCAGACGGTCTCCAGACTGGCCAGCGGCGGACGCGGGCCGGGTGCCGACGCGAGGGCCGGCAGCGCGTCCGCCACACGCCGCCGCATGCGCACCGAGCTGTGAGCCATATTCATACCCGCATGTTGATCTGTGCGCTAGCTTAACATCTGACCACGCCGCACCATTGCCGCATGAACACGCTTTCTTCCTCCTCGTCGCGCGGCGCGCGACTGCCGCTCGTCGCGGCCGGCGCGGTGGCGTTCACGATCGTCTCGTGGGCCTCCGCCTTCCCGTTCATCCGCATCGGCCTGCACGGGCTGGCCCCGCTACAGCTCGCGGCCGCACGCTTCGCGACCGCGGCCGTGCTCGTGATCGCATGGCTCGCGTGGCGGCGGCCTCGACTGCCGGCCACGGGCGACGCGTTGCGCTTTCTCGTCTGCGGCTTGCTCGGCATCGCGCTCTACAACGCGCTGCTCAATACCGGCGAGCAGACCGTGTCGGCCGGCGCCGCGAGCTTCATCGTGAACACGCTGCCGATCTTCACGGCGGTGCTGGCCGCGCTGTTTCTGCGCGAACGCTTCAATCGCTGGGGATGGCTCGGCTCGCTGGTCAGCCTGGCCGGCATCGCGGTGATCGCGCACGGACAGCCGGGCGGTCTCGTCCTCGGCTCCGGGAGCACGCTGATTCTCGGCGCGGCACTGTGTTCGGCCAGCTATTTCGTGTTGCAGCGGCGGCTGATTCCCGTGTACGGCGCGCTGCCCTGCGCCGCCTATACGCTGCTGGCGGGTGCGGTGCTGCTCGCGCCATGGTTGCCCGGCGCGCTCGTGTCGCTCGGCGGCGGGGCTTCGCGCGACACGGTGCTTGCCGTCCTGGTGCTCGGCGTCTTTCCCGCCGCGCTGGGCTACGCGACGTGGACCTTCGCGCTTGGCCACTTCGGCGCGGCGCGCGCCGCCAATTTCCTCTATCTGACGCCGGCGGTCGCGACGGCATTGTCGATGGCGCTGACGGGCGAGCGCCCCGGCATCGAGACGGTGTGCGGTGGCCTGCTCGCAATTGCCGGCGTGATACTCGTGGCCTTGCGCGGACGGACATAGGCGCGCGGTTTCGTCGGACGGCAAGACTTGCTCGAAGAACGACGGGGGCGCGGTTCCGCCAAGCCGGGCCCCGTCGGCTGCAAAACTGGACACACATGCAGTTCGACGCCGCGCGCCAATTCATCGACGCGGGCGAACATGACCGTTAGTTGCATCAATCGGATGGCGGCTTTGCTGCGGCGTCACGATGAAAGTGTGCAGACAAACCGACCGAACAGTTCTCGATTGATTGCATGGCACTGTCCATGGTCATCGGTGGCGGTCCGGTCGAATAATCGGAGCATTCGACGGTACAAAACAGCCACATCTGCGCGAAAAGCCGCGCAAGCGCATCACATTTGCGCAAGGCCGGGCAATTCGCGCAAGCGGGCGCAAACGGGTTCGGATATATTCATACCAGTTGCATGTCGTCAGACGAAATCGCCGGTCTCGACGGCCCGGCGACATGCGAGCCGAACCCGTCATGGGTCACGGAGACGCGTCCGGCTCGCCGATCGCCTCACGAGGGCGCGCGGCCGACCGGGCGGCAATAGAAATATCAATCAACGGAGATGGCAGATGGAACGAAGCATTGTCGGCATGCGCTGCAAACCCCTGATGACCGTCGCACTGGCCGCCGCCGCATTCGCGGCCGCATCGGGCGCGATGGCCGACCAGGTCGTGAAGATCGGCAGCGTCGAACCGACGACGGGCGGCATCTCGCACCTCGGCAAGGACAACGAGAACGGCGCGCGCCTCGCGGTCGAGGAAATCAATGCGAAGGGCCTGACGATCGGCGGCAAGAAGATCACGTTGCAGCTCGACGCGCAGGATGACGCGGCCGACCCGCGCCAGGCCACGCAGGTCGCGCAGAAGCTCGTCGACGACAAGGTCGTCGCCGTCATCGGCCACCTGAACTCGGGCACGTCGATTCCCGCGTCGAAGATCTACAGCGACGCGGGCATCGTGCAGATCTCGCCGTCGGCCACGAACCCCACCTACACGCAGCAGGGCTTCAAGACGACGTATCGCGTGGTCGCGACCGACGCGCAGCAAGGTCCGGCACTCGCGAGCTACGCGCAGTCGAAGGGCGTGAAGAGCGTGGCGGTGATCGACGATTCGACCGCGTACGGCCAGGGCCTCGCGAACGAATTCGAAAAGAAGGCGAAGGCGCTCGGCCTGAAGGTGCTGTCGCACGATGCGACCAACGACAAGGCCGTCGACTTCCGCGCGATTCTGACGAAGGTCAAGGGCGAGAACCCGGACGCGATCATGTACGGCGGCATGGACGCCACCGGCGGCCCGCTCGCGAAGCAGGCGAAGCAGCTCGGCCTGCGCGCGAAGATCCTGTCCGGCGACGGCGTGTGCACCGACTCGCTGGCCGAGCTGGCCGGCCCGGCGGCCGACAACGTGCTGTGCTCGCAGGCCGGCGCGGCGCTCGAGAAGATGCCGGGCGGCGCGGCGTTCCTCGCCAAGTACCAGAAGCGCTTCAACCAGGGCATCAAGTTCGATGCGCCGTTCGCGTACGACGCGGTCTACATCGCGGTCGACGCGATGAAGCGCGCGAACTCGACCGACCCGGCGAAGATCCTCGCGGCGATGCCGTCGACGAAATATGAAGGCGTGATCGGCACGACGACGTTCGACGCGAAGGGCGACCTGACGCACGGGATCATCTCGATCTACGGCTACAAGAGCGGCAAGAAGACCTTCCTCGACCAGGTGAAGATGTAACGCCCCGCGACGCCGGCACGACGGGAACGCCATCCGTCGGCGCCGGCGCCGCGCGGAGCCGATTCAAGTTTTGCGGAGATGAAGCGACATGTGTGCAATGGCGTATGCGGAATTTCAACAGGAGTTGAAGAAAGCGCAGTTGACGGCTCGGGAATTCGCCCGCCTGATCCGTATGAACGAAAGTTCCATCACGAACTATTCGAGCAAGGGCACCGTCCCTTCCCACCTCGCGGTCATCGCGACCCTGATCGGCGCGCTCGCCGCGCACGAGATCGATTTCCGGCACGTCATCGGTAAAACGGGCATCGAGCCGAAACGGCCGCGCGGCGTCGGCGCGTTTCCGGCAGCGCGCAAGCCGCGCGCGCGGAAGACCGCGAAAGCCGGCGCCTGAGCCAGGCAGGGCGTCAGTCGCGGCATTGCACGTGCCGCTCGATCCGGCGCGTGCGCTGCCGCATCACACTCACCACCGCCCGTCACCCCGCCGCACGCACGTGATCGAGCAGCGCCTGCAGCGGATGACGCAGCTGCCGCGCGGACATGCGCTTCACCTGGCTGCGGCACGAATACCCGGTCGCCAGCGCTTCGCCCGCCTCTTCCGGCGCATCGACATGCGCGGCCCACGATTGCGCATAGATCGCCCGCGACGTCTGCAGGTTGCGCGCCTCGTGCCCGTAGGTCCCCGACATCCCGCAGCACCCGGCCGCCTGAACCGCCAGGCGCAGCCCGCGACGCGCGAACACCTGCGCCCACTGCTTGCCGCTGTCCGGTGCGTTGGTCTTCTCGGTGCAATGCGGCAGCAGCCGATACGCCGCCGATACGCCGCCCGAACCCGCGCCCGCCGCGACTTCCGGCAGCGCGTGCAGCAGCCACTCCTGCGGCAGCGCGACCTTCGGCACGTCGGCGAGCCCCGTCACCTTCAGGTATTCCTGCCGATACGTGAGCGTCATCGCCGGATCGAGGCCGACGAGCGCGACACCCGAGCGCGCGAGCGCGGCCAGTTGCGTCGCGTTGCGAATCGCCGCCTGCTCGAACGCGCGGAGGAAGCCCTGCACGTGCAGCGCCTTGCCGTTCGGCGCGAGCGGTGCGAGCCACACCTGGAAGCCGACGCGCGCGGCCAGCTCGATCAGCGTCGCCAGTTGCTCGGTGTCGAAATAGCGCGTGAAGGTGTCCTGAACGATCACGACGCCGCGCGCGCGCTGCGCATCGTCCAGCGCGGCGAGCGCCCGCGGATCGGCCGGCCGCACGTTCCACTGCCGGATCACGGCCGCGAGGTCGAAGCGGCTCAGGAGCGGGCTGTCGACCATGCCGACGTGCCGCTCGAGCAGCGTGCGCACCCAGCCGGCACGCATCAGGCCGTTGTACAGCGCGGGCACGCGCGCCATCCACGGCATCGTGAATTCGAGCGAGCCGATCAAATAGTCGCGCAGCGGCCGCTGGTAGCGCTGGTGATACAGCTCGAGAAAACGCGAGCGGAACTCGGGCACGTTGACCTTGACCGGGCACTGCCCCGCACACGACTTGCACGCGAGGCAGCCGGCCATCGCGTCGTACACCTCGTGCGAGAAGTCGGCTTCGCCGTCGCGCGCGGCGCGGCTGTTGCGCCAGCGCGCAACGAGGCCGCGCAGAAACGGCTGTCGCGCGCGCGCCGCCGCGACGACGTCGATGCCGGCCTGTCCTTGCAGACGCAACCATTCGCGCATCAGCGACGCGCGCCCCTTCGGCGACTGCACGCGTTCGCGCGTCGCCTTCCACGACGGGCACATCGCGTCGTCCGGATCGAAGTTGTAGCACGCGCCGTTGCCGTTGCAGTGCATCGCCGTGCCGTAGCTCTGCCACACGCGCTCGTCGATCTGCCGGTCGTGGTCGCCGCGCGTCGGCACTTCGTCGATCTTCAGCAGCCGCAGCGTGTTGTCCGGCGGCGTCGCGATCTTGCCCGGGTTGAACTGGTTGTGCGGATCGAACGCGGCCTTCAGTTGCTGCAGCGACGGATACAGCTCGCCGAAGAACGCCGGCGCATATTCGGAGCGCACGCCCTTGCCGTGTTCGCCCCATAACAGGCCACCATGGCGCTGCGTGAGTTCGGCCACCGCGTCCGACACCGGCCGCACCAGCGCGGCCTGCTTCGGGTCCTTCATGTCGAGCGCCGGGCGCACGTGCAGCACGCCCGCGTCGACGTGGCCGAACATCCCGTACTGCAGCCCGTGGCCGTCGAGCAGCGCGCGGAATTCGGCGATGTACGCGGCGAGATTCTCGGGCGGCACCGCGGTGTCCTCTACGAACGGCTGCGGGCGCGCCTCGCCCTGCACGTTGCCGAGCAGGCCGACCGCGCGCTTGCGCATCGCGTACACGCGTTTCACCGCATCGTCGCCGGTCGCGAGCGTGTGGCCCAGCCGCTCGACACTCGTGTCGGTGCGCAAATGCTCGACGAACGCGCGCACGCGCGCATCGACGTCGTCGGCATCGTCGCCGCTGAATTCGATCAGGTTGATGCCGAGCGTCGGACGCGCATCGTCCTGCGGAAAATACTCGGCCACGCTGCTCCACACGAAATCCTTCATCGCGAGCATCAGCACCTTCGAGTCGACCGTCTCGATCGACAGCGGCTTGAGTTCGAGCAGCGCACGCGCATCGCGCAACGCGTCCATGAAACCGGCGTAGCGCACGTTGACGAGCACCGAATACTTCGGGATCGGCAACACGTTCAGCTTCGCCTCGACGACGAAACCGAGCGAGCCTTCGGCGCCGCACAGCACGCTGTTCAGGTTGAAGCGGCCGTCCGGTTCGCGCAGGTGCGCGAGATCGTAGCCGGTCAGGCAGCGATTGAGCTTCGGAAACTTCGCGTCGATCAGCGCGGCCTTTTCGTCGCTGATACGGCGCGCGGTGCGATACACCTTGCCGACGCGGTCCTGCCTCGTGCAGCGGCGTTCCAGTTCGTCATCGGCGAGCGCGTCGCTGTGCAGCTGCTCGCCGCCCATCAGCACGAAGTCGAGCGCCAGCACGTGGTCGCGCGTCTTGCCGTACGTGCAACTGCCCTGCCCGCTCGCATCGGTATTGATCATTCCGCCGACCGTCGCGCGGTTCGACGTCGACAGTTCGGGCGCGAAAAAGAGGCCGTGCGGCTTCAGCGCGGCGTTGAGCTGGTCCTTGACGACGCCCGCCTGCACGCGCACCCAGCGCTCGCCGGCGTTGATTTCCAGGATCCGGTTCATGTTGCGCGACAGATCCACGACCATGCCGTCGGTCAGCGACTGCCCGTTGGTGCCCGTACCGCCACCGCGCGCCGCCACGGCGACGTCGCGGTGCGCGGGCTCGGCGAGCAGGCGCGCGAGCAGCCGCACGTCGTCCGCATGCGCGGGACAGATCACCGCCTGAGGCAGGCGCTGGTAGATCGAGTTGTCGGTCGCCTGCACGGTCCGGTTCGCATGGTCCGCGCGGATTTCACCGGCGAATCCGGCTGCCTGGAGGGCGGCGAGAAAGTCGCGATAACGGCCCTCGGACGGGCTGACGGGACGGGGCAACGAAGCGATCGACATGGGATGAAAGCGCAGTGTGGACGGAGCGGCGCGTGGCTTCGCTCGGAAACATGAGTTTTGAGCAAGATTCCCCGCAACGCGGAAATCCAGTATCTTGCGAATCATCGCGAGAAACAAACGAATTCTCCCCCGGCAAAACTTGCATAAAACTCATGAATTACCGCCGCCTGACCCCGTCCATGTCGTTGCTGCTCGTGTTCGAGGCCGCCGCGCGCCACGAAAGCTACACGCGCGCGGCCGACGAGCTGTCGCTGAGCCAGAGCGCGATCAGCCGGCAGGTCCAGACGCTCGAGGATCAGCTTGGTGTGCCGCTGTTCCGGCGTGAGGGCCGCTCGGTGAAACTGACGGAAGTCGGACGGCGCTACTTCGTCGAGCTGAGCGGCGCGCTCGGGCGCATCCGCGGTGCGACGCTGCAGGCGATGTCGCATCAGGCCGGCGCCGGCACGCTTCGGCTCGCGACCTTGCCGACCTTCGGCTCCAAATGGCTGCTGCCGCATCTGCACGATTTCTACGCCGCGCATCCGGGCGTGACCGTGCACCTGCATTCGCGGATCGGCGGCATCGACTTCCACACTGACGACCTCGACGCGGCCATCACCGTCGGCGCGGGCGACTGGCCGGGCTTGCACGCGCACCGGCTGTACAACGAGTTCCTGATCGCGATCGCGAGCCCCGATGCGGCGGCCGGGCGCCGCAAGGCCGGCCCGCGTGCGCCGGCGTGGGCGGTGGGGCAGACGCTGCTGGGCGTGACGAGCAATCAGCACGCGTGGGCCGAATGGTTCTCGCATTTCGGGCTCGATCATCGCGAGATGCGGATCGGCCCCAGTTTCGAGCTCACGTCGCACCTGATCCAGGCCGTGCGGGCCGGGATGGGGATCGGCCTCGTGCCGAAGGTGCTGGTGGAGGACGAGCTGAGCCGCAACGAACTGGTGTCGATCGGCGACGCGATCACCAGCCAGCGCAGCTACTACCTCGTGTATCCGCCGGAAAACGACACGCTGCCGTCGCTGGTGGCGTTTCGGGAATGGCTGCTGAAATCGTGCTGACGCGCGGGCAGACGGACAGCGCGATCACGCGCGCCATTCATTGAGAATCTGTTCGGCGAGGTAATCGCACGGCGGGCGCGCCGACTGCGCGCTGCGCGCCAGCACGACGTCGAGCGCGTCGAGCGGCGGTAGCCCTTCGTTCGGCGACAGTTGAACCAGATGAGCGGGGATGCTGCAGCGCGCGAGCGGCGCGACCGCGAGACCGGCCTCGACCATGCTGAGCAAGCCGAGGAAGCTCGGGCTCTCGTACGACATCCGGAACGGAATCTTCTGCCGGTTCAGCGCCTTGATCGCGTGATCGCGCGCCATGCTGCCGCCGTGCGTGAAGAACGCGACCGGCAGCGGCCGCTCTTCCCACACGTTCCGTTTTGCCGAGCCCGTCCACACGATCGGCTCGCGCCGCACCAGTTCGCCGGTCACGCCCTTGATGCGCGTGAGACAGGCAAGGTCGACGGTGTTGTCCTTCAGCATCGGCACGAGCGCGCTGCTCGGCTGGCCGATCACGCGCACTTCGACGCGCGGATGCATCGCGGCGAACTTGCCGAGCACCTGCGGCAGCAGCGACGAGATGTAATCGTCCGGCACGCCGATCGTCACGCGCCCGCGGATCTCCGGGCGCACGACCGACGCCCACGCCTCGTCGCGCATCGCCAGCATCCGGCGGCCGTAATCGGCGAGCATGCGGCCGTCGTCGGTGGCCGTGACGTTGCGCGTGTCGCGAATGAACAGCGGCTTGCCGAGCGCATCCTCCAGCGCCTTGATCTGCATGCTCACCGCCGACGGCGACCGGTGCACCGTTTGCGCGCCCTGCGCGAACGAGCCGGATTCCGTCACCGCCACCACCATTGCCAGCACATCGAGATCGAGCTTTTTCATCGCGTTCAGAAAATCTGATCAATCGATTCAGTTTATCCCGTTTTACTGGCCGCCTCCATCGCCGGACAATGAACGCCATCGACATTCATCGCGGGAAGCAGCAACCATGCATACCTCCGGCTCGCTCTACGGATTCCTGGTCATCGGCGGCATGCTCGCGATCACGCCGGGGCCGAACATGGTCTACGTGATGTCGCGCTCGATCGCGCAGGGGCGCACCGCCGGGCTGATTTCGTTGGCGGGCGTGATGGTGGGCTATCTGTTCTACATGTTCGGCGCCGCGTTCGGGATCACGACGCTGTTCCTGAGCGTGCCGTACGCGGGCACCGTGCTCGGCGTGGTGGGCGCCGCGTATCTGCTCTACCTCGCGTGGCAGGCGGTCCGGCCGGGCGGCCGGTCGCCGTTCGAGGTGAAGACACTGCCGAACGAGCAGCCGCTGCGGCTGCTCGCGATGGGCGCGACGACCAGCGTGCTGAATCCGAAGCTCGCGATGCTGTTCGTGTCGCTGCTGCCGCAGTTCATCGATTACCGGCAAGGCAGCGTGTTCGGCCAGTCGCTCTTTCTCGGTTCGTTGCTGATCGCGGCGTTCGCGTCGGCGAACGGGCTGGTCGCGATCTGCTCGAGCGGTATCGCGAAGTACCTGCATGGGCGTCCGGCGCTGCTGCTCGCGCAGCGCTGGGCGATGGGTGCGGTGCTCGGCGGCCTCGGCGTGCAGATGCTCGTCGAGGCGTCGAGAATGGCGGGTGCGGCGTGACGCGGGCGGCAGGACGCGGATCGGATGAATTCACGCCCGGCCCGCGCCGCTCGTCGTGACGCAGCGATCGTCATTGTCCGGCGGCACGCGGCGCCGGCCGCGACGTTCACGCGATCGCCACGTCCTGCACACCCGCGCGCATCACGCGGCAACCGCCTGCCGCTGCGCTTCGAGCTCGCGCACGAGCGGCAGCACGCGCTTGCCGAAATACTCGACTTCCTCGATGAAATGCAGGAACCCGGCGAGCACGAGATCGACGCCGATCGCCTTCAGCGCGACGATCCGCTCTGCGATCTGTTGCGGCGTGCCGATCAGGTTCGTGCGGAAACCGTCGTTGTACTGCACGAGATCCTCGAACGTGGATTTCGCCCAGTTGCCCTCGCCTTCCGGTGACGCCTTGCCGGCCTCCTTCACCGCATCGCCGAACGCATGCACCGCCTCGACGTGTGCGTGCCGGACGATGTCGTCGAGCACGGCCCGCGCCTCTTCCTCGGTGTCGCGCGCGATCACGAACGCGTTGACGCCGATCCGCACGCGATGGTCGTTCGCGGCAGCCTTCGCGCGGATGTCGTCGATCTGCGCCTTCAGGTTCTCCGGCGTATTGCCGTTCGTGAAGTACCAGTCCGACACGCTCGCCGCGTTGTCGCGCGCCGCGCGCGAGCTGCCGCCCTGGAAGATCTCCGGGTGCGGTTTCTGAACAGGCTTCGGGCTCAGCGTGTAATCGTTGAAGCGGTAGAAGTCGCCCTTGAACGTGAAATTGTCCTGCGTCCAGATGCCCTTCAGCGCCTGGATGAATTCCTTCGAGCGCCGATAGCGTTCGTCGTGCTCGAGCCACGGCTCGCCGATCGATGTGAATTCGCCCTTGAACCAGCCGCTGACGACGTTGATCGCGATGCGTCCGTTGGAAATGTGGTCGATCGTCGCGAGCTGCTTCGCGACCACGGCCGGATGCCACGGCCCCGGCAGGATCGCGGCGAGCACCTTCAGTTTCGTCGTCGCATGCAGCAGCGCCTGGCTGAACGAGACCGACTCGTGCTGGTATTCGGCGCCATAGCCGGCCGTGAAGCGGATCTGGCTCAGCGCGTAGTCGAAGCCGGCCGCCTCGGCCGTGCGCGCGAGCTTCTGGTTGTACTCGAGGCTCCAGTCGGTACGCTGCTCGATCGTGCTGACGACGAGGCCGCCGCTGACGTTCGGCACCCAGTATGCGAATTTGACGCCGTCGGCTGCTGGTTCGTGAATGCTCATGAGAGGTCCTGATCGAAGGAAAAAACGAAAGACGGGCTACGCGGCGGCGACAAGCGCGCGCGAATGCAGGTCGGGTTCGCAAGGAGCGTGCCATTGTCGACGGATGCACGTTCGCGCAGATCATCTGCACCACGAAGTTTCATTCGATCGCCCATCGGGCATGGCTTTAGCGGCCAAATAACCAGCCATGGAAAGCGTTTCGCCAGCCGCATCGAATCGATATTCCACAGTGAGATGAACCGACGTAAACAGCGTTGCTGATGCGCTGCTGCTCGATCAGCAGATTCGCGCCCGCCATTCGGCGGATCGCCGCGATCGGACGCCATTGCATCGAACGCGATGACATCGAATCCGCTGTCGCGACAGCGCGCTTCCGCGCCGTTGCATCCTGCGCAGCAATCCGGCTTTCGTTATCAGAAATCGATGTTTCCCGTGCGGCGCAAAACACTGAACACTCTGCTGATCAAGCAGCAACCGGACCGCGGCGCCAGTCGACGCTGGTTCGAACCGTTCGATCGACTCACGCCTTCATCGCCATGACTTCCCTGTTTGCCACGCCACGTCCGGTCAACCTTCGTGTCGTCACCGCGCAGCCGGACGAATCGCGCGGCGCGCCCGTTCTCGAGCGCTCCACGCACCATGCGCGAGCCCGCACCCGCACGCCCGTGTTCGTCGATCCGCGTTCGCTTGCGCTGCTCGAACGCGTGCGGCTCGTCGCGCCGAGCGACGCGAACGTGCTGATCGTCGGCGAGACCGGCACCGGCAAGGAGTTGATCGCGCGCCACGTGCACGACGTCAGCCATCGCGGCGGCGGCCCGTTCGTCGCCGTGAACTGCGGCGCGCTCTCCGACACGCTCGTCGACAGCGAACTGTTCGGTCACGAGAAAGGTGCATTCACGGGCGCGGTCGGCGCGAAGCCCGGCTGGTTCGAAGCCGCGAACGGCGGCACGCTGTTTCTTGACGAGATCGGCGACCTGCCGCTGTCGATGCAGGTCAAGCTGCTGCGCGTGCTGCAGGAGCGCGAGGTCGTGCGGCTCGGCTCGCGCACGGGCATTCCGATCGACGTGCGCGTGGCGGCCGCGACCAACGTCGACCTGCAGCAGGCGGTGGCGGACGGACGGTTTCGCGCCGACCTGTTCTACCGGCTCAACGTCGTGCGGCTCGACGTGCCGACGTTGCGCGAACGGCCGGGCGACATCCTGCCGCTCGCGCGCCACTTCCTCGACGAATACCGCAGCCGCGTCGGCCGCGGGCCGCGCAGCATCGACCCGCGCGCGGCGCGCCGCCTCGAAGCGCATTCGTGGCCCGGCAATATCCGCGAACTGGAGAACGTGATCCATCACGCGCTGCTGGTGAGCCGCCACGATGCGCTGCAGGACACCGACCTGAACTTGTCGACGTCATGCGTGCGGGCCGTGGTTGCCGGCGCGCGGGAAGCGGCGGGCCGCGTGCCCGGTCAGGAAGCGCTCGAACTGGCACTGTGCGCGCTGTTCGACGAGCCGCACGAGAACCTGTTCGAACGCATCGAGGACACCGTGATGCGGGTCGCGTTCGACTTCAGTCACCGTAACCAGGTGCAGGCCGCGCGACTGCTCGGCATCAGCCGCAATGTGCTGCGTGCGCGGCTGATTCGCGCGAAGGCGATCGCGGCGCTCAAGTGAGCGCGATCGCGCGGCAGCACGCGGCGCCGCGTGTCGGCGATGCGGGCGCCCGACGCTTCGGCTTGTGGCAATTCATCGGCGGCATGGACCGGTAAAGCCGATGCGCTGCTCGCCTCCGCCACGGCGAGCAGCGCGTGGTCCAGCCGCTCGCCGTGCGGTACGCCACTATTTCCCGACGCCGCCCGTCACGCCGCCGAGCAACGACGTAACGGGCGCGAGCGGATTCGCCGAGGAACCGACGCCGCCCGCCGCGCCACCGAGCGTGCCGGTGACCGTCGACACGAGATTCGTCACCGGCGCCAGCGGGCTTGCCGCACCGGCACCGGTCGTGCCGCCGAGCGCACCGGTCAGCGACCCGAGCGGCGTCGAGCCGAGCCCCGACAGCACGCCGCCGAGCGGGCCGGACGCGCTCGAACCGTTCGACGGACCGTTCTGCACGGTGGTGATGGACGCGCCCGCGAGACTCACGATCAGGCCGGGAATCGGCGCGACGCCGTTCGGGCCGTTGTAGTTCACGAGTCCACCCGCGTTCGTGACGGTATTGCCGAGCGCGCCGACGAGCGTTCCCACCGCGCCGACGGCCGGCTGCGACGAAACGGACCCCATTCGCGAGCCCGTCGTCGCCAGCGTGCTACCGACTTGTCCGAGCAGACCGGCCACCGGCTGCCCGAGGCCCGTGGTCGCGCCAATCTGCTGCGTCGCCTGGCCGGCCGTGATGACGAGCGGCGTGACGGCCGAGCTGAGCGGCTGCGTGACCTGTTGCACGGCGCCCGACGCCAGCGTCGCGCCGACCGTGTTGCCTGCCGTGCCGAGTCCGCCGGCCACGGTGTCGAGCACCGCGCCGACGGGTGTCGTCACCGGCGCGAGCGGCGCCAGCGGCCCCGAGCCGACTGCGCGGACGGTCTGCGCGAGGCCCGCGACCGGATTCGCCGTCGCGCCGACAACGTCGCCAAGGCCGGCGACCGTCGTGCCGACCGGGTTCGAGGTCGAACCGATCTTGCCGAGCCCGTTGCTGAGCGCATCGGTCGCGGCGCGCGAAATCGTGCTGACGCTCGAGATCGTGTCGCCTGCGCTGCGCGTCACGGTATTCCCGAGTACCGGCAACGATATCGCGCTGACGGTCGAGCCGACGCCGATCGCGAGCGCGCCGGCGGTGCTCACGACGCCACGGGTGCCGGGGGCGCCGCTGGTGCCCCAGCCCCCGTCCGAGGTGTTGCTGCCCGGCGTATTGCCGCCGACGGTTGCGCCGCTGGTGCTCGCGTTCGCGCTCGACGGTGCGGCGACGTCGTTGCCGCCACAGGCGGCCAGCATGCCGGCGGCGGCGAGCAACGCCGCGGACGTGACAATGCGGGTTCGATACATGGTGGTCTCCTCGCGGTCCGGGCGATGGAAATGTTCGGTTGAGGACCGGGGAAGAAACAGCATTTTCCATGCCATTGGCGCCAGGTGAACGGGGCTTCCCGCCGCAACGCCAGCCTTCACGCGCCCGTGCGAGTGCTGCCCGCAATCATGGACGATACGTTTCGGCCCCCATGAGCGGCTCTGTTTTCGTTACATTCGTGCTACGAATGCTTCGATGTTACGTAACGCCGGCCGCGCGGCGCGCCACCTTCGGGGTGCGCCGTCTACCATCCAAAGTTCGAAGCCCCACGGCACCGCATGCGTGCCGCCGGGCTTCGTCCCACCGTCAGGAACCCGTTGCCATGAAAAAGCTCGTGAACCACCCGTCCGATGTCGTGCGCGAAATGCTCGAAGGCATCGCCCGGCAGTCGCCGCATGTCGCGATCCTCGGCGACGAGCAGGTGCTCGTGCGCCAGCCGTTGCCCGAGCCGTCGCAGCGCCCCGTCGCGATCCTGTCCGGTGGCGGCAGCGGCCACGAGCCCGCGCACGGCGGCTATGTCGGCGAAGGGATGCTGAGCGCGGCCGTCTGCGGCGAGGTGTTCACGTCGCCGCCGACCGACGCCGTGCTCGCCGCGATCCGCGCGTGCGCCGGCCCGAACGGCGCGCTGCTCGTCGTGAAGAACTACACCGGCGACCGCCTCAATTTCGGGCTGGCCGCCGAACTTGCGCGCGCCGAGGGCATTCCCGTGGAGACCGTGATCGTCGCCGACGACGTGTCGCTGCGCGGCCGCGTCGAACGCGGGCAACGACGCGGGATCGCGGGCACCGTGCTGATCCACAAGCTGGCCGGCGCGGCCGCCGCGCGCGGGTTGCCGCTCGCCCGCGTCGCGGCAATCGCGCGCGACGCGGCCGCCGAACTCGGCACGATGGGCGTCGCGCTCGACGGCTGCACGATCCCCGGCGCCGACAAGTCGGGGTTCAGCCTCGCCGATCACGAGATCGAGCTCGGCCTCGGCATCCACGGCGAGAAAGGCGTCGAACGCACCGCGCCGCTGCCGGCCGACTTGCTGGTCGAGACGCTGCTGTCGAGCATCGTCGCCGATCTCGTGCTCGATCGCGGCGAACGCGTCGCGCTGTTCGTCAACGGTCTCGGCGCGACGCCGGACATGGAACTGGCGATCGTGCTGCGCGCCGCGTACGACAACCTCAGCCAGCGCGGCATCGCCGTCGCGCGGGCATGGGCCGGCACGTTCCTGTCGGCGCTGAACATGCCCGGTTGCTCGATCTCGCTGCTGCGGTTGAACGACGAACGCGCCGCCCTGCTCGACGCGCCGACGCAGGCGCGCGCATGGCCCGGCGGCGGCGCGATCAACGCGCAGATCCGGGTGGCCGCGGCAGCCGCGCCCGACCAGCCGCTGCCGCCGCTCGATGCGGCCGGCCATGCGTGGGCAGCACGGCTGCAGCCGGCGCTGCACGCGGTCGCGCAAGCGTTGATCGACAACGAAGCGACGCTGACGGAGCTCGACACGGCCGCCGGCGACGGCGATCTCGGCGCGAGCATGTATCGCGCCGCGCAGGCGATCCTCGCGCTGCCGGAAGCCGCATACGGCACGCCGGCCGGCATGCTCGCGGCGCTGGGCACCGCGTTGCGTCGAGCGATCGCGGGCAGCTCGGGACCGTTTTATGCGACCGCGCTGCTGCGCGCGTCGCGGCGCCTCGCCGATGCCTCGGATACCGCCGCACCGTCGGCGCGCGACTGGGCTGCGGCATTGCGCAGCGCGGTGGATGCGATCTCCGAACTGGGCGGCGCACGTGCCGGCGACCGGACGATGCTCGATGCGCTGGTGCCGGCCGCCGATGCGTTCGATCGCGCGCTCGATCATGATCGCGACCCCGCCGGCGCATGGGCGCAAGCCGTCGACGCGGCGGAACACGGCGCGCAGCGAACGGCCGGCATGACGCCGCGCGCGGGGCGTGCGAGCTATCTCGGCGAACGCGCGATCGGCACGCCGGATGGCGGCGCGGTGGCGGTCGCGTACTGGCTGCGCGCGTTGCTGCCGCACGTGCGGTAAACAGCGACCACGGCACGGGAAAACCCCGATCCCCACATCGTCCTATGACATCGGGCATCGCTAATTGGCGGGATTACTTTGATCCTCGTCGGCGCCCGCCCGGGCGCACGCTGATAGCGAGGACCCCTCATGCGATACGTGCCATCGTGGACTTCCGTTTCCGCCGCCACGTCCGTTCCGGACGAGACGGCTTCCCGCGGCGACGAGCCGCACTGCCTGCCGCGGGTCGCGATCGCGGCCGCCGCCCTCGGCAATGCGACCGAATGGTTCGATTACGGCATTTACGCGTACGGACTCGCCTACATCTCCGCCGCGCTGTTTCCCGGCAACACGGCCAGCGCGACGCTGTTCGCACTCGGCACCTTCGCGATCTCGTTCCTGATCCGCCCGCTCGGCGGCCTGTTCTGGGGCCCGCTCGGCGACCGCCTCGGCCGCAAGCGCGTGCTCGCGCTGACCGTCCTCACGATGTCGGGCGCGACCCTGCTCGTCGGCGTGCTGCCGACGTACGCGAGCGCCGGCTGGCTCGCGCCGGCCGCGCTGATCGTGCTGCGCATGGTGCAGGGCTTTTCAACCGGCGGCGAATACGGCGGCGCCGCGACCTTCATCGCCGAATACGCACCGGATTCGCGACGTGGCCTGTGCGGCAGCTTCCTCGAATTCGCGACCCTCGCCGGCTTCTCGCTCGGCGCGCTGCTGATGCTCGGCTTCGCGCTGCTGCTCGGCGACACCGCGATGCATGCGTGGGGATGGCGCCTGCCGTTCCTCGTCGCGGCACCGCTCGGGCTGATCGGCTTCTATCTGCGTTCGCGCCTCGAGGAAACGCCCGTGTTCCGCGAACTCGAGGAGCAGGCGCAGCGGCGCGAGCAGAGCACCGCCGCCGCGGCGCTGCCGATCGGTCAGCTGCTGGTGCGCTATGCGCGGCCACTGTTGCTGCTCGGCGGGCTCGTCGTCGCACTGAACGTCGTCAACTACGTGCTGCTCGCGTACATGCCGACCTACATGCACAAGGAGCTCGGCGTCAGCGAGAACATGTCGTTGCTGATTCCGCTGATCGGCATGCTCGCGATGATGGTGCTGCTGCCGTTCGCCGGCTGGCTGTCTGATCGCGTCGGCCGCAAGGCGATGTGGTGGATCTCGCTGGTCGGGCTGTTCGTCGCGGCCGTGCCGATGTTCACCTTGATGACGCACGGCGTGCTCGGCGCATTCGTCGGCTTCGCGGTGCTGGGCCTGCTGTACGTGCCGCAGCTCGCGACCATCTCCGCGATGTTCCCGGCGATGTTCCCGACCCACGTGCGGTATGCGGGCATGGCGATCGCGTACAACGTGTCGACGTCGCTGTTCGGCGGCACCGCGCCGATCGTCAACGACTGGCTGATCGGCAAGACCGGCAATGCGCTGATTCCCGCGTATTACATGATGGCGGCCTGTGCGATCGGGCTGGTGGCGCTGTCGGGCGTGATCGAGACGCGCGGATGCTCGCTGCGCGGCGAGACGGTACCCGGGCGACAGCCGGGTTGATACCGGATGCGGCGCGCACGCCGCTCCCATAAACGGCATCCCTTGCATCGCCCGCTGTCCGACGACGGACGGCGGGCGATGTGCATTTCAACGCCATGAACCCGGCGGCGGATTGTTGTCGCGAGGACAACACGATGTTCGCAGGCGCGGTGCTTCAGGCGTTCGCCGGGCCTCCCTACAATCGCCGACATGCTCGATCGGCATGCGCGCGACACGAAAAGCGCGTCATGCGCGATCGTGCGCGAACCGCGCTGCGCGGCGCGGCGCGGAAGACCCCACTCGATGAAGAGGACGATTGAACATGAACGGATCAATCCACAACGTGCGGCCGGTAACGACCCCGCTGGGCAAGGAAGCGGCTGGTGAACTCGTTCCATCCCGCTACGCGGTGCGCATCGGCGATGTCGACGTCGTGCTGATCAGCGACGGCGTTCTGCCGCTGCCGACTTCCACGATGTCCACCAATGTGAGCGAGGCGGACCGCAACGAATGGTTCGACGGACGGTTCCTGCAACGCGACATGTTCGACTGGGCGCTGAATATCGCGCTGGTGCGCAGCGCCGATCGCCTGATCCTGATCGACTCGGGCGTGGGCGACGGCTTCGAATACTTCACGCGCGCGGGACGGTCGGTGATGCGTCTCGAGTCCGCGGGCATCGATCTCGCCGCGATCACCGACATCGTGATCACCCACATGCATATGGATCACGTCGGCGGCCTGAACGTCGACGGCGTCAAGGCCCGGCTGAGCCCCGACGTGCGCATTCACGTGTCGGCCGCGGAATTGGAATTCTGGAAGAATCCGGACTTCAGCAAGACGGTGATGCCGGAAACCGTCCCACCCGCGCTACGCAAGGCCGCGGCGCGATTCGTGGAGCTGTATCGCGAGCACATCGTACCGTTCGACCACACCGTGGAAGTTGCGGCCGGCGTATCGGCGCGCGTGACCGGCGGCCATACGCCGGGACACTGCGTGGTCGATATCGCATCGAACGGCGAACGACTGACGTTCGCGGGCGACGCGATCTTCGAAGTGAACTTCGACCATCCTGACTGGCAAAACGGCTTCGAGCACGATCCGCAAGCGGCTACCGACGTCCGGATCGCACTGTTCAACGACGCCGCCGAAACCGGCGCGATGCTGGCCGCGGCGCATGTCGCGTTTCCGTCGATCGGCCACATTGCGAGAGACGGCGACGGCTTCCGTTTCGTCCCTGTCGTGTGGGACTACTGAGTGACGCGGGGCACGCAGTGGGCGCCGTGCGGACCGTATTGACGATGGTCGAGCGATCGCCGCCGTTCTTGCAGAGATGGTGATGCGTCATGGCAAGAAGCACCGCTTTCGCGACTGATCCCCGTGAAGCAAAAACGCCGCCGCACTTCCGTGCGACGGCGCCACTTCGCGCGCTCGCGCGCGCATCGGACCCGCAGGAAACTCAGGCGACGCTCGAAACATTGCGCTCCGCGACCTCGTCCACCGCTTCCTTCACGATACCGACGATCTCGTCTGCTTCGGCGCGCGTCATCACGAGCGGCGGTGCGAAGCCGAGAATGTCGCCGTGCGGCATCGCGCGCGCGATCACGCCACGCTGCAGCGCCGCGGCCGATACCTGCGCGCCGATCTTCAGCGCCGGATCGAACGGCGTGCGTGCGTCCTTGTCGGCCATGAACTCGAGCGCCGCCAGCATCCCGACGCTGCGGACCTCGCCGACGAGCGGATGCGCGCCGAACGCGTCACGCAGCTTCGCGCCGAAATACGCGCCCACTTCGGCAGCGTTGCCGACCAGATTCTCGCGTTCGAGGATCGCGAGGTTCGCGAGTGCGGCGGCCGCGCACACGGGGTGGCCCGAATACGTCCAGCCGTGCCCCATCGGCCCGTGCGCCTGCGAGCCGCGCGCGATCACGTCCCACACCTTCTCGCCGACGATCACGCCCGACAGCGGCGCATACGCACTCGTCAGCCCCTTCGCGACCGTGATCAGATCGGGCGCGATCTCGAAGTGCTGCGCGCCCATCTTCGAGCCCAGGCGCCCGAACCCGCAGACGACTTCGTCCGAGATCAGCAGGATGTCGTGCTTGCGCAGCACGGCCTGGATCGCGGGCCAGTAGCCGGCCGGCGGCTCGATGATGCCGCCCGTGCCCATCACCGGCTCCGCGATGAACGCGGCGATCGTGTCGGCGCCTTCGCGCGCGATCAGCTTTTCGAGTTCGTCGACGCAGTACGCGACGAACTGCGCTTCGCTCATGCCGGCCGGCGCCTTGCGATACCAGTGCGGACACACCGTATGCTTCACGCGATCGATCGGCAGGTCGAAATGCTGGTGGAAGCTCGGCAGGCCCGTGAGGCTGCCCGTCACGATGCCGGAGCCGTGATAGCCGCGCTCGCGCGAGATGATCTTCTTCTTGTTCGGGCGGCCGAGCACGTTGTTGTAGTACCAGACGATCTTGACCTGCGTCTCGTTCGCGTCGGAACCCGACATCCCGTAGTAAACCTTCTTCATCCCGGCCGGCGCCCAGTCGATGATGCGCGACGACAGTTCGATGATCGCATCCGACGAGTGGCCGACATACGTGTGGTAGTACGCGAGCTGCTTCGCCTGCGCGTACATCGCGTCGGCGACTTCGGTGCGGCCGTAGCCGATGTTCACGCAGTAGAGGCCGGCGAACGCGTCGATATAGCGCTTGCCCTGGTGATCCTCGATGTGAATGCCTTGCGCGCCGCGCACGATCTTGCCGGGCAGCGCGCCGGTCTCGTGATCGTATGCGTGCGTCGACGGGTGCATGAAGTGGGCACGGTCCTCGCGCAGCAATGCGTCGATCGATTGTTTCATGATGGGCTCCTTTGAATGGGTCAGGCCGTCGCCGGGACGGGCAGGCCGAGATTGCCGAGGCAGAAATACTTGGTTTCGGTGAACGGTTCGAACCCTTCGGCGCCGCCTTCGCGCCCGAGGCCCGACGCCTTCATCCCGCCGAACGGGATCGGCGCGCCGGTGAATTTCACGCCGTTGACCGACACCATCGCGAAGTCGAGCCGTCGCACGAGCTGGAAGATCGTGTCGATGCGCGTCGCGCACACGTAGGCGGCGAGGCCGTATTCGGTGTCGTTGGCCTTGTCGACCACTTCGTCGAGCGTGTCGAACGCACACACCGCCGAGATCGGCGCGAAGTTCTCCTCGTCGTACACGCGCATGCCGGGTGCGGCATCCGCGATCACGGTCGGTTCGTAGAACCAGCCGCCGAGCGCGTGCGGCCGCCCGCCCGTGACGATGCGCGCGCCGCGTGCACGTGCGTCGTCGACGCGTGCCGCCGTCGCGTCGAATGCTGCCTGGTGCATCAGCGGACCGACGTCGACGTCCGGCTCGAACGCCGGGCCGGTTTTCAGTTCGCGCACCGCGTTCGCGTAGCGGTTGACGAATGCTTCGTAGAGCGGGCGCGCGACGAAGATCCGGTTCGCCGCGCAACAGTCCTGGCCGGAGGTCTGGAACTTCGCGCCGACGGCGATCCGCACCGCCTGCTCGAGGTCCGCGTCCTCGGTCACGATGAACGGCGCGTTGCCGCCCAGTTCGAGCGCGATCTTGCGAATGCCGGCCTTGGCGGCGGTCTCGGTGACGAGCCGCCCGACGCGCGTCGATCCGGTGAAGCTCACCGCGCGCACGCGCGCATCGCCGACGAGCGTTTCCATCGCCATCTGCGGTTCGCCGAGCACGACGTTGAACACGCCGGCCGGGAAGCCAGCCTCGTCGGCGAGCTGCGCGAGCGCGAGCGCCGAAAACGGCGTTTCGTGCGCAGGCTTCACCACCACCGCACAGCCGGCCGCGATCGCGGCGGCGGCCTTGCGCGTGATCATCGCGGCGGGAAAATTCCACGGCGTGATCAACGCCGCGACGCCGACGGGCTCCATCAGCGTGCCGAGATGCGCGCCGTCGATATGCGTCGGGATCGTGCGGCCCGCAACGCGCTTCGCCTCGTTTGCGAACCACTCGACGAAGCTCGCCGCATAACGGATCTCGCCGCGCGACTCGGCGAGCGGCTTGCCCTGTTCGAGCGACAGCAACGCGGCGAGATCGTCGAGATGCCGCAGGATCAGCGCATGCCAGCGCAGCAGCGCCGCGCTGCGCACGGCTTGCGGCGTCCAGCGCCACGTGTCGAACGCACGCTGCGCGGCGTCGACGGCCGCGACGATCTGTGCGCGCTCGAGCATCGGCACATGGCCGATCACGGCCTGATCGGCCGGGTTCACGACGGCGACCGTCGCGGCACTGTCGCTGTGGATCCAGCGACCGTCGACATAGCACGTCGACTTGAACAGAACGGGGTGTCCGGGCAGCATGCTGCGTCTCCTCGTTTGGGTGGGCACGAGCTTCATTCTGTCGTGCCGCCGGCTGCGGAAATTTCGGTTTCGGCGCTCACGCCTTGCGGTTTTTTCCGTATTGGCCCGCGTTCGCGCGAAGTTTCAGTGCCAGTCCGGCGCGCCGCCCGATTCGCACTTCACGACCTTCGTCACGACGTACGTGAAGTAGCGCTCGATGCCGAGGTCGTCCATCAGCAGACCATCGATGAAGCGCTGGTAGTGGTCGATGTCGCGCGCGACCACGTGCAGCACGTAGTCGACGCCGCCGCCCGTCGCATAGCACTGCGCGACTTCGGGCGCCGCGCTCACCCGGTCCTCGAAGCGCCGCATGTCGGGCGCGGTATGACGCGACAGCGTCACCTCGACGACGATGCGGCTGCCCGAGAACGTGCCGATCCAGTCGACGTCCGCGCGATAGCCGCGGATCACGCCGCTTTCCTCGAGCTTGCGCACGCGCTCCCACGCGGGCGAGATCGACAGGTTCACGGCCTCCGCGAGCTTCGACTTCGTGATGCGCCCGTCGCGCTCGAGGATGCGCAGGATCGCCAGGTCGTATCGGTCGAGCTTGATCACGTCGTGCGCATCCTCATGCGGCCACCGGAATGTTGCGCTCGACGATGTCGGCGACCACCGCGATCGTGTCGCCGGCCTGCACGATGCCCGGGAAGTGCCGGGCCGCGAGCAGACCGCGCCGCCGCGCGACGTATTCGACCGGCGCGACGCCCGTGCGGTCGATGTCGTGCACGCGCGCGAGCACGTCGCCCGCGTCGACCTCGCTGCCGAGATCGCGGCACATCTCGAGCAGCCCGCGATGCTCGCTGGTCGTGAAGCACGAGCCGTCCGGCATGTCGAGCAGCGTGGTCGTGCGTGGCGCGCCGCGCGTGTGGCCGCGCTCGCCGTCGACGTTCGCGAGCACGCCCGCATGCGCGAGAAAGCCGCGCACGCCGCGCTCGGCGATCGCGACGCTCGCGGCCGTCGACGATCCGCCGCCGCCGAGCTCGGTCGACACGAACACCTTGCCGGCCGCCTCGGCCGCGGTGTCGAAAAGCCCGACGCTGTCGAGCTCCAGCATGCGCATCGAGTACGGCGCGCCGAACGCGCGCATCGCGCGTTCGCAGCGTGCTTCCTGGTCGCGATCATCCAGCACGTGGATCGCCGCGAACGGCACGAAATCGAGCGTGCGGCCGCCCGCATGGATATCGAGCACGTGCGTCGCGAGCGGCAGCAGATGCCGCTGGAAATAGTCGGCGATCTTCTCGGTGACGGTGCCGTCCGGACGCCCCGGAAAACTGCGGTTGAGGTTGCCCGCATCGATCGGCGACGTGCGGCAGCCGGCGCGAAACGCCGGGTAGTTCATGAACGGCACGACGATCACGCGGCCGGTCACGTCGGCCGCCTTCAGCGAGCCGGCGAGTTTCGACAGCGCAACAGGCCCTTCGTATTCGTCGCCGTGGTTGCCGCCGGTCAGCAACACCGTCGGCCCGTCGCCGCGCTTCACGACGGTCACCGGAATCATGATCGCGCCCCACGCGGAATCGTCGCGCGAGTAAGGCAGCTTCAGAAAGCCATGCTGTTCGCCGTCCGCGTCGAAATCGACGGTCGGCGTGATCGGAGAAGCACGCATCGTCCTACTCCTTCACGAACAGCTTGCGCGGCACGTTGCAGAACGTCTCCACGCCGGTCTCGGTGATCAGGATGCTTTCGGTGATCTCCAGCCCCCAGTCGTCGAGCCACAGTCCCGGCATGAAATGGAACGTCATGCCGGGTTCGAGCACCGTGCGATCGCCCGGGCGCAGACTCATCGTGCGCTCGCCCCAGTCCGGCGGATAGCTCGCACCGATCGGGTAGCCGCAGCGGCTGTCCTTCTCGATGCCGGCACGGCGCAGGACCGCGAAGAACGCATTCGCGATGTCTTCGCATACGTTGCCGGGCTTCGCGGCGGCGAGCCCCGCCTCGATCCCCTCCACCACCGCGCGCTCGCCTTCGACGAAGTGCGCGGGCGGCTTGCCGAGATAGACGGTGCGCGACAGCGGGCAGTGATAGCGGCGGTAGCAGCCCGCGATCTCGAAGAACGTGCCCGCGCCGCGCGCGAATGTCGTGTCGTCCCAGGTGAGATGCGGCGCGGCCGCGTCGGCGCCGGTCGGCAGCAACGGCACGATCGCGGGATAGTCGCCGCCGAAGCCGTCCGCGCCGCCTATCCCGGTCGCATAGATCTGCGCGACGAGATCGCTCTTCTTCATGCCGGGCTCGATCGTGTCGACGATATGCGCATGCATGCGCTCGACGATCCGCGCGGCGACACGCATGTACTCGATCTCGCGCGGCGACTTCACCGCGCGCTGCCAGTTCACGAGCGCCGTCGCATCGACCCAGCGCGCGGCCGGCAGGTGCTTCTGCAGCGACGCGTACGCCGCCGCGCTGAAGTAGTAGTTGTCGAGTTCGACGCCGATGCGCAACATGCTCCAGCCGCGCGCGGCGATCACCTCGGTCGACAGGAAGTCCATCGGGTGACGGGCCGTCGACTGCACGTAATGATCAGGATAGCCGACGATGTCGTCGTGCGCCATGAACACGGTGCGCTTCGCGCCATTCGCGTCCTGGCCGCGGCCGTACCAGACGGGCTCGCCGTCCATCGGCAGCAGCACGCACTGGTGCACGTAGAACGACCAGCCGTCATAGCCGGTGAGCCAGGCCATGTTGGTCGGGTCGGTGACGATCAGCAGGTCGATGCCGGCCCGCTGCATCGCCGCGCGCGTCTTCGCGATGCGCGCGGCATACTCGCTGCGCTCGAACGCAAGGCGCGGCGCGGCTTCGTGGGTTTCGATGACTGCGGACATCTGTCTCCTCTCAAGTCGTGAGGTCGTTGTGAAAAATCGTGCCCACCTCGGCCGCGCGGGCGCGCTGCAGCGCGAGCACGGCAATGGCGGTGTCCTGCGCGCCGGTGCCGGTCAGGTCGCAGATCGTGATGTCGTCGCGATGGGTGCGGCCCTCGCGCTGCCCGGCGATCACTTCGCCGAGTTCGGGAAACACCGCGTCGGCCGCGACCGCACCGGCGGCGATCGCGTGCGCGAGTTCGCCGGCCACGCGGGTCTGCTGCAACCGGTCGCAGAAGTAGCGCGCCGCGCCGAACACCGACGGCGCGAGTTCGGTCTTGTAGTCGGCGTCCGAGCCCATCGCCGTCACGTGCAACCCCGGATGCAGATCCTCGGCGTGCACGAGCGGCTCGCGGCTGGGGGTGGTCGTTACCGCGACGTCCGCGTCGGCGAGCGCTGCATGCACCGAGCGCGCGACAACCGCGTCGATCCCGTGCGCGGCTCGCACGTCGGCCGCGAAGCGCGTGGCACGCTCGGCGTCGCGCGCCCAGACCGTCACGTGCGCGATGTCGCGCACGAGCATCAGCGCGTCGAGCTGCAGCCGCGCCTGTTCGCCCGCACCGATGATCGCCGCGCGGCGTGCATCGGCGCGCGCGAGCCGGCGCGCGGCCACCGCGCCGGCCGCCGCGGTGCGCACGGCGGTCAGGTAGCCGTTGTCGAGCAGCACAGCCTCGGTCAGGCCGGTGCGCGCGGACAGCACGAGCATCAGCCCGTTCAGGCTCGGCAGCCCGAGCGACGGGTTGTCGAAGAAGCCGGGACTGACCTTGATCGCGAAGCTGTCGAAGCGCGGCAGATACGCGGTCTTCACATCGACCTCACCGTGCCGCGCCGGCAGCGCGAGATTGAGGATCGGCGGCATCGCGACCGCATCGGTCGCGAGCGACGCGAACGCGGCCTCGACCTGGTCGATCGCGGCGAGATCGAGCGGGACCAGTGCGCGCAGTTGCGCCTGTCCGAGCAGCGTGACGGGATGGGCCATGTCAGTTCTCCGAAACGAGCCGGCGATGCACGGCCATGTCGATGTTCGCGCCGCTGACGATCACGACGATCGGGCCACTGCGATCTCTGTGCGCGATCCGTTCATCCAGCACGGCGGCGATGCCGACCGCACCCGCGCCTTCCACCACCAGACGCTCTTCGCGATACGCATGCGCGACGCCACGCGCGATCGCCGGCTCGTCGAGCAGCACGACGTCGTCGGCCAGCGCGCGCGTCATGTCGAACGTGTAGCGGTTGTCCAGGCCGATGCCGCCGCCGAGCGAATCGGCAAGCGTCGGCTGTTCATCGATGTCGACCGGTCGTCCGGCCGCGAGGCTCGCGTGCATCGCTGCGCCGCGCGCCATCGACACGCCGATCACCTCGATCGCGGGGCGGATCGCCTTCGCGGCAAACGCGACGCCGCTGAACAATCCGCCGCCGGACAGCGGCACGACGAGCGTGCACGTATCGGGCAGCGCTTCGAGAATCTCGACGCCGATCGTCGCCTGTCCGGCGATGATGCGCGGATCGTCGAACGGCGGCACGTACGTGTAGCCTTCGTCGCGCACGAGGCGCCGCGCCGCGGCCTGCGCATCGTCCTGGCTGTCGCCGGCGATCACGACCTGCGCGCCGAGCGCGGCGACCGCGTCGACCTTGTTCGCCGGCACGAGCGACGACATGCAGACGGCTGCCTCGATGCCGAACGTGCGCGCCGCATGCGCGACCGCACGGCCGTGATTGCCGGTCGACGCGGTGACGACGCGCGTCACGCGCCGTGCCGCGAGTTCGGCGAGCGCGTTGGTCGCGCCACGCAGCTTGAAGCTGCCGGTCGGCTGCAGCGTTTCGAGTTTGAGGTGGACGGATGCGCCGACCCGCGCGGACAACGCGGCAGACGCGACGAGCGGCGTGACGCACGCATGCCCGGCGATGCGTCGGCGCGCGCGGTAGACGTCGGACAGCGACAGAAGGGACATGGATCGCACGCCTCATCATTGATGTAGTGCGATCCAGTCTAATGTTCCAAATTGCGCTTTCGAATGTCCTGATACATTGTGCGTCGCTGGCACGACGCCCGCTTCGCTTCAGTGAAAATCGTGCACGTGCGGATACTGCTCGAACACGCCCGCGATCGTCGCGAGCGCGGCATTGCATGCGGCATCCGTCGTCTCCGCACCGATGCACACGCGCACCGCGTTCGGCCGCTCGGTGCCGCCGACGAGGAACGGATCGGGCGACGTCACGGCGATCTTGCGGGTGCGCAATTCGCGCACGAGCCGGTCGGCCTTCCAGTAGTCGGGCACGCGCAGCCACGCGGACAGCGCATTCGGATGCGCACCCAGCACATACGGGCCGAGCGTGGCCTTCACCATGTCCTGGCGCACCGCGAGCCGTTGCCGCTGCAGTTCGACGAGCCGTCGCGCGGTGCCGTCCGCGATCCAGCGCGTCGCGATCTCCGCGATCGGTGACGTCGCCATCCAGCTGCTCACGCGCAGCACGCTCTCGACGCGCAGCGCGAGCCGCCTCGGCATCGCGAGATAGCCGGTGCGCAGCCCGGTCAGCACCGATTTCGTCATGCTCGTGCAGTAGAAGCCGAGGTCCGGAATCAGGCTCGCGATCGGCGTGGCCGTCTTCGCGGGCAGCGGGCCGTATACGTCGTCCTCGATCACGTACACGCCGTAGCGCGACGCGATGCGCGCGATCGACTTGCGGCGCGAATCGGACATCATCGATACCGTCGGGTTATTGAGGGTCGGCGTGCAGACGAGCGCACTGATTCGCTCGCCGTCGCACATTTCCTCGAAATGTTCGGGACGGATCCCGTGTTCATCCATCTCGAGCCCCTTCAGCGTAAACCCGAGCACGTTCGCGGAGCCGATCACGCCGTGGTCGGTCAGGCTCTCGCACAGCACGGTGTCGCCCGGCCCGACGATCGACGCGAGCGCGAGAAAGATGCCGTGCGCGGCACCATTCGTGATCAACAGCGATTCGGGATGAATCGGCAGATTCAGCGACGCGAGCCATGCGGCACCGGCCTCGCGATGCGCATCGAGGCCCGCGATCGGCCGGAACGAGCGGATCCACGGCTGGTCGTCGGCATCGGCCAGCGCCGCACAGACGGCCCGCCACGCGGCGTCGTGCTCCGGCGTGTGCACGATGCGCGCGATCGAGAAATCGACCAGTTCGCGCTCGGCCGTATCGAGGATGTAGTTCGACATCGATTCGGTCACGCGCGCGGCCACGAAGCTGCCGCGCCCGACTTCGCAGCGGATCAGGCCCTGTCTTTCGAGTTCCTTGTAGGCATTGGTGACGGTCTGCACGCTGACGCCGAGACTCGACGCCACGTCGCGCTGCGGCGCGAGCCGCGCGCCCGGTGCAAGGGCGCCGCTTTCGATGTCGGCGGCGATCGCCTTCACGAGCCGCTTGTATTTCGACTCGATGCCGTGCACCGCGCCGATCGCGTCGTGCCAGCGCGCCGATACCTCGGTCCGTCCCATCTCGATGTCTCCGTCGTTGCTTCCGCATGGTCGCTCAGAAAGACACCCGGAGATTATTGTCCTAGTGCAATCGCGTGCGGAGCCAGGACGGTACGATGCGCATCGCGCGATCCCGGTCGGTCGGCACGGCCGGTACGCGATTATCCAGGTCGCATTTTTCTTACAAAGCCCCTACAACCCACGCTTGACCGCCGCGTGCGATCGCCGCGTTCGATCCGGATTGCACGCGACACATGAGGATCCGCCGGTCGCTTGCAACGTGACAGCTTGACCGGCGCCGGATCGACCGCCTAAATTGCTCGTTACAGGTCGACGCCCCGGGCGTGCGGCATGACATGCGGGTGACAAAAACGATAGTTTGCTATCGAATGTTTTTACCCCTATCATCTCGCCCATGACCAATCTGCACGACCTCCGCCTCGCCGTCAGCAGCCTGCTGGTGCTCACCGCGCGCAAATGGCGCCGCACGAGCGACACCGTGCTGACCGCGTACAACGTGTCCGAAGCCTGCGCGACGCCGTTGCTGATTGCCGGTCGCCTCGGCGAAGGCGTGCGCCAGGGCGCCCTCGCCGAACACGTCGGCATCGAGGGGCCGTCGCTCGTGCGCCTGCTCGACCAGCTGTGCGCGGCCGGCCTCGCTCGCCGCGACGAGGATCCGCACGACCGCCGCGCGAAGACGATCTCGCTGACGGCTGCCGGCCGCGCGGTCACTGCCAAGATGGAGGAAGATCTGCGCGTGCTGCGCGCCCAGGTGCTCAAGGGCGTCACCCGTGCCGATCTCGAAGCGACGCTGCGCGTGCTAAACGCGTTCAACGCGGCTGACGTGCAGCATCCGGCGACGCGTCCGTCTCACCCCGCCGATTCCGCGCCATGACCTATCCGAGCCTTCGCGACTGGCTGTTCTCGGGCAAGACGTTCGCCGCGTCGATGCTGGCGTTGTATCTCGGCCTGTATTTCCAGCTGCCGCGCCCTTACTGGGCAATGGCGAGCGTCTACATCGTATCGAACCCGTTCGTCGGCGCGACGCGCTCGAAGGCGCTGTATCGCGCGCTCGGCACCGCGCTCGGCGCGGCCGCCGCGATCCTGTTCGTGCCGCCGTTCGTCGAGACACCGTTCCTGTTCAGCATCATCGTCGCGACGTGGTGCGGCACGCTGCTCTACCTCGCGATCTCCGACCGCACCGCGCGCAGCTACGTGTTCATGCTCGCCGGCTACACGATGCCGCTGGTCGCGCTGCCGACGGTGACCGATCCGTCGACGATCTTCGACGTCGCGATCGCGCGGACCGAGGAAATCGTGCTCGGCATCGTGTGCGCGAGCGTGGTCGGCAGCGCCGTGTTCCCGAACCGGCTCGCGCCGACGCTGATCGAGCGCACCGATGCATGGTTCAAGGACGCGGCGTTCTACGGTCGCGAGACGCTGTCGGGGCACATCGCGGGCAAGGCGCTGTCGGCGTGCCGGCAACGCCTCGCCGCGACCATCACCGGCCTCGAATTCCTGCTGAGCCAGTTGAGCTACGACCATGCGCACCCGCGCGTGCTCGCCCGTGCGCAGGCGCTCGCGGGCCGCATGCAGCTGTTCCTGCCGCTGATGTCGTCGCTCGCCGATCCGCTGATCGCGCTGATGCGCGACCTGCACGTGCGGCCACCGGTACTCGACGCGCTGCTCGCCGACGCGGCAAAGTGGTTCGACGCGCCGTTGCCGGCCGTGAAGACCGGCACCGACGGCGACGTGGCGCACGATCCGGTCGCGGACAATCTGCGCGAGCGCATTGCGTCGCTGCAGCCGTCCGACAGTGCCCTCGCGAGCTGGGACGGCGCGCTGCTGTCGAACGCGCTGTGGCGGCTGCATCAGGTCATCGACATCTGGCAGGACTGCCGCTCGCTGCGCGCATTGATCGCGAACGAGTCGGGCGTCTGGCAACCGCGTTTCCGGCACTGGCGGCTCGGCGGCACCGAACGCTTCTTCGATCGCGGGATGATGCTGTTCTCGACGCTCACCGTCGTGCTCGCGATCGTGGTCGCGTGCTCGCTGTGGATCTCGTCAGGCTGGCACGACGGCGCCGCGGCCGTCACGCTCGTGGCCGTGTCGTGCAGCTTCTTCGCCGCGCTCGACGAACCGGCACCGCTGGTGTTCAAGTTCTTCCTGTCGACGGCCGCGAGCGTCGTGTTCGCCGGGCTGTACCTGTTCGTCGTGCTGCCGCACGTGCACGACTTCCCGATGCTCGTCCTGATGTTCGCGGGGCCGTTCATCCTGATCGGCACGCTGCTGCCGCGCCCGCAGTTCAATATGGTGACGATGCTCGTCGCGGTGAACACCGCCACCTTCATCAGCATCCAGAGCGCGTACGACGCCGATTTCTTCGTGTTCCTGAACAGCAACCTCGCGGGCGTCGCCGGGCTGCTGTTCGCGTACGTCTGGACGCGCGCGACGCGTCCGTTCGGCGCGGAACTCGCGGTGCGGCGCCTGCTGCGTTCGGGCTGGGAGGACGTCGCACGCTCCGCATCGACGCAGCCGCTCGACGACCAGCGCAACCACGCATCGCGCATGCTCGATCGCGTCACGCAACTGCTGCCGCGCCTCGGCGCGTCGGACGACCACCGCCATCCGTCGATCGAGAGCTTCCGCGACCTGCGCATCGCGCTGAACGCGCTCGACCTGCGCCGCTCGCGCCGCAAGCTGACGGGCGACGTGCCCGACGCGATCGACCGCGTGCTGGCCGGCGTCACCGATCACTACACGCGCTGCGCGGCCGCGAATGCGCGACAGCCTGCACCGCCCGCGCTGCTCGCATCGATCGACGACGCGCTGCAGCGCGTGGCCGGCCGCAACCTGCCCGGCACGGCCGCCGCATCGGCGGGCGACGGCACGACGCACGCCGCTCCCGCAGCGCCGGCCACGCCCGCGACACACCGCCGGCTGCGCGACACGCTGCACGCGCTCGTCGGCCTGCGCCTGTCGCTGTACCCGGCCGCGTCCGCGCAGCCGCCGCATGCCGCACCGGACGGAGCGCGCGCATGATCCCGCTTTCCAACCTGTCTTTCCGACCGCGACCATGATCGGCGAAATCGACATCTTCGGCGTATTCGTGCCGGCTCCGCTCGTGCTGATGCTGATCGCCTACCTGATCAACATCGTCGTGCGCGCGCTGCTCGAACGCGTCGGCTTTTACCGCCTCGTCTGGCACCGTTCGATCTTCGACCTCGGCATCTACGTGTTCGTGCTTGCCGCGGTCGTCATCGTGTCTCACCATCTCGTGGCTAGCTAACCGTGAAAAAAACCTGGCTCTCGGCAGGGCAGATCCTGCTCACCCTGATCGTCGTCGTCGTGGCCGCCCTCGTACTGTGGCGGATCATCAACTACTACATGTTCTCGCCGTGGACACGCGACGGCCATGTGCGCGCCGACGTGATCCAGGTCGCGCCCGACGTGTCGGGGCTCATCACCGCGGTGCAGGTCGCCGACAACCAGGAGGTGAAGCGCGGCCAGGTGCTGTTCGTGATCGACCAGGCCCGCTACACGCTCGCGGAGCGCCTGGCCGAAGCGACGCTCGCGCAGCGTCGCGCGACGCTTGCTCAGGCGAAGCGCGAATATGCACGCAACCTGCAGCTCGGCAACCTGGTCGCCAGCGAGCAGGTCGAGGAAAGCCGCACGCGCGTCGAACAGGGCGAAGCTGCCGCCGCGGATGCGCAGGTGTCGCTCGACACCGCGAAGCTCAATCTGCAGCGCACGACGATCGTGAGCCCCGTCGACGGCTACCTGAACGATCGCGCGCCGCGCGTCGGCGAATACGTGCCGGCCGGCCGCGCGGTGCTGTCGGTGGTCGATCGCAATTCGTTCCGCGTCGACGGCTACTTCGAGGAAACCAAGCTGCGCGGCATCGGTATCGGTCAGCCGGTCGACATCGTCGTGATGGGCGAGCCGCATCCGCTGCGCGGCCACGTACAGAGCATCGTCGCCGCGATCGAGGATCGCGACCGCACGCAGGGCGCGAACCTGCTGCCGAACGTGAACCCCGCATTCAGCTGGGTGCGGCTCGCGCAGCGCGTGCCGGTGCGCGTCGTGCTCGACGAGGTGCCCGTCGACTTCCGGATGATCGCCGGCCGCACCGCGACCGTCGCGGTGCGCACCGACACGCGCCGCGACGACAATGCGAAGCCGGCCGCCGGCGCGTCCGCGGCATCCGCGCCCGCGGCCGTCAGCGCGACGGGAGCATCGCAATGAAGCGGCACGGCCTGCGCCTCGCGGCGGCACTCGCGCCGCTCGCGCTCGCACTCGGCGCGTGCAAATCCGTCGGCCCCGACTACAAGCTGCCGCAGCAGGCATACGTGAATGCGCCGCTCGCGAACCACGCGCTCGACGACGCGAACGGCACGCTCGTGTCGCGCGACGCAGTGCCCGGCAACTGGTGGCAGCTGTACGACGATCCGGTGCTCGACGAACTCGTGCGCAGTGCGCTGAAATCGAACACCGACCTGCGCGTCGCCGCGGCCAACCTCGCGCGTTCGCGCGCGGCGCTGGAAGTCGCGAACGAACAGGGCGGCTTCTCCGGCAGCGCGGAAGCAGCCGTGCAGCGCGCGCAGGAATCGGCCGAGCAATATCTGCTCGAAAACAAGTTGCCCGTCGTGAACGAAGGCGCGGTCGGCATCAGCGTGTCATACGAGCTCGATCTGTTCGGCAAGCTGCGTCGCGGCGTCGAGGCCGCGCGCGCGGACAGCGAAGCCGTGCAAGCGGCCGCCGACCTCGCGCGCATCACCGTCGTCGCGGACGTCGTGCGTGCCTACGTCGAATCGTGCTCCGCCGGCGACGAACTCGCGATCGCGAAGCAGTCGCTCGCGCTGCAGCAGCAGCGCGTGAAGCTGTCGCAGCGCCTGCGCGATGCGGGACGCGGCAACCAGACCGACGTCACGCGCGGCGTCACGCAGGTACGCACGCTCGCGGCCGACATCCCGCGCTTCGAAGGCCGCCGCAAGATCGCGCAATACCAGCTCGCCGCGCTGCTCGCGCGTTCGCCCGCCGATCTGCCGAAGGCGGTCGCCGAATGCGAGCGCCTGCCGAAGCTGCGCCAGCCGATTCCGATCGGCGACGGCGCAGCGCTGCTGCGCCGCCGTCCCGACGTTCGCGAAGCCGAGCGTCAGCTCGCCGCCTCGACCGCACGGATCGGCGTCGCGACCGCCGCGCTGTATCCATCGATCAGCATCGGCGCGTCCGCCGGTTCGGTCGGCGTCGCCGCCGATCTGTTCTCGTCCACCACGAATCGCTGGTCGTTCGGACCGCTGATCAGCTGGTCGTTCCCGGTCAACGGCCAGCGCGCGCGCGTGCGCGAAGCCGAGGCGGCGACCGGGGGCGCGCTCGCGCACTTCGACGGCGTCGTGCTGAATGCGCTGCGCGAGACGCAGTCGAGCCTCGCGACCTATGCAGCCGACGTCCAGCGCACCGACGCGCTGCGCACGGCCTACGAATCGGCGCGCAGTTCCGCTGACGAAACGCATCGGCTGTATACGGCCGGCCGCGAATCGTTCATTTCGGATCTCGATGCGACGCGCACGCTGACGAGCGTGCGTGCGCAGGTCGCCGCGGCCGAAGGTCAGGTCGCCGCAGACCAGGTGAAGTTGTTCCTCGCGCTCGGCGGCGGCTGGGAAGGCGATGTAACGGCCGCTGCGGCGCAGCAGACGTCGACGGCGGGCACGCCAGCTGCTGCGTCGGCGGCTGCGAAGTAAGCGCGCGCGGGGCGGCGTGCACGACATGCCTGCCGTCGCGCAGCATCGTGCGCCGTTTCGCATGTCCCGTATGTCGATGCCCACGTCGCGCTTGACTTGCATTGCCGGTAAACTCGTCCGCGATTTCCGCCGTTCGCTCGCCGCCCGCCGGGCGGCCCCTTTCCTGGAGAGTCATCATGCGCACCAGCGCCCGTAATCAATTCGCCGGCCAGATCAGCGCCGTCAAACCCGGTGCCGTCAACGACGAAATCACGTTGCGTACCCAGGACGGCCTCGACATCGTCGCCGTGATCACGCACGGCAGCGTCGCATCGCTCGGTCTCGCGGCCGGCGCGAAGGCCTTCGCGCTCGTCAAGGCATCGTCGGTGATCGTGATGGTCGACGTCGACGGCAGCAAGGTGTCGACGCGCAACTGTGTCGCGGGCACCGTGTCGTCGATCGCGAAGGGTGCGGTCAATTCGGAAGTCGTGATCAAGGCCGCAGGCGGCGCCGAGATCGTCGCGATCGTCACCAACGACAGCGTCGATCGTCTCGGCCTTGCGAGCGGCAAAGCCGCGTCCGCGCTGTTCAAGGCATCGAGCGTGATCGTCGGGGTCGAGTGATCCTCCGGTGATTGCAATGACGTCCGCGCTCGAGCATGCGCATCGACGCATATTGCAAGCGCTGCTGTCCGGCGCGGCCGATACTGATTCTCCGGATGCACGTCTGTTCGGTGAACTCATTGCGGCACGCGCATGTCGCAACGAGTTCGCGCTGCTCGGCCTGTCTCCCGCCCGATTGAGCTGCCTGCTTGCCCGCCAGTTTCCGCGCCTGAGTTCCGCCGATGCAGCGGCGCGCGCGCCGGCAGCCACCGTCGCACTGCTGCCGGCCGCGCACGCGCAATTCGTCGAGACGCTACATGCGCTGCTGATGCGGGATGCGCATTCCGCCGTCGCGCACGACGATGCCGACTGCGTCGCTGCAATCATCGCGCATGCGTGCCTGCGCCCCGATCACCTGTGGCGCGATCTTGGCCTTGACGGACGCGACGCGGTAACCGCGATGCTCGATCGCTATTTTCCCGCGCTTGCCGCACGCAATGTCGCGCAGTTGCGCTGGAAGAAATTCCTCGCGCAGGAAGTGGCCGCATCACTCGGCCGGCGGCCCGGGCCCGCGCCCGGATGCCCGGGCTGCGAAGATTTCGGATTCTGCTTCCCCCCGGGGCGATAATCGCGACGGCGGCCTGCGCAGCTTGCCGGTGCGCATCGTTTGACCGATGATGCGCGACATCCCATCCGCGCATTTTCCCGCGCGTTCATTCGACCGCAACGCTCACTGGAGAACCGGCCTTGACCGACTTTGCGAGTCCCAATCTGCCGTCGCGCGATTTCGAAGCCACGTCGCTGTTCTACGCGAAGCTCGGGTTCGTCGAAACCTGGCGCGACGACGGCTGGATGATCCTGAGACGCGGCGATCTGCTGCTCGAATTCTTTCCGCATCCCGGTCTCGACCCGGCCACGAGCTGGTTCAGCTGCTGTTTCCGGCTCGGCGACGTCGGTGCGTTTTTCGACGATGTGCTCGCCGCCGGCATTCCGGAACGGACGACCGGCTGGCCACGCGCGCATCGGCCGAAGCGCGAGGCATGGGGCGGCACCGTCGGCGCGCTGATCGACCCGGACGGGTCGTTGATCCGGTTGATTCAGACGGAAGACTGAGTCGCAATCGAACGACGTCGACGCGACCCCGCGGGCACCCGATAACGTCCCCATAAACAGCTACTTTTCGATGCGCATTGCACGCGCGCGTCGTTGTCCGTTGCCGCGCAATCAGTGCCGATGGCGGTGGTGAATGTCCGGGAAATGCGCGTGACTGTGCGTGATCGGCAAGTGCACGTGCGGATGCGTGTGCGGTTCATCACCGTCATACGGAAAATCGTGCGTGTGCTGATGATGTTCGTCATGCCGATGCCGGTGCGTATGCTCGAGTCGTTCATGCGCGTGCTCGTGTTCGTGCCGTTCGCGCACGTGCAGCCAGATGCCGAGCGCCATCAACGCGGCCGCGATCCAGAACGTGACGGACGGCAGCGCCGGCCAGATCAGCAGCGACAGCACGACGCCGAACAGCGGCGCCACCGAAAAATACGCGCCCGTGCGCGCACTGCCGAGATGGCGCAGCGCCACGACGAACAACACGAGACTGATCCCGTAGCCGCCGAGGCCGGTCAGCATCGCGGCGGCCGCGGCCGGAATGGCGGGCAGCGCCGCGCCGGTCGCGAGCGCGATACCGATGTTCACGGGCCCGGCGACCAGGCCCTTCGCGCACGCGATGACCATCGCATCGTTCGCGGCAACCTTGCGGGTCAGGTTGTTGTCGATCGCCCAGCACAGGCATGCGCCGGCAATCAGCAACGCGCCGACCGGCACGCCCGCGCGTCCCGGGCCCCACGACAGCAGCGTGCCGCCGGCGACGATCGCGACCATGCCGAGAAACACCTGAAGATCCACGTTCTCGCGAAACACGACCCACGCGATGACCGCCGTCAGCACGCCTTCGAGATTGAGCAGCAGCGCACTCGTCGCGGCCGGTGTGCTCGACAGTCCGAGCATCAGCAGCGCCGGCCCCGCGACGCCGCCGGCCGCGATCGCGCCGGCGAGCCACGGCAGGTCCGAGCGTTGCAGCGGCGCGGCGTTCTCGGCCGGCGCGCGGCGGCGGCGCAACCCGCGCAACAGGATTCCGACGCCGAGGCCGATTCCGCTGCCGAGATAGAACAGGCCGGCGACCATGAACGGCGACATCGCGCCGATCAGTGCCTTGGCGAGCGGCGTCGCGGCGCCGAACAGCGCGGCAGCCGTGAGCGCGACGAGAATCGCGGAATGTCTCGGGTTCATGATGCGGTCTTTGCGTAGCGCGTTGTGCGTATGAAATCGGCAGGCTTCGTGTGATGCGGTGACGCGTACGATTTGCCGGTGCCTTCCAATTTTGGGGAATGTCGGACGAATTGCGCCGGCTTTCAGGTAGCTGTCGCGTCATGCGCGACCGGCAACGCGCCGGCTCGACGATTCGTGCCGGGGAGATTATCGCGTGTGTGTGACTGGTCGCCAACTGACGGGCGGGCGGCCGTGCGGTGCGTCCGGACATCGCCCTGCGGTCTTTCGAATACGGCCGCACTTCGCGTTTGACTGCGGCTCACGTGCGACAAATTCGTGTGGGAGCGCATCCGGGGTTTCATCTTCAATCCGATTACATTAGGAAGACGAATTATCGTGACGAAACGTGAGCGAGTGGACGTGGGTCACGATTGGCAGTTCGATGAGGATTGGGTGAGGCTGACTGGCTGTGTCGCCAGCGGAGGCAGTCCCGACCTGCCCCGGAGGACAGGTCGGTCTGTCATGTGTGCGCTGCATGTGTGGTGCAGGCAGGCCGTCACCGCGCGGTCGCGCGGCGACACATCGCGTGTTACTCGCTCGCGGCCGTTTGCTGCTCGGGCTGCGGTGCTGCGTCGGCTGGTGCTTCCGCGGTCGCCGGCTGCGGCGCGGCGGCGGCCTGCGCTTCCACCTTCGGCTGCTGCGGTGCGCCCTTCGCCGCTTGCGCGCCGCCCTTGTTGCCCGGACGGCGCGACTTCAGCCGACGCGCACGCGCCGCGTCGTCGTGCGTCACGCGCCCCGCTTCGTTACCTTGCAGATCGACCCGCACCGCGTCTTCGACGAGACACGACCAGTAACGATTGCCGCGGCACCACGTGGACATCGCCTCGCGCAGCTCGGCCTCGCTCAGGCCGACGGCTTGCACCTCGCGAGCGAGGTCGTCCCAGATACCGACCTTCAGCGGCACCTTCGGAGCCGGATTCTTCGGGAACGCGCGCGGGAAGCGGCGCTGCAGTTTGCCGATCGCGACGATGACCGGATCGACCGGCGTCGACGGCTTCGCCGAAGCGGGCTTCGCGCCGGACGACGCTTTGGCCCCGGCACCCGATTTGGCCCCACGAGCGGGCCGGTCGCCGGACTTCGGCTTCGCGCCTGCGTCCGGTTGCGTAGCCGGTCGCTTCGCGTTGCGCTCCTGCTTGGCCTTTGCTGCGAGCTGCGCCCGCAATTCGGCAAGTTGTTCAAAACCCATAAATTCAATCCACCAGGAATATAAGGTGTGGTTCGTGCAGCCATTCCGCACATCGGCGTTCGCCGCATCGCCTGCGGCTCGTCTGCCACCGACGCGGATCATTGCGGGGCCGCATCGCCACCACCACTGTTTCAGGCACCCGGCCACGATGCCGGACAAAGGCAGGAGTGGAAGTATACCGGTACGCGCGGCAGTCGGTTGACTCAACGGTTCGCATTTGATGGATCCGATGGCAAGGCAATGCGTCCGCGCGGTCGTGTTGCGCATTATGGCGGCGTTTTCGCGGTGGATCGACACTCGCGTTACGTAGTGTCGTTACTGGTCTTTCGGCTTCAGTGCGCCAGTCATGCGATGCACCGGTTATTCCACAGTACGAAATGGCGAGCACTGGTACGGATAGCGAAGACGTCAGATTCTGCCGATCCGCATCGTCCGAAAGACCGGGCTTTCGCATACGGTACGCGCGGCGTGGCGAGTGTGCATCGATCTCTGCCGTCAGGCTATTAGTTGCGGCCGCATCGATCGTCGAGCGCATGCCGGCATCGGAAAGTGCGTACTATTGCCCGGATCGACAGCGTCGGCGGTTCGCCGTGGCCGGCTTCACGACGCGCTGTTCAGCCGACGACATCGCGGTCGAATGCAAAATGACCCCGGCCGTACGATACGGAGCGAATACATGAATCCCCGACACGCCCTCCCGCACGACGGCATCACGCGCGAAGAGATTCACCATCGGCAGATCGACATGCGCGGCTATCGGCGCAGCGACGGTCTGTTCGAAGTCACGGCCTGTCTCGCGGACCGCAAGACGAGCGATTTCACGCCGCCCGGCGGCACGCGCACCATCGCGGCGCTGGCGCCGATTCACGATCTCGGCGTAACGCTGGTCTTCGACACCGACATGATCGTGCGCGCGGTATCCACGTTCATCAGGTCGCATCCTTATGCTCAGTGTCCGGGCGGCGGCGACACGCTGCAGGCGCTCGTCGGACTGCGCATCGGTGCCGGGTGGAACAGCGAGGTCCGCAAGCGTCTGCCGTCGTGTGACACGTGCACGCATCTGAAGGAAATTCTCGGTCCTGTCGCGACCGCGGCCTATCAGACGACGGTCGGCGTGCGCCCGTCGTCGCTGGATCAGCGAGGCGACGACGGGAAGCCGCTCAAGATCGACAGCTGCCACGCGTATGGCGCTTCACGCGATCTCGTGAAAAGCCTGTGGCCCAAATACCATCGGCCGCCAGTGTCGACAAAGGCCGACTAAGGCATCGACATTCCACGGGTGCAGCTGTCGCAAACGGCAATGCGATTCGCACGAGCGATGTCTCGCGCAAAATGCGCGTCTCGGGAATTCGCTGCAATCGGCGCCATACGGCAGGCGTCGCGCTCCGGTCGTTGCGCGCTGCCGCAGCCCCGCTTCGGCCGACTTGATCGCCGGCAATCAGAACACGCCGAGTGCAAGACCCGCAGCGAGCCCCGCGCCGATCTCCGCGCAGCGCGCGAGATCCTCGCTGCCAATCGTCTTCGGCGCGAGGATCCGCTCCGGCGTTTGCGCATGGGTGCAGATAATCAGGCCCGGCGACACATTCCTGAGCCGCCATCCGGTTGCGATCCGGTCGATCTGACGCAGCGCGTTCTGTCCGTCACTGCCTGCGCAGATCATCGCCGCATACGGGCGACCGTTCACGCGATCAAGCGCGGCGTAGTAACAGCGATCGAAGAAATCCTTCATCAGCCCGGACATCGCGGCGAGATTTTCCGGCGTCGCGAACAGGTAGGCGTCGGCGGCGAGCACGTCGTCCGCGCTGGTCGCATCCGCACGCTGCAACCTGACGTCGACGCCGGGTTGCGCGCGCGCAGCAGCCGCGGCCGCTTCGGCCATTTGCTGCGTGCCTCCGGTCATCGTGTGATAGACGATCAACAGCGTCTTCATCGGTTTTCGCTCGCGTTCGGTTTCATTGGCGCCTGCCGCATGCGTCGGTACGGCTCAATCCGGCAACGTCGACGTGTGTACCGGTGCATGCGTTCGCCGGTTGTCGAATGGCGCTTTCCTCGAGGCGGAGGATGAGGCTCGCGTTGCTGATATTGACGCGACTATTCCGCATCGCGCTTCGCGCGACGCGCGGTCAGTCTTGCACTGTACGTGACACATCGGCGTGATCCGCGCGCGCGTAGTACGCAAGAAACATGTCGGCAGCCGTTTCCGCGACCTTCTGTTGTTCCTGCACGCCGAGCGGCGGCTGGCCCATCGTCACTTGCGGCCAGAACGCGAACGCTTTCACGATTCCGTGCAGTTGATGCGCGGCAAATACGGGATCGGTCATCGACAACCGGCCAGCCGCCGCGGCCGCACGAATCCAGACCGTCACGTCTTCTTCGCGCTCGCCCATGCGTTCGACCATGTCTCGCGCGCGCTCCGGCGAATGGATAGCCGCACCGATCGCGACGCGAGCGAGTGCAAGAAACGCTTCGTCGTTCAGCAGCCGCAACTTGCGGCCCAGCAGCGCGATCAGTTGATCGCGCAGCGGGACGTTGGCGCAGTAGGCCGGCGCGCCGGCGGTCAGCGTTGCGTCCCACAGCTGATGCAGGATCGCCGCGAACAATGCTTCTTTGCCTGGGAAATGGTTGTAGACGGTGCGCTTCGACACGTCCGCGCGAGCGGCGATGCGATCCATGCTGGTCGCGTCATAGCCGGCCGCGAGGAATTCATCGATCGCCGCGGCGAGTATTGCCGCACGCTTTCGGTCGGTCAGCCGTTGAGGAGAAGTGCTTGTATTCATTCAAAAAATTCTACACCCTCGAGTTTACTTTTTACGGAGATAAACTACACTGCTCGGTGTACTTTATTTTCCGGACGAATCGACATGGCTTCGCCTCTCGTATTTCTTCATCGCATGCTAGGTTTCGCCGCCGCCAGGCGTGGCCGCACCCTGTCCGGCGAGTCGCCGCAGCACAACGGCGAACGCTTCAGCAACGTTGCACCGCAACCGGCTGAAGGCTTCCGTAAAACGCTGGGCATTGCATGGAACATGCTGGTCAACAAACCACGCAACACGGTTCCGACAGGCGCATTGCCCATCGATTCACTGACTCGCGAACAACTCGACGCAGCCCCCGACCGCAGCCTGTATCGGCTAGGACACTCGACGCTGCTGTTGAAACTGCGCGGTGAATTCTGGCTGACCGATCCCGTATTTGCCGAACGCGCATCGCCGTTCCGACGCATCGGCCCGAAGCGCTTCCATGCGCCGCCAATCGCGCTCGAGGACCTCCCGCCGTTGCGTGGCGTGCTCCTGTCGCACGATCACTACGATCACCTCGACCGTGACACGGTGCTCGCGCTTGCGGCGACCACTGGCGTGTTCGTCACGACGTTGGGCGTCGGCGACCGCCTGATCGAATGGGGTATCGACGGGAAAAAAGTACGCCAGCTCGACTGGTGGCAAAGTGTCGAAGTCGATGGCCTGACGCTGACCGCGACACCGGCACAGCACTTCTCCGGGCGCAGCTTGTTTGACGGCAACAGCACGCTATGGGCGTCATGGGTCATCGTCGACGACGACCTGCGGGTGTTCTTCAGCGGCGATACCGGCTACTTCGACGGTTTCCGGACGATAGGCGAACGGCTAGGGCCCTTCGACGTGACGCTGATCGAGACCGGGGCATACGATCCGCAGTGGCCCTACGTGCACATGCAGCCGGAAGAAACCGTGCAAGCGCACATCGACCTGCGCGGACGCACGCTGATGCCGATTCACAACGGCACGTTCGATCTCGCGATGCACCGTTGGCAGGAACCGTTCGAGCGCGTCACCGCGTTGGCAATGGTGCGTGGCGTCGAGCTATCGACGCCCAGGATGGGCGAGCGACTCAATCTCGATGCTCCGCATCGCGGCGAACGTTGGTGGCGAACGGTCGATGAGCCAGCAAAGGCTTCTGCGACGAAGGCGCGTCGGTGGCAGCAGCTGTGCGCATCGCAGGCGACGAAGTAAGTTCGTTGGCCGCAGAGGTTTCTGGACGGGAACGCCGCGGCGATGAATTTTCGTTGTGATATGCGGCTTGGTAGCGGACTCTTTGGGCGATCGTCTATGACGATGATTGGTCGCCCCCGATAGCAGACATCCGGAGAAGTGGAAGGTATATACCGCCGGTGGCGATGCGCTTCACCCTGTTGACACGAAGTCTGCAGATTCCCCTTCGGCCGCATTGTGATGGACACTGGCAAGACACATAGGAAGCAGTCTTCCGAGGCCGTCTACAGAATCCGCCTTAGCTCAACGCTGCCTGGGTGCACGTCGCAAATGCAATATCGACCAGGCGACCGCTTCGATTTCCCCGATGCCGACCGGCTTGCGATCCGGCACCGTCGCTGCAGCGCGTTGTCACGTGACAACTAGCGATATAGAACTCGCTACACCTATCAAGTCCCTGCTGGTCGATCCACGCGATGTCTCGGGTCGCCAATATGCCGATCGTACTGCACATCGACCCATGAAATTCGTATCATTTATCACAAAACACGTCGCATTTGACACGCCACCGCGTGGATCATCATTATCCAGACGCGATAACGCACGTCAAACTCATGCGCCCCTATTTCACCCGTCGCACGCGCTCGTTTTGCGTGAAACAACGCGAAGAAAGTGGCGCAACCCATTGTTAGACAAGGGTTTCAGAACACCCCCCTTTTTTCAAAATTGTTTCACGCCTGCTGATTTGCGCCTTCTCTCCTCGCCGACGCCCAGGAATTTGCGTCCCAAAGCCCATCGAGAACGTGTGACGCAATGCCGATGCCCTGGACCGTCGAAGCCGCGACCAACACAACAAGGTGCGATATCTGTCCCGCCGCTACCGTATGTCATCGTCGCTGCCTCTGGATGCCGAACCGCCCTTTTTATTGGGGACATATCAAATCGCCAGAGTTAGTGCGCCTCCGCAGGTCAGAGACACGCGCAGCTCGGGCGGATCTACCCAAGACATCAAGCGGCTCGACCAGCATCGATCGCTGACACATACCCGGCTGGTCCAGCACCTTCCCATACGGTACCGCTGAAAATGCTGCGCCGGTATCAAGCTGCTGATTCCGGCATCCATCCGTGGCGGTTGTCACGTGACAACAACCCGATGCCTTGCGAATAAGTGACTTGGGCCTAACCGAGCATGACCAACTCATATATCGCACCGACTCCTTTGCCCCCGTGCCGTCTACAGTGGCCGCGCCAAGACAGGAGATATGTGTCCAGAATTATCGTTTAGGTGCGTTGTCACGTAACAACCCGCATCAGTCGCAGTGCCAATCGTCATGAATGCAGGGCGCCGTAACGAGGATCGAGGAAGAAGAAATCGTCGGCATTACCATCACGCGTCGTGTCTGCATGCTTCCCGGCCAGCAGCATTTGACGTCTTAACCCACCGAATCGGCTTGTCACGTGACAACTTTAGATCCCGACGCAGCTCAGGGCGAGTCACGAGCGGATTGCCAATTTGCGCCGGAATTACCAACGATAGCGAGATCACATCTGGGATCAGCACTGTGACCCATGCTACCGGCACTGAAGTTGCCAACACTTCATTAGCACCTTCATCTCGAACGGAATGCCATATGTTTTTATTTTCATTCAAGCGACAAATAATATTTTAACCATTCGACCAGCTTGTCACGTGACAACAACATCTGTCAGAAAATCCTTCTTTTCCTTCGATGCTTTTCTGGACTTTTTGGCAATAACTGCATATATTACGCAAAACTCCTTGGAGGAATTTAATGGCTTTCAAGATCGCCGTCAGTAATCAAAAAGGTGGTACTGGAAAGACCACCATCTCCGTCAATATCGCTGCAGCCTTCGAGGCGGGTGGCAACAAAGTCGCATTGATCGATGCCGACCCTCAAGGCACATCGGTCAGATGGGTGACGAGCGGCGAAAATACGCTCCCGATGACAGTTCTGTCGTTGGCCCCCGCAGGCCGCGGCATTGGCGGCGAGATCAAGAAGCAGGATGCAAATTTCGATGTGATCGTCGTCGATTGCCCCGGCAACCTCGAGGACCCGCGCATCGCATCCGTACTCGAAGTCGCCGACTTCTGCCTCGTGCCGCTGTCGCCATCGCCGGCCGACCTGTACAGCACCGTCGCGATGATTCGTATGATCGAATCGATGCGTGCCGTTCGTAACCCGAATTTATCTTCCGCGTTGATGCTGAATAGCGTCAATGGAAAAACTAAAATGCGAGAAGAAATTTTAAAAATTCTAAGGGCTGAAGAAATAGGGGAGCATCTGCTCGACAGTCAGATCGCGCAGCGCGAGGTCTACCGGCAGACATTTGCCCTCGGCACCACGATCCATCATCACAATCGATACCTGAAGGGACTGAAGGAAGCCCGCGCGGAAATCGAGAGACTGGTCACCGAAATGGCCCAATACATCGCGTCGACGCGCGCTACCGGAGCCGCTCATGGCTAAGGACACATCGAAAGACAAGAAGCCGACCGGCAACCTGCATCTCGCAGCAGGCTTGCTGCGCGGGCTCGCACAGGAAAACGCAGCGCTGGAAACGCGCCTGCCCGAGCCGACGCCCGCGTCGAATCCTCCCGTCGAAGCCACAACCCCCGTCATCTCGACCGCTGTCCCCGCATCCGACGCGCTCGATCTCGGTGCGCCGCAGAGGGTCGCGGTCAGGGACTGCATCCCGAACCCGTTCAACCCGCGCGTGTTCTATTCCGAGTCGAGCCTGCACGAACTCGCATTGACGCTGAAGCGGGAAGGGCAGATCGAGCCGATCAAGGTCACGCGTCTCCCGGAATTTCCCGGCAAGCTCGTCGTGATCGACGGGCAACGCCGCTTGCGCGCGACGAGCATCAACGGCGACGAAACGATCAATGCGACATTCCGCACGGACCACACGCCCGAGCAGCTCTACACGATCGCGTATCGCGCCAACCACGACCACGAACGCCAGACCATTTTCGACGATGCAGTCGCATGGAAGCGTCTCCTCGACGAAAAGGTATTCCCCGACCAGAACACGCTCGCGGAGAAGATCGGCAAGGACAAGGCATCGATCAGCAAGACATTGTCGCTGAACGCACTGCCGAACACATTGCTCGAACGGATGGCCAGCGCGAACGATGTGGTCGGGCTGCAGGCCGCGTACTTTCTGAAACTGATTTTCGAGCGCCTGGGCGAACCGGCTGCCGACCGTCTGCTCACGGCGGTGATCGACCGGAAAAAGTCGGTGCGCGACCTTGAGAATTTCCTGCGCGCGCAGAGCGACGGCAACAAGAAGACGGGGCGCACGCGTTACAGCGTTCGCCACGATTTCGCGCTCGAATCACGCGCGATCGGCCAGCTGAAGACCTATCCGGACGGGCGTCTGGATCTGCAACTGAAGGGAGTCGATGCGTCCCACCAGGAAGCGCTCGCCGACCGGCTCAAGACCGTGATCGACGCATACGTCGCTGATCTGGCGGTAGCCGCGCAAAAATAAAAGAAGGCGTCCAAAGCAAAGGCCTCGCACCGGCATGGCACCGCGCTGCCGGATGAAGTCCGGTGCACGGCGCATGCCAGGCTGCGAGGCCTTGATCAGTTGGTCGCGAGGCTGCTTTTCAGCAGGAATTCCAGCAAGTCGTCCGAGGTCGGTTCGCCCCAAGTATCGAGCGCCAACCATCGGAAGAAGCTGGTTTGCGCCAGCTTGCTCGCCTTCTTCTTCGGCGACAGCGTGAGGTCCTTCGAACCGGCCACCGTTTCGTTGTAGCGCTCGATCAGCTTGGTCTGGTCGTCGATCTCCAGCTCGCGGAAATACGCGCCGGCTTCGTCGACCTTCGCGGCCAGGTATTTGTCGCGAATCTGTTCCTGCTTGCTCTGCCCGGATTCCTTTGCCGGCGCGGCCGTTTCGGTCCCCTGCCCGTCGGCCAACGTATAGCCGTGCGTCAGCGCCTTGCGGAAATACGCGGCCACGTTGTCGACCGGCGCAGCGTTCTTCTTCGTAGTCCGATTGAGCGTATAGGCGATCGCCGCCTTGATGCGCTGCACGCCGTATTGCGTGATCAACCGGCGCGCTTCCGAACGCGGGATGCCGAACTTGGCGACCTCGTCGACGAGTGCTTCGTTCTTGACGTCGCCTTCCTCGACCGTATCCGCGCTCTGCTTGCGCGTCACCTTGAACTGGACGGCCTCCACACTGCGACCTGACTTGTGTTCGATCAGCTCGAGCGTATGGTCGGAAACTTCGTTCACCTCCTGAATGCACGGCACCAGGACCTTGCTCTTGAAGAGCTTGTACTCCTTGTACGACTGCGACGCCTTGTCCTGACCGAGAATGAGGTCGCGGAATTTCGGCAGCGGAATCTTTGCCGTGATGCCGATCCCCTCGTAGCGCACCGTGTTTTCCCAAAGGGCAAGCGAGTGCGAACGCCGAAACTCGCGCGCGATCCGCATATCGATGAGCGCATAGATTTCCGGATTGAGTAGCTCGCTGCGAATCTGGTCGGAGAAGCTGTACTTCAGCACCGATTGCTCGAGCTCGGCGCCGGCGAGCAGGCCCGACGCCTTCCACACCGTCGAGCGGTCCGCGGCAAGGTAGTCCCAGTTGACGACGGTACTGATCAGCGAGTTGACCGTATCCTTCACATACTTCGTGTTGTTGCTGTTCAACCCGCTCTCGTGCGACAGCGCGGCGATCGAGATCGAGAAGCTGGTCCGGCCGGGTTCGAACGCTTCCTGACGAAGGGCGTTCTTGATCAGCGAGCTGAACATCTTGCGCTGCTGCAGACCGATCTTTCCGGACTTCGGAGCGATATGAATTGCCTGGACCGCCTTGCGCAGCAGATCGGGGGGCTCGGGCGTCTGAAATAGCGAAACCTGCTTGTCGGAGCCTTTGATTGCGGGCTTGCGCGGCATCGTGATGTCCGGAGAAGGTGACCGTATTGATGGCGGACTTTATACCTTTTCGAGTTACCGGGCAATGCCTTCTTCTCCAGTATCACTTCCAATATCGCCGCTAAGGCCTCGTCTTAAAAGGAAAAATTCCATTTTTACGATTTGTGCGGAACCCCATATCCATCTACCTTTGCGCCAGAATCAGCTCCCAAAACCTGCTACCTGTGTGATCTGTAGCCAGAATCCGGCACGGGACTTGCCTAACTGAAGGTAGCCATTCATGGGAAATAATCCGGAGGAACGGGATCGGTGAACCCGATTCGTGGTGCCCTGCAACACGGTCTGCATTCCCCCATAACACGCTACCTTTAGCACATCCCATGAATGGTTACCTATCCAGATCCTCCAGCTCGGCGTTTTGCCTTCATCTGCGCTCGGCAGCCGAAAATACTTCCCATGAATGACTACCTTGGGATTTCCCCACAGAAGGTTACCTTTCCGCCGGCCTAATACTATTTATGGGACCCCAGCTCCGAGGGGACGAGCAGGACTAGATCGTTCTGTCCGGGACGGCACCCATAAACGACTACCTGGAATCCATCCCATAACCGGCAACCCCACATGAAATGCTGTGCCCGCCACCGTAGACGAATCAGCAACGACGCACCATAAATGGGTACCAATAGATTCCCCCCATAAAAGGTTACCTGAGGCGTTTTTGGGCCAAAATCCCATAGCAGGCTACGCGTGCCCCATATCCACACCCCCCATTTCCCACAGCGCGGTACCCGATTCCCCAAATCCACAGACCTGAAACCCCATATCCTTCCGCCTGTGCTCCCATAAATGGGTACCGAACACCTGTCAAACCCTTGTCAGACAAGGCTGTGAGCGGTCTAAAAGTAGTTAAAGAAGTAAACGTGGTTTACCAAAGATGTAAACACACGTGTGCCTGTGCAGAAAAAGCAACCCCATAAACCGCTACCAAAGCGAACCTGTGAGGCTCGTCGAGCACAGTTATTCTGGGCCTAAGACCTGTGGAACCCTCGATCTCGGCCTTATTTTGCAAGCGTCCCAGGCCTAGCAAGGCCCCCCATGAAGGTGAGTACCTACTAACAAATACTCAAACGTAGAAACTTATGGGAGGAAATCTCCGCTTTCGGTCCCTAGGTTCCCATCTATGGGAACAAAAAAGGCACCCAGCGGTATGTTTCCCATCCGGGATTACCCGCAGGCTACGGCCACCGTGGTCAACAGCGGAGTGCGGCCGGTTCTCGTCATGGCAATGAGAAATCATCGGAATTCATTCTCAAGCGGTTTTTTTAGCGTCCGAGTCGGTGCTTCCGTGGAAAAGTCTTCGACTGTCACGTGTTGGTCTGTCGGGGGCTTTCTGCTCGATGACCCGTGCACAGACGAAATGGGCTGGCTCTTGATCCGCTCACTCTGCATCGCGGTTTTCTACCTTTGAACCGGCATCTGAATTGCCACCGTGTCCCGACCGGTGCGACGAAAACCCATCCCTGTGCCAAGCGAGACGCCGACCGCGCCGCTCGATCACAACAATCCTGGCAACGGCCTCGAACGTGAGGCTGCCGCCATCAATATGGCTCACCCTCATCGAACCCGTACTCGAATCCCGAAAATTCTCACCGCTGGAAGTTACCGTGTCCTGTAAAAGCTCACCTACAAAGTGTCCGTCGGATGAACAAACCGTGCGCGCGACGCCCCCGCACCAGATGCGGTCACCCGATGGAAAAGCTGTGAGGCATGCGCGCAGCGCCTGATGTGTCGCCGTTCTTGCCACATAGACTCGAGACGCTTCGCGACGTCGGTACGATGACAAGCGTCGCGCATTCGCTCATACGACCATTAGCCAGTCGTGAGCAAATGCCTATCGAAGCGTTCACCTTGAGCGGCGGAGGTCGTCTCAACCCGCAAACGTCATCTCCCACATCTGGCGACGAATAGAACCGAACAGGTAGCCACGCGGGCGACGATCGGTTACCCGATCGTTCGTATCGTGTCGACGTGCGGGAAATGCGGCAGGCTCGGTACAGAATGAAGCGTGGTCGTTTATGGGAGGAACCGTCGTTCGCGCGACAGCGAATCACAACATGGTGCACAGGTTCGCGATTCCGTCGCATATCCCGCTCATGAGGCGACGATCGCGTTGCGCGAGCAGCCGATTCCACGAGTGAAACAGTCGGCGTCGTGCGAGTGCGTAAAGCACCGAAATCGATCTCATCTTCATCGGCAATCTGCACCGTATCGGTGGAACGATTCGCTTCGCCACGCGGTTGCCGCGGTCGTGCACGTTGCGTGATTCCCGAGCACGATGCATCACCTGGCCCCTGCGAAACGCGGAGCGGACGGGCGCGGGACACATGACGATACGACGCCCCCATACGCGTATTCCCAACAATGTACGCATGATGGCGCCACATTTTTTTCAACGCGGTTATGATGCAAAGGCCCTGACCGAGACATGAAGACCGATCAGGGGCAGGGGCGGTATCTCGATGTGCTTTCACTCCGTGACCAATCAGAAAAGAGAGTTCAGCGATGCGAATCCAGATCAAAAAACTGACGCTGGCTGCGACGGCAGCCGCGTTCCTCTTCGGCTCCGCCGCTCCGGTGTTCGCGCAGACCGACGCCAGTGCACCGGCCGCATCCGCCGCATCGGATGCGAAAGCCGCGAAACGTGAAGCACGCAAGGCAGCACGGGCAAAACGCAAAGCCGAACACAAGGCGGCGCGTGCGAAGAACAACGCCGAACTGAAGAAGCTCGAAGACGCTGGTTACAAGCCGGCGGCCAACGATCCGAACTATCCGCAGAATCTGCAGAACGCTGAGAAGAAGGCGGGCGAAGCCGCTGGCGCAAGCCAATAAGCGTTCCCCCCACGAGACAAACCCCGGCGCGAGCCGGGGTTTGTCGTTTCTGTTGCTGAAACGCGATGCGCGACCGGTCACCATGGAGGTGTGATATCCGAGTCAATTGATTCGATGTCCTTTGTTTCTCGGTGAGATGAATGCCAACTCGATTCGTTTAGTCATCCTGTGCTACTTGAACGACCTGAGCCATTCTGTTTGTTCAGTAGTAGAGGAATCCTACGGATTACATCAGATCGATGGATGAATCACGAGGCGAAAAGCGATCATGCACGAGCAATATGGCTCCGCGCAAAAGCACCCGAAACCCGCGCCAATCGAGCCGGTGCGCATTGCGCAACGACTGGTCGCCGACATACCGACTTGATCAGCGCCGCGCGTCCGCCGTTGCGTTCCCTGTTGCTTTCAGCCAGTCCTTGAATGCCCGCACGGCTTCGTCTTCCGCGCGGGCAGCCGCCACGTAAGTGAAATAGCGCCACGGCGGTAGTGCCGGTTCGCTGAACGGCTGCACCAGCCGGCCTTCGGCGATGTCGTCCGCGACGAGGGCGATCGGCCCCATTGCGACGCCGAGGCCGTCGAGCGCGCCTTGCAGCGTCAGATAGAAATGCTCGAGCGTGAGCGAATGCCGCGGCGCCAGATTCGCGTGCCCGGCCGCCGCGAGCCACTCGGGCCACATACCGGGGTACGTCGCCGCATGCAGCAGCGTGAAGCCGGCGAGATCGGCCGGCGTACGCAACGGCCGACTCTCGAGCAGCTTCGGCGCGCATACGGGTAGCCGGATTTCGGATAGAAACTCCTCGGCAACATATCCGTCGATCGCCTGCGGGCCACCGCGCACGATCAGGTCAACCTTGTCGCGCAACTTCTCGATGGGCTCGTTCGACGTCGACAGCCGCACCTCGATGGCCGGATGCGCAACCTGGAACGACGACAGCTTCGGCACGAGCCAGCGCAGTGAAAACGTCGCGGGCGCGCTGACGCGCAGTACGCGCTGCTGCCCCTGGCCGAAATGCTGTGCGGTGGCGAGCGCGATCCGGTCGAACGACGCACCGACCTCGGCAAGGTACATGCGACCGGCGTCGGTCAGTTCGACGCGCCGGTTGTGGCGCTCGAACAGCGGTCGGCCAAGCCATGCCTCCAGTTGCTGAACATGCCGGCTGATCGCGCCATGCGTCACGCACAGCTCGTTGGCGGCGAGCGTGAAACTGCCGAGGCGGGCCGCGGCTTCGAACGCGCGCAGCGAGTTCAATGGAGGGAGTCGTCGGGCCATGCATCGTTTCGCGTGAAATTTACTCACGCGACTGCTCAGATTTAATCGTTTGATCGGGTGATCCTGCTCCGCCAATATGGCACACAAACGGCCGATGTGGCCGGAATGTGTGTTTGGATTTCTCACATGGAGTATGGAGCATGTCGAACGTGGTGGTGGTGGGCGCCCAATGGGGTGACGAAGGCAAGGGACGCGTCGTGGACTGGCTGGCGGCGCAGGCCGATCTCGTCGCACGCTACAACGGCGGCCACAACGCGGGGCATACGCTGGTCGTCGGCGACAAGACGTACAAGCTCGCGCTGCTGCCGAGCGGCATCGTGCGCGGCAAGCGCGGCGTGATCGGCAACGGTGTGGCGCTCGATCCGGAAGCGCTGCTGGCCGAGATCGGACGGATGGCCCAGCTCGGGCTGTCGGTGACGCCGGACAATCTGTCGATCGCAGAGAACGCCACGCTGGTCCTGCCGATTCACCGTGCGATCGACCAGGCGCAGGAGTGTCTGCGTCGCGAACCCATCGGCACCACGCTGCGTGGGATCGGGCCCGCTTACGAGGACAAGGTCGGGCGCCGCGGGCTGCGAGTCGCGGATCTGGCGGAGCCGGGCCAGCTTGCCGACAAGCTCGACGTGCTGGTCGATCACCACAATGCATGGTTCCGCGGCCTGGGGCTCGAGCCGTGCTCGCGCGACGCGATGCTGGCAACGCTGATCGACATCGCGCCGAAGATCCTGCCGTTCGTGCGTCCCGTGTGGGCCGACCTCAACGACGCGAACGACCGCGGCGAGCGCATCTTGTTCGAGGGCTCGCAGGCCGTGATGCTCGACATCGACTGGGGCACGTATCCGTTCGTGACGTCGTCGGGCACCGTTGCATCGGCCGCGGCGGCCGGCACGGGCCTCGGCGCGTCCAAACTCGGTCACGTGCTGGGTGTGACCAAGGCGTACGCGACACGCGTCGGCGGCGGACCGTTCCTCACCGAACTGACCGACGCCACCGGCGAAGCGCTGCGCGCGCGTGGCCAGGAGTTCGGCGTCAACACGGGTCGGCCGCGCCGCTGCGGATGGCTCGACGCCGCGCAGTTGCGGCAGGCGGTGCGGATTTCGGGCATCGATTCACTCGCGCTCACCAAGCTCGACGTGCTCGACGGCGTCAAGTCGATCCAGCTGTGCGTCGGCTACGAACTTGACGGCGCACGTGTCGACCATCTGCCCGCGAGCGTCGATGCGCAGGCGCGCGCAACGCCCGTCTACGAAACGTTCCCCGGGTGGGACGGCACCGTGAAGGGTGTACGCGAGCGCGCGGCGTTGCCGCGTGCCGCACGGGATTTCATCGCGCGCGTCGAGACGATCGCGGGCGTGTCCGTGTCGATGATCACGACCGGCGCCGAGCGCGACGACACGATCGTGCTGCGCAATCCCTTCGACCCGCTCTGAGCGCGACGCTACACGCGCGATGTGTGCCCCGGCAGGCCGCGATGCGGCCTGCAACGATCCGGTGCCGGTCGTCCTTCGACATGCGGCGCCGCATGAGCGATCGCCCGCCGATGTGGCGCACGGCAAACTGGACACGTCTGCACCGCTGCGGTACTGTTCCGCACAATTCGCGCCAGACCGGAACGTGCCGGGGCGGGCGCCGCTGCAAGGCGATTTCAATCCCGGGGACATGTCGATGGACACGTTACAGATGATGCGCATTTTCGTCCGGGTGGCGGAGGAGGGCAGCTTCACGAGCGCGGCCCAGCGCCTGGATATCACCACTGCCTACGCATCGCGTTCGGTCGCGCAACTCGAAACGCACCTGCGCACCCGTCTGCTCAACCGGAGCACGCGCCGCATCGCATTGACGGATGCCGGACAGCGCTATCTCGACCGCTGCCAGCGCATCCTCGGCTATATCGACGAAGCGGAAGCCGAGGCGGCCGACGCGCAGGCGAAGCCGTCGGGCCGCTTGCATGTACATGCGACGACCAGTTTCGGTCAGGCCTACCTGGTGCCGGCAGTGGTGCGATACCGGCAGCGTTATCCGTCGGTGGCCGTCGAGCTCACGCTGTCGCAGCACGTGCCAGACATCATCGACGAAGGCTACGACGTGTCGCTCCAATTGAGCGCGACGGAGCTGCCCGACTCGGGGCTGGTGTCGCAGCGGCTCGGCGATGTGCACAGCGTGCTGTGTGCGTCGCCGGCATACCTGAAGGAACGGGGCACGCCGCGCACCGTGCGCGATCTCGAATCGCATGCGTGCCTGCAGATCGTCACGCCGATCTTTCCGCGCGACCGGTGGCATCTCGACGGCCCCGATGGTCGCGAGACGTTCGAACTGCCGCTGCCGGATTTCCAGGTCAATATCGCCGATGCGCTCGGCGCCGCATTGCGCGCCGGCCTCGGGATCGGCTCATTGCCGATGTCGACCGCGGTGCCTGCTCTGGCGAGCGGTGCGCTGGTTCGCGTGTTGCCCGAGTACCGGCTGCAGAAGCTGACGGTCTACACGTTATATGCGTCGCGCCAGTACCTCGACGCAAAGATCCGCACGTTCGTCGATTTCCTGCGCGAATGCGTGCCCGAAATGCTGTCCGCCGACGAGGCGGCGCTGCGCGGTTCCTGCGAGTCCTGAGCGAAGGCGGACAACGAGTGCCGGTTCGAATGACCCGGCACTCGCAAACGCGGTCCGTGAATCGACGTTCGGCCGTGCAGGATATTTTGCACACCGAACTTGATGACGAGGGCGCAGCCGAGCTTTCGAAACTGAGGTGTATTGCGGAGCCGGCCGTGGCACTCGCATTCCGTCGTGCGCGCTTCGGTGTCGAACCCGTGACGCGCGAGATGGTCGCATAACGAATTCGCTCCATAAAACGACAACGCCACGATTGCAAGGTCGTGGCGTTTGCTTCATGTGCATCGCAGCCCAGCAGCGGTGGAGATCCGCTGCGATATTACTGCTGCTTGTCCCAGAGCGTGCGCCCGAAGAACGTGAGTGTGCGATCCCACGCGATCTGCGACCACACCGGATCGAACTGCGTGCCGCCGATGCGGCCCGGGCCGACAGCCGTTTCGTTCGCGAACGCGTGATGCGCGAGATAGCGGTGGAATTCGACGTCGACCTTTGCGTCGGTCAGCTTCTTCTCCAGCGCATCGACCTGGTCGATCGCGAAGAACGCATCCTGCGTGCCCCAGTGACCCATCAGCGGCACCTTGATCTTCGACGGATCGAGGTAGTCGAGCGGGGGGAAGCCATACCAGGTAACGCCGGCGTCCGCATCGGCGAACTGCAGCGACAGCAGCGTGAGAGCGCCGCCCATGCAGAAGCCGGTGATCGCCACGCGCGACGCGCGCGTCTTCAGGTATTGCACCGCGCCGGGAATGTCCTGCGATGCCGCATCGCCGAAATCGAGGCCCGTCATCAGGTGATGCGCTTCTTCCTCCTCGACCGTCGACTTGCCGCGATACAGGTCGGGCACGAGCGCAATGTAGCCGCAGCGCGCGAGGCGATCGGCGACGCCGCGGATCTGGTCATTCAGCCCCCACCACTCCTGAATAACGACGACGGCGGGTGCACCTTCGGTCTTTTCCGGCGTGGCGAGGTAGCCCTGCAGTTCCTGGCCGTCCGGACGGCGAAACGTGATCATGGAACCGGATGTTTGAGACATGAAACCGCTCCTTTTCGAAAAATGCGATGAGTGCGGCATCGGATCGGCCAGCGAGTGGGTATGCCCGGTGAGTCGAGGCTTCGCTCGCGTTCGCTTCGGCCGGCGCCGACCACGCGGCCATTCTATGCGCAAACGCCGGCGGTCTGCGTGAACAGCGCGTTGCGGCGGCCGATCCGCGCCCACGCGTCGGTCGGGCTGCGTGCAGCGCGCATGTCGCGTGCACCGAAAGCGAAACACCCCGCCCCGGTGAACGGGAGCGGGGTGCTTCGTCGGCAGCGGGCGTATCGCGGTATGCGCAGCGTGCGGCGGTCTTACTGACCGAAATAGACCGAGTCGTGAGCGTTCTGCTTGACCGCGATCGCGCGGCCAGTACGCACGCCGGCCGCAGCCTGTGCGCCGTAACCCGTTGAGTCGCTGTTCGTCACGCGTGCCTGCGCTGTCTGCAGCGCATTCGGATAGTGGACATCGGACACTTCCGGCTTGTACCCGGCCTGTTCGAGCTGGACGAGTTCTGCGCGGACCTGAGCGCGCGTCAGTTGGTCCGACGGGTTCGACTGAGCGAATGCGCCAAGGGATGCGGACAGGGTGGCGGCAGCGGCGACTGCGTAGATGAACGACTTCATGGTGACCTCCGGTTTTCGTAGATTTTGCGCTTCGCTGGTTGCGTTGAGCGGTTGATTGCATCGTAGCGATCGCGACACCGGTCGGAAACATGCGTTCCAGCGAATAATTATTGCAACTGGGTAAACGATTCAAGGGAGAAATGGGGTTTTGTCTGATGATTGTTGGTGTGCATGATGGCGGTCGCGGGTTGCAGTTGGCGCAGCATCGTCGGCGGACCGGATGATTCGCAAGGCATGTTGGCGCAGAACCGATGGGCGGGCGCGTTCCGGGACGAGAGTGTAGGGCGACCGCTCGTCGATCCCGTTCGGTAGACGGCCAAATTGAATCGGATACCGAAGTATTGATGGCGGGCACAGAAATTCGCTTGCCCAATCGCTTTGCAATTGAGACAGGACTTTGCCTTCATACGCCGACGGGAATGTCCGTGCCGTTTCGCTGCGCGTCTCGCATTACCCTGAACGACCGCCTGTCGTTTCCGGTATTCGGCATGTTTGATCCCGACATGCCTGGAACGACTGACTGAGCGTATAGGCATTCGTGAAGCCGAATTTCGCGGCGACCTGCTTCGGCGTTTCATGGCCGTTTTCGAGCAACTGGCGGGTTGCCGAGACACGGGGCGCTTCGACCCACGCGGCCGATGTGCTGGTCGACAAGGATCCGCGTTTCCAGGCAGGCAATTTCTGCAACGTGATCCGCTCGTCGGCGTGGGCCGGCCGATCGGTCGGTGGTGGGGAGGGACGCATGCCACACTCGATGCCCGAGACGGGCGGGTGCCGCTTTGCCAATAGTTATTCATCAGAAGAATTGTTACGTGACAACTTCATGACGTCAGCGCGCGGTTTGATATATGTGATTTCGCGATTTCCGCTCCACGGCGAATCTTCAACCACGCGTGATGGGGGCAGGGCCGCGAGCCGGGAAGCCGCTTCGCCGCCACCAAGAACTGCCGGCCGTCGGGGCGGCCACCGACCGAATTCGCCCGTCTTCGGCAAAACGCCTATAATGATTGGGCAAATTGCCGGAGAAGAGCCATGAGTACGATCGCGTTTCATCCGTCGGGCGTCGCGCACCCGCGCCAGGCCGAGTTCACGATCCTCGAGCAGCTGCTCGCGATTCGCGTGCGTTCGGGCGCCGATCTCGCCGAGCTGGCGAGCGCGCGCGTCGACGTCGCGGTGATCGACCGGCTGTCGGAGCGCGGCCTGAAGTCCGATGAACTCGCTTTCATCATCCCGCGGCGTACGCTGAGCCATCGCCGCCAGGCGCACGAGCGCCTGTCACCGGAGGAGTCCGACAAGGCGATCCGGCTGGCGCGCATCGTCGCGCAGGCAACGGCCACGTTCGGCGACCAGGACAAGGCGATGGCGTGGCTGCGCAACGGGCTCCAGCGCTTCGGCGGACGCACGTCGCTCGACATGTCGAGCACCGAGCATGGTGCGCGACTCGTCGAAGAAGCCCTCACGCAGATCGACGAGGGGTACTTCGCTTGACGACGCTGTGGCGGATCAGCAATTACGCGGACCTGAAAGGCGTCGGCGGATTGCGGGCCGGCGGGCGCTGGCATTTTGCCGGGCAACCCGTCGTCTATCTCGCCGAGCATCCGGCGCTCGCGTTGCTCGAGACGCTCGTTCACTTCGAAATCGCCACCGTCGCGCAATTGCCGAGCGGATACCAGTTGCTTCGCATCGAGGTGCCTGAATCGGTGGACGTTGCCGAGATCGCGGATGGCGATGCGCCGGCCGACTGGCGAGAGAACGTCGACTGGACCCGTAGTGCCGGGACCGAGTGGTTGCATACGCAACCGAGCGCCTTGCTGCGCGTCCCGAGCGTCGTCGTGCCGCACGCGCATAACTTCCTGTTGAATCCGCTGCATCCTGCCGCATCCGACATCCGCATCGCGGAAGTCATTCAGTCGCCGTATGACACCCGCATTCTGCGGCTGATCCATTCGAACAAGAGCGAATAGAAGTGGCCGCACGTCGTTGCGTGCACAACGCCGATCAGCATTCCCGCGCGCGCGGTCGGCGCCCGCATCGGGTGCCAGCGTCAGCCTGATTCGCGTGACCGTTGTGTTGCGCAGCACGCGCGGACTGAGGTCGGTTGCGTGAAAGCCGCTCGCGCGCAGCTCGAAGGCGCCGACGATCGTGCCGGTCTGCGAGTCGCAGCGGGCACGGCGCTGCGCGTCACCGACATGGAACATGAAGGCGGTGCATGGCAGAAACGATCGACGAACGGAACGACCACGCATCGTGGCAAGGGGCCGGGATTTTTCGATTTCCTCGGTGATGTCGATTGCGGTCGCGCGCTGACCAGCCGCGAGGCGGAGCCGTTCGACGTCTGCTGGATGATGGTATTCGACAAAATCGACAGCGATCCCGGCGTGCATGTCCGACGACATCGAGCCGATCGCGAGAAGCCGATTATCTGGCTGCACCGACGGCTGGCCGACACACGTTCTTTGGGATGCCTACAGGAATGGTCGCTTTCCGTGCTAGCAGATACTTCGTGCGCCGATGCGCCGATGCATGCCATCGAGCGACGCCAATCACGCGCCGAGCGCGATGTTTGTCAAACAGTGTGAGTCAATCGTCAGCATTTGCAACTGAAGTAACAGTCCCCGCAATTCGATGGTTTTGGACGTTGGCGCGGCTACATTAGCTCCACCTGCCGCACGTCGCGGCGAGGCATGCGACCAGCCGCACGAAGGCGGCCCGCAGCAACAACGTCTTTGGGGAGAATGACCATGAACAAGATTCGCACGATTCTGCTTGGTGCCGCGCTGACGGCAATCGCATCGGCTGCTTTCGCACAAACGGCGCAGACGGGCGCGGAAGGTTCCGCCGGCGTCGGCGCACAAGTCCAGACGCCGCTGCTCGGCGGTGGTGTGGGCGTGCAGGCAGGTGCAGGCGCGAATGCCGCAGGCTCGGGTTCGGGCGCAGGCAATCTCGTCGGCGGTGCGCTGAACGGCGTGGGCAAGACGGTTGGCGGCGTCGGCTCGGCAGCGGGCAACGCGGTCGGTGGCGCAACGCAGGCAGTTGGCTCGGCAGCCGGCTCGGCGAAGGATGCCGCGGCATCGGCCGTGCACGCGACGAAGTCGCACGTGAAGCATGTCGCGAACTCCGCGAAGAGCCACGTGCAAGGCGCGGTGTCGACGGCGGGTGATGTCGCCGGCGGCGCGAAGGCGAAGGCCGGCGAAGCGCTCGAGGGCGCGACGAACGCGGTGCAGGGCGGCGCTTCGGTCGGCGTGAAGGGTTCGGCGTCGGCACAAGGCGGCGCGCTGTAAGCGATACGCTTCCCGCCAAGGCCCGGCCCGCTTCGATGCGGGCCGGGCTTTTTTCATTGGGCGCGCCGCGCATCGTGGTCGCGTTGGTGTGCCGTGGATCGAAACAGGCGGTCCGCACACCCTCTGCCCATTGCCTGCCCACCGTGCTTAAATAGCGAGGCTCCCGATCGCCGGGCCGCCCTCGGGCGACGCAGGTCGATTCAGGCAAGCATGTCCGATCGGCATCGTGACGACAGACGACTCCAAAGTGCCGCCCCGGCCTGCCCGGCGTGGTCCGATAACATTCCGAGGCACCACGATCATGACCATCCTGCTCCGTCTTCTCGCGCTCGCCTGCGTGCTGTGGCTCGCGGCGTGCGCGTCGCCGCCCCCGACTTCCGCGAGCGCACCGGCCAGCCAGGATGCCGGCGAACGCCGCGGGCTCGGCACCGCGTGGGGCGAGTCGGTGCATTCCGAAACCCGCAAGGTCGATTTCAAACGCGCGGATCCGACGACGCCGACGGATCTCGCGTCGGTCTACTACAACGATGCACTGCCCGGACATCCGCCCGCGTCGCGGATTCGCCGGTTGCCGACGCGCGTCGAGCTCGCGAACGGCGACATCGCGTTGTCGTTCTCGGACGAGAAAGGCGTGCCGCTGCGTCTCGCGCGCAGCGACGGCCGCTGGCACATGGCGGGCGTCGAAGGTGCACGCTACATGATCGTGCTGCACAACCAGGGGCGCCGCGCGTTCGAGGTCGTGTCGACGGTCGACGGGCTCGACGTGCTGTCGGGGCGGCCGGGTAGCTATGCGAACGGTGGCTACGTGCTGTATCCGGGCCGTACGCTGACGATCGAGGGCTTCCGCAAGAGCCGCGATGAAGTTGCCGCGTTCCGCTTCGCGTCGGTGCCCGACAGCTACGTCGCGAATTCGAAGTACGGCGATACGGCGAACGTCGGCGTGATCGGCGTCGCGCTGTTCGCGCAGAAGGAAAGCGACGAGGAAACGTTGCGTCGCAATGCGAATCCGTTCCCGGGCAACGACGACGGCTTTGCGCCGCCACCCGCGCCGCGCGGCGAGTGACTCGCACGGGACGAATGTCGCGGGTGCCGCCGGCCGTCGACTTCGGCAGATCATCCGAGGCATCGCGACCGCCGTGTTTCGGGGCGCAGGTTCGTCGAGGCTGCGCGATCACGCGCGGATTGAGGGCGTGGGGTCGTGCACCTTCCCGACGCTCGCTTTCAGGTACCATCCCGACCCGCTGGCGACGGGTGGCATCATCGCCCGGACGAGCGTTGCATCGCGACGATGCAACGGCGATGGTCCGGTTCGTACCTCGCCGGCGTTGCGTCGCTCGACGGCGCACAATGCTTGTCGACATCGCCCGTTCGTCCTGAAACAGAGGAATCTTCGTGAAGTTCATCCACGCGGCAGACATTCATCTTGACAGCCCGTTGCACGGCCTGAGCGCGTATCCCGACGCGCCGGCCGCGCAGTTGCGCAACGCGTCGCGCGAGGCGCTGCGGCAGCTCGTGGATCGTGCGATCGAAGAGGCGGTCGCGTTCCTCGTGATCGCCGGCGACCTGTACGACGGCGACTGGAAGGACCACAACACCGGCATTTTCTTCGGCCAGCAAATGGGTCGCCTGCGCAAGGCCGGCATTCGCGCATTCGTGCTCGGCGGCAATCACGATGCAGAAAGCGAGATGACGAAGAAGCTGACCTTGCCCGACAACGTCACCGTGTTCGGCCATCGCAAGCCGGAAACCCATCGGCTGCCGGAATTCGACGTCGCGCTGCACGGGCAGAGCTTCAAGGACAAGGCCGTCGTCGACAATCTCGCTATCGGCTATCCGGATCCCGTGCCGGGTCATTACAACATCGGCGTACTGCATACCGCGCTCGAAGGCTATGCGGCGCATGCGAACTATGCGCCGTGCACGCTGGCGGAACTGCACGCGAAGGGCTACGACTACTGGGCGCTCGGCCACGTGCACGAGTTCCAGCAATGGTCGGGGCCGTCGACCGTCGTGTTTCCCGGCAACCTGCAGGGTCGCCATATCCGCGAGACGGGCCGCCGCGGCGCGGTGCTCGTGACGGTCGAGCAGGGGCGCACGCAGGTCGAGCGCCTGTACCTCGACGTGCTGCGCTGGGAAGCCCTGTCGATCGACGCATCCGATTGCTTCACGGTCGCCGACCTGTCGAGAAAGATCGGCCAGTCGCTGGAGGCGCTGTTGACCGTCGACGGTGACGTGCCGCGCGCGGTGCGCGTGACGGTCACGGGGCGCACGCCCGCGCACGGTCTTTTCTTCGGCCGCGCGCCGCAATTGCGCGCGGAGGTGCTGAACCAGATCGGCATCATCGGCAACGAACGGCTGTGGCTGGAGAAGGTCCGTCTCGCGACATCCGCGCCCGAGCAGCCGCTGGGCGAGAGCGAGCAGCTCGAGGCGCTGGAGGATCTGAAGCAGATCCTGGCCGACGCCGCGCACGATCCGGATTTTCTCGCGCTGCTCGAACGCGACCTGAAGCCGTTCGTCGGCAAGGTGCGCAGCGACGTGAAGGAAGAGGTGCCGCTGCTGACGATGGCGCGCGCGGGCGAACTCACGGCGCTGGTCGAGCAGGTCGGTCCCGCGTTGCTCGCGCGGTTGGCGAGGGGGGAATAAGCGATGCGCATCAGCCAGCTCGATCTGATCAAGTACGGCAAGTTCACCGACGAGACGCTGCGCTTTCCGTCGGCCGGACAGGATTTTCACGTGATCGTGGGTCCGAACGAGGCCGGCAAGTCGACGATCCGCACGGCCGTGTCGGAACTGCTGTTCGGGATGAAGCTGCAGACGCCGCTCGACTTCCTGCATGCAACGCCCGACCTGCGGATCGGCGGTGTGCTGGAGGGGGGCACCGGCGCGCTCGCATTTCATCGCGCGCGCGGGCGCAGCCCGTTGCGCACGCCCGCCGACGACAAGCTCCCGGACGACTACCTCGCGGCCATCCTCGACGGCGCGACGCGCGAGTTTTTCGAGCAGATGTTCGGGCTCGACCATGGGCGGCTCGTCGACGGCGGCCGGAGCATTCTCGATGCGTCCGACAAGCTCGGCCAGGTGCTGTTCGAATCGGCGGCGGGTGTCGGCACGCTCGGGCCCGTGCGCGAGGAGCTCGACGCGCGTGCGGGCGAGCTGTGGGCGCCGCGACGCAGCGGCAGCGCGTTCGCGCAGGCCGAGACGTCGTTCAACGAAGCGGTCGGCGAACTGAAGGCGGTCCAGGTGCGCACGCGTGACTGGGTCGATCGCAAGGAGGCGCGCGACGCGGTCGAGCAGGAGATCGAGCACGCGCGCGTGGAGCAACGCCGCCTCGAAGCGCTGCGTTCGAAGCTCGAGCGTGTGCGGCGGCTGGCGCCATACCTGAAGGAACTGACGATCAAGGAAGCGGCGCTTGCCGAACTGGGCACCATCGTCGAGTTGCCGCCGACCGCGTATGCCGACTTGCTGAAAGCGCAAGGCGACCTCGCCGCGGAACAGAAAGTGCTCGAGGAGCGTCGCACGGACCTGCTCGCGAAACGGCAGGCGCGCGATGCGATCGATCCGGACGCCGATGCGCTGGCGCTCGAAGGCGACATCGAAGCGCTCGACCGGTTGCGCGGCGCATGCATGAATCACGCTCAGGATCTGCTGTTGCTCGGCGCGGACGTGGAGCGGCATCTGACCGCCGCGGGCTCCGCGGCCGCGCAGCTCGGCTGGCCGACCGACGAGGCGTCGCTGCGCGCGGCACTGCCAACCGCGCTGTCGCTGAAGACTGTCGCGAATCTCTTGCGCGACCACGGCGCGCTGCATCAGGCGCTGGCCGGTGCGCGGGAATCGCTCGACGAACGCATGCAGGAACTCGCGCAGGCGCAGGAACAACTCGCGCGTCTGTCTACCGTCGATGTGCCGGAAGTGCTTCGTGCCGCGCTCGCCGATGCGCAGGGCTTTCGCGGCAGCGGCCAGCGCGAACTGGCGCTCGAGCGCGACATTGCCGCCGCCGAGCGCACGCTCGCCGACGCGCTCGATGCGCTCGGCCAGTGGCGCAGGCCGGTCGACGCGCTGCGTGTGCTGGACGTGCCGTCGGCGGCGCGGCTCGGTGCGCTGCTCAACGAAGCAAGCGAGCGCGTGAGCGCGGCGGCCGCCGCGCGCGATGCACGGGACGGCGCGCAGGAAGAATACGAGCGGCTCGAACTGCAGGAGAGACATTTCGCGGAGACCCACAAGGTCGTCACCACTGCCGAAGTGCTGGCGGCGCGCGCGCGTCGCGACGGCGCGTGGGGCGATATCCGCAACGGTGTGGTCGATCTGGCAACGGGCGCGCCGGCCGTCGACGATGCGATCCGGCTCGCCGATGAACTCGTCGACGCGCAGCTCGGCGCCACGCAAGCGGCGGCGACGCTGCAATCGCTGCGTCAACAGGTCGAATCCGCGCGTGCCGTGTTGATGCGCCGGCAGGCGGCCATGGACGAGCGCGAACGCGAGCTCGCCGCGCATCGCGACGCGTGGTCCGAACTGGCGACGACGGCCGGCGTGCCCGGCATGCCGCTGGCGGCGATGGGCGACTGGCTCGCGAAGCGCGACACGGTGTTTGCCGCGCAGTTCGAACTTGACCGCCAGCGCCGCGAATTCGCGACGATCCGCGATGCGCGCGCCGGCGCGGAAGCCGCGTTGCGTTCGGCGCTGCGCCTGGTCTCGCGCGGCGGCGACGCCGATGGGTTGGCGGCACTCATCGCGATCGCCGAGACGTTCGTGCAGTCGGCGGAGAAGACGCTTGCACAGAAGGACAGCCTCGAGGACCGCGCGCACGAAGCCGAACGCGGATGCGCGACGGCCCGTTCGCGCGCGGGCCAGGCACAGGCCGCCTACGATGCGTGGCAAGCACAATGGCGCGACGCGCTCGCCGACGCGAAGCTGTCCGCGAACGCGGTGACGCTGGCTGCGGCGGAAGGGGCGCTCGGGCTCGCGAATGCGGTGACGGAAGAGCTGGCCGCCGCCGACGCGCCGCGCAACCGGATCGCCGCGATTCGTGCCGAGCTGGCTGCGCTCGAGGCCGGTGCCCGGCGGCTGGCCCAAGCGCTCGAACCCGAATGGCTGGCGAGCGGCAACTGGCTGGACGTCGCGCGCCGGTTGACGATGCGCGTGGCGGCCGCACGGGAAACCGCGCGTGCAATCGATCGTGCCGACGACGCGGTGCGGCAGGCCGAGGGCAAGGTCGCCGACGCGGCCGCCGCGGTGGCGGGTGCGGACGCACGCATTCAGCCGTTGCTGCAACTGGCCGGCGTCGCGTCGATCGACGCGGCGCTGCCGCTGGCCGAACGATCGGATCGCCAGCGCCAGCTTCGACAGGCCGTCGATGCCGCGAAGGAGGCACTCGTGCGCGACGGCGACGGGTTGTCCCAGTCGGCCGTCGAGGCCGAGGTCGCGGAACAGGACATCGCCGACGTGCCCGCGCATCTCGAAGCGGTGAAGCAGTCGCTCGGCGACGTCGGCAAGCGCCTGAACGCGCTCGCGCAACAGCAGGTCGTCGCCCAGCAGGCATTCGGCGCGATCGACGGCCAGGCGAACGCGGCCGTGGCCGAGGCGAAGCGGCAGGAAGCGCTGGCCGCGATGGGCGACGCGGCTGAACAGTATCTGGAAGCAGCGACCGCGAGCCGTTTGCTGAAGTGGGCGACCGATCGCTATCGCGACCAGAAGCAGGGGCCGATGCTGCGCCGCGCGGGCGAGATTTTCGCGGGGCTGACGCTGGGCGAATTCGCGCGGCTGACCGTCGACACCGAACGGACGCCGCCTGCGCTGTACGCGCGACGCACGAAGGGCACGTCGGTCGAGGTCGCCGGCCTGAGCGAAGGGACGCGCGATCAGTTGTTTCTCGCGCTGCGGATCGCGGCGCTCGAATTGCAGCTCGCGAGCAGGACCGCGCTTCCGTTCGTTGCCGACGATCTGTTCATCAACTTCGACGATGCGCGCGCGAAGGCGGGACTCGAGGCACTGCGCGATCTGTCGACGCGAACCCAGGTGCTGTTTCTGACGCACCATGGTCACCTGCTGCCGCTCGTGCGCGATGTGTTCGGCACGCAGGTGAACGTGGTGGAGCTGGAGCGCGAGGCGGCCGGCGCATGACGGCCCGCGGCCCGATGTTCCGATATGTGGGAATGGTCATCGCGTACAGGTAGTATGTGCGGTTCCGAAACGCACGCGACCGGTTCAGCCGGTCGCGGGTCCGGCCACACGAGGGATCAACATGAACAAGCTGGTAGCTGCCATCGCGTTCGCGGCGGACAAGCATCGCAATCAGCGGCGCAAGGACGACGAGGCATCGCCGTACATCAACCATCCGATCGCGCTGGCCGCCGTGCTGGCCAACGAAGCCGGCATCGAGGACGAGCGCGTGATCGTCGCGGCGGTGTTGCACGACACGATCGAGGATACGGAGACCACCGAGCAGGAGCTGCTGCGGCTGTTCGGCAAGGACGTCGCCGACATCGTGATGGAAGTCACCGACGACAAGTCGTTGCCGAAGGACGAGCGCAAGCGCCTGCAGGTCGAGCATGCGGCGACCATCAGCCGGCGCGCGAAGCTCGTGAAGCTCGCCGACAAGATCTGCAACCTGCGTGACATCGCACGGCATCCGCCCGCGGACTGGCCCCTCGAGCGCAAGCAGGCGTACTTCGACTGGGCGAAGTCGGTCGTCGACCGGATGCGCGGCGTGCATCCGGGCCTCGAAGGGATCTTCGACGCCGCGTACGACGCGCGGCCGGCGGACTGACGCGCAGCCATGCAGGCGGCCCGATCCCGCTCCCGATCAGTCGCGCGGTCGTTGCCCGCGGTGGCGGGTGTCGACGTGGGCGGCGACAAGAAGCGATGCGATCTCGTGATCTTGCGCGGCGCGACGATCGTTTGCCGCGCGGAGCGGATCGCGCCCGAAGCGCTGCCTTCGCTGTGTATCGAGCATGACGTGGTGGCGGTCGGCGTCGACGCGCCGAGCCTTTGGTGGACGGGCAGCGGACGCCGGGCTGCCGAGCAGGCGCTCGCGCGTGAACGGATCTCGTGTTTCCCGACGCCATCGCGCGAGCAGGCCGTGGCCAGCACGTCGGGCTTCTTCGACTGGATGTTCATGGGAGAGCGGGTCTACCGCGCGCTGGCCGACGCCTATCCGCTGCTGACCGACGCGCGCTATGCCGGCGGGCGCGTGAGCTTCGAGACTTATCCGTACGCGATTACCTGCGCATTGCTTGGCAAGGCGATCGCGTCGGCGAAGCAGAAACGCAACCAGCGCCGGCAATTGCTGACCCAACTCGGGATCGACGTGTCGACACTGCGATCGGTCGACGCGCGGGACGCGACGTTGTGCGCATTGACCGCGCAATACGTGATCGACGGAAACGCGCACGCGTACGGCGATGCGGAAGGCGGGTATATCCGTGTGCCGATCGTCGGCGAGACGATCGTTCTCGATACGCTCTAGTCACGGGCCGCGGCTTGCCGATACGCGTGAACCCGCGACAGGAAGGTGAGCTCTTTCGGGAGACGTGTCGGACATGTCGATGTCGAGGTGTCGAGCAGTGACAGCCGGTCGGCATGTGCGGGGCAGCTGGCGTGCGCAACATGCAACATATATGCAGTTGACGCACCGCGCGCCTCTTGGCCGGGATGCTCAGTCTTCGAGAATGGACTTCGGCACGCTGGAGAGATCGCAGGCAGCCGCTTGCTCGAAATAGCCTTGCGCATCGTCGATCATCACGACCGCGACATCGATCAGTTCGTCGAGTCGCTGCAGCAGCGATTCGCGCCATTCGATGTCTTCGTCGCGCTCGGGCGTTTTGTCGAGCTGCTCGATGATCGAGTCGGCCGTCTGCAGGAAGGGGATCGCCTGTTGATAGTTTTCGATCGAGACCATCGCTGCGTTGCGCGCGCCGACGAGTCGTTCACGATGCTCGTCCGCCAGATCGGACACGCCGCTGATGCGCGGCAGGACATTCGAGATGCGTTGCAGGAGCGGCGGGACCTGTTCTTCGAGCATGACGGCGCGCTCGCGCAGCGCGGCGTATTCATCGCGGAGATCGGCGTCGCCGGATTGAGTGGTGCTGTCCATCGTCGGTATGAGTGCGTTGTTCGATCGCGGCATGATACTCGACGACGTGCGCTCTCTTGTTTGTGCCGTGGGGTGGTGTCCGGCGCGAGGCAAATGCGGAGCGCGGTTGAACAGAGGGCATATTCAATCTCCTGTATAGGATAGGAGGAAAGAAGGACTCGTCCCGGATTCGTCGCGGGCCCCTCGCGCAGCATGCGGTATGCAGGGCGTCAGGCCGAAGCCCCCGTGCGCGGCAGCGCACGAGGGCTTTTTCAAAATATTTTCATAAAGGGGTTGCGGAGAAGGGGGCGGGTGCTTAGAATCACGCCTCTTTCGCGCTAACGGAAACGCAGCGCGGGAGG
>NZ_JBSAXA010000079.1:0-910 GCF_053427615.1 Burkholderia sp. AW33-5 | reverse complement strand
GGCGTTGTCCAGGCAATTCCCTTTACGCGACATGCTTTGCGTGAGCGCTCGTTGCTGCAGTAGGCGGCGATACGCTGGCATCTGGTACTGCCAGCCCTGATCCGAATGCAAGAGAGGCCGCTCGTGTGACTTCAAGCGCGCCAATGCCTTGCGAAGCATTGCGTTGACCATCTCGAACGCCGGGCGCCTCGCGGTTTCATAAGCAATGATCTCGCCGTTGTACAGATCGAGCACTGGCGACAGGTACAGCTTCTGGCCGCCCACGTTGAATTCCGTGACATCCGTTACCCACTTCTCGTTCGGACGGTTTGCGTAGAACCGACGCTGTAAAACATGAGGTGCAACACGTCCGACGCTACCTTTGTAGGAGCGGTATTTCTTCGGGCGCACACAAGACTTCAGCCGCAACTCGCCCATCAGGCGCGCCACGGTCTTGTGATTAATCACCTGTCCCAGATTGCGCAGAGCGAGCGTGATGCGTCGATAGCCGTAGCGGCCCTTGTGCCGTTCGAACAACGAGCAGATTCTCGACCTTGTATCAGCATACTTGTCGGCTGCTCCCAGCAATTTCTGATGATAGTAGAACGTGCTGCGCGCCAAGCCGGCAACCTTCAGCAAGCCCGCAAGCGGATATTGCTGCCTTAGCTCGAGCACGATTTGCGCTTTTTGCGTTGCGCTGATCGCTGCTGCGCTTGAGCCAAGGCTTCGAGCTTTTTTAGGTACGCGTTCTCCATGCGCAGAAAGTTCAACTCGTCGAGCAGTTCCTGTCGGGAGCGCGTATCGTCTTCGGGTAGAGGTGGTGGCGTGATCGGTGGCTTGGGCATCTTCCTGGGGCGCCCCCGCTGGCGCGGCGACAGTGCGGCTATACCACCCTCATCATACTGGCGTTTCCACTGGCCGATGGCCGTAC
>NZ_JBSAXA010000078.1:0-964 GCF_053427615.1 Burkholderia sp. AW33-5 | reverse complement strand
TGTCAGAAACTGGGCGGCATACAACGCCGGCCTGATCAATCGAGGCAACATCACGATGTGGATTGATGACGACGCTCTTGCGAACATGCCCGACACCGAGCCCACACGTGGCCGTTCGCGGCTGTACAGCGATGCACTGATTCAGGCATTGCTCGGCTTGAAGACGGTGTTCCATTTGCCGTTGCGTGCCTTGCAAGGCTTCGCGCAAACCCTGCGCGACCTGGCTTTCGCTGAATTGCCCGTACCGAACTATACGACCGTGTGCCGTCGCGCACGGACGCTGCAGGTGAAACTGCCGGTCATTCACAGCGACGAACCGCTGCACTTGGTCGTCGACAGCACGGGCGCAAAGGTCTACGGCGAAGGTGAATGGAAGGTTCGCCAGCATGGCTACTCGAAGCGTCGCACGTGGCGCAAGGTCCATCTCGCACTCGACGCGAACACCGGCCAGTTGCGAGCGGCGCTCATGACGCACCAGGATGTCGCGGACGGTGAAGTGCTGCCCGAATTGCTTGAACAAATCCCGGCCGACGAGTCCATCGATACCATCGGCGGCGACGGCGCATACGATACGCAGGCTTGTTACGCCTCGATCACCGCGCGCGGTGCGATACCCTCGATTCCGCCGCGCGAAGGCGCGGTTCACTGGCCGACGACCACGCCCGGCGCGTCCCGGCGCAACGCCGCGCTCGACGCCATTGCACAAGGCAGTCGACGCGAATGGAAGCAGCAAAGCGGTTACCACCGTCGTTCGCTGGCCGAGAACGCGATGTACCGGCTCAAGACGCTCACGGGTCCGTGCCTGTGGGCACGTCGTACCGATACCCAGGCGACCGAAGTTGCCGTTCGAGTGGGCGTGCTTAACCGCATGGCCGAGCTCGCCCGCCCTCAGTCCGTACGTATTGCCTGAGATCATGAACAAAGGCACCACTTCGTCCTCACGCCTGATTTATGCAACAACGCC
>NZ_JBSAXA010000077.1:0-974 GCF_053427615.1 Burkholderia sp. AW33-5 | reverse complement strand
GTGCAATGCGCGTTGCATCGGGCGGCAGGCTGCTCGCGTAATATCGGCGCTCGACCGTCACCGTATTGCCGATCTCGCGCGTGGCCTCCACCATCACGATCGAGCGCATGCCTGGCCAGAGCGCGGCCGCACGCCATGTGTTCATCACGTCACTAACCAGGCAACGACGCGTTTCGATCCGGCCGTGGTCCTTCTCGACCTCCCGATATTCGCTCGAACAGTCCCATCGATCTTCGGGCTGGAGTCGATCGAGGGCTTCGAGCGTCGAGCGAATCTCCACCAGCAGCGTCGGCTGGTTCTCCTTGACCGCCAACACATAATCGGCATCGTTCGTGACGAGTTGCCGGGCGATCGCTTGCTGGCAGCCCATCGCGTCGATCGTCACGATCGCGCCCTTGAGCAGCAGCGCATCGAGCAGTTCCAGAATCGCCGCGGCCGTGCGCACCTGCCCCAGTACAACGCCCAGGCCGCTTCCAAAGGCCGAAACAAGGTGAATGGCACGCGTCCCATTGCGATGCGAGCCACGTACCGTCTTGCCATCGATTGCGACGAGCTCGCCGGAGAACGTCGGAAACGCGCCGCTCATCCAGCGCGTGAAGCACGCCTCGAACTGACGCGGGTTCAGGGCCGCGAACACCCGTCCAAACGTGTCGTGCGACGGGATGCCGTTGCGCAGCGGCACGTAGCCGCGTAGCCACTCCAGTTTCTCTTCACCCCAGATCTGAATGGCTACCCAGCTATCCGCTCCCGATAAAATCGCGCACAGTGCCACGACCAGCATCTCTGACAAGTCGTGGGCAGGCGTTCGGCTGCGCGGATCGCGCAACTCGCCGAACGCGTCTTCGATGCTCAAGGCTTGCGTCTCCTCCATCCGATGCCTCCGCAAAAGATAGTAGTAAACGCTTGATTCGCCTCGGTTTACAACCCCGCGCGTAACCCCTTGATTGTTAACGCCCCTTCATGCGATTGCCCTG
>NZ_JBSAXA010000076.1:0-989 GCF_053427615.1 Burkholderia sp. AW33-5 | reverse complement strand
ATATGAACGCGTCCCGTTTGCAACAGATTTCGGGTGTCTGGCAGACAGGATGGGCTGCGGCTCTATATCCGGCCTCAGTGCAGACGGTACAAGTGCTGCGGGCCCCTATGAAATTCGCTGACTCGCACCTCATTCTCCTAGCGAGCTCTGCAGCTCTTCACTTTATTCAGGTTTTGCGAGTCCCGGTCCTACCTGGCTTGTCATCACACTCGATTGCTGCGCAACCTTTCGACATTCACCCTGCGCCAAACATCAATCATCCACGCCGGCGGTGCACGTTCAGATGGGTTTTACGTTCACGTAGACTTTTTGATACTGCCGGTCATGGGCCAGTACGGCCCAAATTGTTCTTGCTATCTTGTTGGCCAATGCCGCGACCACCACATTCTGAACTGCACCCCAAAAGTTGGACTAGATCCAACCTTTTGGGGTGTTTTTTCATCTGCTCGACCCAAGGGCCGGGATCGTTCGCGTGAGACAAGACGCTACGTGCCCCGTGAATCAGCAGCGTGCGCAGGTATGTATCGCCGCGTTTGCTGATCCCGTGCAAGTTCACCTTGCCGCCCGATCCGGTTTGCTTGGGTACCAGTCCGGCCCATGCGGCAAACTCACGTCCGGACCGGAACGCTTTAGCATTGCCCATCATCGCGACTGCCGCCGTTGCCGTGATCAGCCCGACACCGGGAATCCTACTGATCGCCTTCACTGCGCGATCATCCTTTTGCCACTCCCTCATACGTCGTTCGATCTCGGCGACTTGTTCGTCGATTCTGACCAACCCGTTCCACTGCTCGCGCAGCGTGTCGATCAGTGCAGCAGGCAGACGCTCTGCAAGTCGCCCCAACGCCGCCGGAATCTCCGCATCCAGCTTCGCCCGACCCCGACTCATTACCTCGCCATATTCCGCCATTAGTCCGCGGAGCCCGTTGATCTGCATCGTGCGGAATTTCACCAACTGCTCACGCATCCGGTGAAGCGCCAGCATCGCC
>NZ_JBSAXA010000075.1:0-1192 GCF_053427615.1 Burkholderia sp. AW33-5 | reverse complement strand
GGTAATCCCCCCGAAAAACCGGTGTGATCGGAAGTAGAATTTTCTCATTGAGGGAGTTCTACAGCATGAAGAAGTCGAGATTCACGGACAGCCAGATCATGGACGCGCTCAAGCGCGTGGAGGCAGGACTGGCGGTACCGGACCTATGTCGAGAGTTGGGCATCAGCACGGCGACGTTCTACAAATGGCGCTCGAAGTACGGTGGCATGGACGTTTCGCTGATCGCGCGGATGAAGGAGCTGGAGGCCGAGAACGCCCGGCTGCGCAAGATGTACGTCGAGGAGAAGATCAAGGCCGAGATCGTGGCGGAGGCGCTCGCAAAAAAAGATTGAGGCCATCTTGCCGACGTGAGATGGCCATGCATGCGGTGTCCAGCCGGGGCATATCGATCCGGCTGGCATGTGAGGCATTCGGGATCAGCCAGGCGTGCTATCGGTACGTCGGTCGGCGCAGCGCCGAGAACGACGAGATTGCGAACTGGCTACTGCGCCTGACGGACAACCACCGGAACTGGGGTTTCGGGCTGTGCTTCCTTTACCTGCGCAACGTGAAGGGCTTCGGCTGGAATCACAAGCGCGTGTATCGGATCTATCGCGAACTGGAACTGAACCTGCGGATCAAGCCGCGCAAGCGGCTGGTCAGGCAAATACCTGAACCGCTGGCGGTCCCGCGCGCCGTCAATCAGGTCTGGTCGATGGACTTCATGCACGACCAACTGGCCGATGGGCGCAGCATCCGGCTGTTCAACGTGATCGACGACTTCAACCGCGAGGCACTCGGCATCGAGATCGACTTCTCATTGCCGTCCGAACGCGTGATCCGTGCGCTGCGGCAAATCATCGGTTGGCGCGGCAGGCCAGAAGCGATCCGGTGCGACAACGGGCCCGAGTACCTGAGCGCAGCGATCATCGAATGGGCTCGACAGTACGGCATCAGGCTCGATTACATCCAGCCGGGCAAGCCGCAGCAGAATGCGTATGTCGAACGATTCAACCGAACCGTGCGGTACGAATGGCTGTCGCAGTACCACTGGGAAGACTTGGACCACGTGCAGCGCTTCGCGACCGATTGGATGTGGAATTACAATCACGATCGCCCGCACATGGCCCTGGGTGGATTTGCGCCAAAGCAGCGGCTGGCCATGGCCGCTTAGTTTCTACTTCTGAACCCCGTGGGAAACGGGGGGATTACC
>NZ_JBSAXA010000074.1:0-1214 GCF_053427615.1 Burkholderia sp. AW33-5 | reverse complement strand
CGATTTCGCGGTAATCTCCGCGCCGATGTTACCCCCCGCCCCGGCCCGGTTCTCGACAACCACAGGCTGCTCAAGTTCCTTCGACATGCGCACGGCCAGATCGCGCGCCATCGCATCCGTGGGCCCGCCCGCCGAAAACGGCACGATCACGCGGATCGGCTTTGACGGATAGGACTCGGCATGCGCCGCACCACCGGCGAGCACGAGGACACCGGACAGGACGCCCATAAAACGATAGACACCATCTTTCATTTGCAACGCTCCTCTCACACATCTTTGTGAACCGCTCCGGGTTTGTCGGAGACTGCCGAGTTTGGCGCTACGCCGCACGGGCGGACAGCGCCAGATTCCGATTGTAAGCTTCCTCCGCTTCGGCCGGCGACACGTACCCGAGAGGACCGAGCAGCCGATTGTGGTTATACCAGTGCACCCATTCGAGCGTCGCGAGTTCGACGTCCTGCAGCGTGCGCCAGGACCGCCGATGTACCACTTCGGCCTTGTACAGTCCGTTGATCGTCTCGGCCAGTGCATTGTCGTATGAATCGCCAACGCTGCCGGCCGTGTTGTACACCGGCCTCCACCAAACGTTGGGTGTACAGAATGCTTAAATATTGAGACCCGTGGTCGCTATGATGGATCAGGCCAGGTGCCGGTCGGCGCTCATGCAAGGCTTGGTTTAGCGCGTCCAGCACGAAGTCGGTCCGCATCGACGCCGACACCCGCCAGCCAACAATGCGACGGGCGAACACGTCGGTCACGAAGGCCACATAGACAAATCCAGAGTACGTCCAACAGTAGGTAAAATCGGCCACCCACAAGGCGTCGGGTCGCTCAGCCTGGAACTGACGCTTTACCCGATCCAGCGGGCACGGCACCGCATCGTCGCGCTGCGTTGTCCGGATTCGACGTCCACGCCGCACGCCTTCGAGAGGTATGGCCGGGATTCGCGAAAAATCCGCCACATCTCAACCTAAAGCAATGATATGAAAGAGAAATTTTAGATGTTCGTTTAAGCCGATCTGTGCTTTGCCGCATCACTATTGTGTCATTGCGTCTGCGTGCCGGGCATGAGGCGAATGCGTTTTTCCGTTGCCTTTTCAACGGAAGCGCGGGTATAGAGCAGCGGGAAATATTCCCCGTTAAGCCACATCTGGGCAAGGTCGCGATAATGCGGGCTGTCCGGATCACCCGATTCTCCGGGCAGATTCACTGCG
>NZ_JBSAXA010000073.1:0-1226 GCF_053427615.1 Burkholderia sp. AW33-5 | reverse complement strand
GGTAGGTTCAATGGATCGTTGCAACACCTTCCTATTAATATCGAATGAGGGAGGGTTGGCGAATGGCACAAATGGGACGGCCGGGGCTGTCGCCAGAAGGCAAGTCCGAGGTTTGGCGGCGGTGGCCGGCAGGTGATCGTTTCTTGGTATCGGGAAGGCGCTAGGCAAGACTGCAGGCTCGATCTACGGCGTGATCCGACTATGCGGAGGGTACACCCCTGCTGCTCGTAAGCGGTCGTTGCGAGCATTGACTTTGAGTGAACGTGAAGAGATCTCGCGTGGCATCTCGGCTGGACTTTCAATTCGAGCGATTGCCCGCCAGTTGAACCGCGCGCCTTCCACGATTTCCCGTGAGATTGCGCGTAACGGCGGAACGGGCCACTATCGAGCTCTGGGAGCGGATGAGCGAGCCTTGCAGGCTGCTCTGCGACCCAAACGCTGCCTTCTGGAGCAGAACTGGCGCTTGCGCTATGCGGTCGAGCGTAAGCTTTGCCGCGAATGGTCTCCAGAGCAAGTGAGCGGTTGGCTTAAGAACCGATATGCCGATGACGAGGCGATGCGCGTGTCTCACGAGACGATCTATCGCAGCCTGTTTGTGCAAGCGCGCGGCGTTCTGAAGAAGGAACTGCAGTATCACTTGCGGACCCAACGGAAGATGCGTCACTCACGCTCGTCCAGCACGAAGGGCGCTCGCAATAAGATTGCTGACGCGGTTTCGATTCACGAGCGACCACCTGAATCTGCTGACCGTGCGGTGCCTGGTCACTGGGAAGGAGATCTCGTCAGTGGTGCAAACAATACTCATGTCGCCACTTTGGTTGAGCGGCGCTCGCGGTTCACCATCATCGTCAAGGTAAAGGGAAAAGACACGGTGAGCGTTGTGGCGGGCCTGAAGCGCGAGGTTAAGCGGTTGTCGCAGCATCTACGCAAGTCGCTCACCTGGGACCGCGGCATGGAGCTGGCGAACCACAAAGACTTCACGATCGCCACGGACGTGAAGGTCTACTTCTGCGACCCGCGAAGTCCTTGGCAACGTGGTACCAACGAAAACACGAACCGACTCCTGCGTCAGTACTTGCTCCACGGTACGCAACTTGATCAATACTCGCAGGCAGAATTGAACAAGATCGCAGCGCGGCTCAATGAAAGGCCCAGAAAGACATTGGGCTTCATATCTCCGGCCGATAGACTGCGCGAGGCTGTTGCAGCGACTCATTGAACCTACC
>NZ_JBSAXA010000072.1:0-1273 GCF_053427615.1 Burkholderia sp. AW33-5 | reverse complement strand
AACACGACATGACGGATGACACGACGCGGCGCAGGATCGTCTGGCTGCTTCAACGCCTGACCAGCTTTTCGCTCTGGAAGCGCAAGCGTGATGCGTTCGCGATCTTCGCGAATGAATATGAGAGCGCTGTGAAGAACCAGTCCGCGGATGATCCGGAGCCCATGCCGGCAAATAATCTGCCGATGATCTTCGAGATCCTTGCGGCCTACGATCGAGGGTTATCCGAGCTGGCCCGAGGGCACCGGTTCGTCTGGCGGCGCGGTGAGCCGCTGCAATATGCGGTTGCTCGGTACAACCATCTGAATGCGTATTTCTTCCCTCATCCGGATTACTGGGATCGGGGTGCGCAGGTTGCCCCGTACCCGCCGAAGGTCGATGCGCTTGTTCGACTGCTGCACGCATCGGAATACCAGATGGAGTATGCGCCGTTCGAGCCGGGATATACCGACCTCGCACAACTGTGCTCGGTTGGGCTGCTGCTTTCACCGCATGCATACGAACACAGCTTCTACACGCTGCCGTATCCGGTGTTTCCGGAGGACTTGCAGGAGATTCCGGAACCAGTCGGCGTGATGATCAAGTCCGGCGACAAAGTGCCTTGCGACGGCATCTGGGAACCCGTTACCGTCGAGCGATCGAAGTGGCTTGGCATCGTGCCGGTGGGCGGTTGCCGCGTGTTCCCGAACAGGGGGTGCTTCAATTACCTGGGCAGAGGAACGCGAGCGCCGAAGGTCAGAGATGCAATGGAGCTGGCCGTGCGCACGCGATGGCGCTTGCTGTGGGAAGACAGGCGTTACGTGGATGGCGTCATTCCCGACGAGTCGTCGTATTTTCTCGAGGCAGGCGCGAAGCCACCGGCAGCTTCGGGGAAACAGGTGACGCGATGCCGCTGATGAATTGCCTGTCCCACGGACATGTAGGCGGCGAGCTCGTGACGCGGACCGTATCCGACCTCATTAACGACCGCAGCAACTGGAAGGGCGGCCGTCGGATCGTCCCGCTGCTGCTCGTGCGGCACGAAATCGAGTATCCCGGCTACATGCTGGAATCCGAAGAGGCGAAAGTGCGCGAGCTGGGCGGTACGCACGAAGGAGGGGGTGTCTACCGCTTTAACGACGACGAGTCGATGGAAGCAGCCATCGGACTACTGACGGCAACGTGTGCTGATTGCTTAAGGGAATTGATGGCCTTGCAGAAAGAAGCGTAAGTTGAGCGCAATGTCTCAGGGGGACGGATGGCCAAGCTGAATTTCGGGACCATCGGCCGGTGTTCC
>NZ_JBSAXA010000071.1:0-1312 GCF_053427615.1 Burkholderia sp. AW33-5 | reverse complement strand
TGTCAAGTCCTGGAATAGGTTGACAGTATCCAGACGCTAGAACGCCCGATGCACCGCATCGGGCGTTTTGTATTCTAGGGCGGCGTGTGGCCGCTCATGGTTGTAGATGTGCACGGACTGTTCGACCATCTTGGCGGCCTGCTCGAGGTCAGCAGGACGCTGCAGCAGGAACTCCCCCTTGAGGATACCGTTGACCCGCTCGGCCAGCGCATTCTGGTAGCAGTCGTAGCCGTCCGTCATCGAACAGCGCAAGCCGTGACGTCGATGGATGTCTTGATAGTAGGTCGAGCAGTACTGGACCCCGCGATCGGAATGATGGATCAACGGCTGACCGGTTCGGCGACGGCGCAACGCCTTCTTCAGCGCCTGACTGACCTGCTCGGTCTGCAGGCTGTCATGAACGTGATGACCGACGATCTTGCGCGAGAACGCATCGGTAATCAGACTCAGGTACACGAACGGGCCAGCCGTGGGCAGATACGTGATATCGGCCACCCACACTTGTTCAGGCCCAGTCGGCACGACCTGATCCGGCCCGGGTTTGAGTAGATTCGGATGACGCCGGAAGCGATGATGGCTCTGCGTCGTCTTGTGGTACGCCCGGTGTGGCACGACCAAGAGGCGGGCGGCGCGCAGCACGTCGAACAGTCGATCTCGCCCGAGCTTGATGCCGCGCTCGCCCAAGACGGGCTCGAGCAGATGGTGCAGTTTTCGTGTCCCGAGTCTCGGCTGGCGCAGCCGTATATCCCGCACCAGCGTCGTCACGGCTTCGGCTTGCGTGCCGCGGCGTTCCTCGCTGCGACATCGCTTGTAATACGCTTGCCGGCTGATGCCCATGTAGCGGCAGGCTCGCTCGACGCTCAGCTTTTCGATCCGCCTTTGCGCGAGGACCTGCCCGAAGGCTTTTTTACGGTGATCCCGTAGTCCTTGCGCATCACGTCGAGCACGGCCTCGAACAACGCGGCTTTCTCCTGCGCCTCTCGCAACTGCGTTTCCAATTCCTTGATGCGCTGCTCCGGTGTGAGCGGCTTTGAGTCTTGCTTTGGCATGGGGGAACCCGATCGCGCACGGCCGGATGGACCGGCCCAATCCTGCAAGCCGTGCTTACGTAACCATACCAGCACGGTCGAGCGTCCCTGGATGCCGTAGCGCCGCTGCGCCTCCTTATACGTCAGCTCGCCTTTTTCGACCTGGGCCACCACCGACAGCTTAAAAGCCAGGCTGTAGTCCCGTTGCGTCCGCTTGATCCCTTGTTCCAATTGCCACCTCCTCGTCTCGGTGAAAAAGTGTCAACCTATTTCAGGACGGGTCA
>NZ_JBSAXA010000070.1:0-1362 GCF_053427615.1 Burkholderia sp. AW33-5 | reverse complement strand
CCGCACGCTTCTCGACGTGGCGTGAATTCACCGAAGTCACCCAAAATCCGTCTGCAGCATGACGCATGCAGGCCGCTCTTACTTCCCTTGCGAACAAACTCCGCCAACGTGACAGAGCACCTGTAAACGGATTTGCCGCCCGTGCGCACTTCGTGCGGTAGGTTTCGCCCGGCGCCCGCTCGGCCGGGCGCAGCGCCCCGCGTTGGCGATGTGTCGGCGGTGCCGACACGAACGCTCGTCATCGCGTGGCCGGTGTGCCGCAGCCCGTGTCATGATCTGCGATCAGGCCGACTTCGTGTCGAATCTTCATCAGCGTCGCAGGCGAATCCGTCAACACCGCGTCCACGCCCAGGCACGCCGCCGTCCGGTAGTCTCCCGCATCGTTCACTCCGATCGCCAGTATCCTGACAGGTGCGTCCCGGCGGAAGCAGGCAACCGTTCGACGCGTCCACATCGTCGCGAGCGCATCGGAACGCCCTTCGCCGAGCGTGAATCGTTCGGTGACGGTCAACTTCCGATGCAATTCGAACGCTGCCCATAAGGGAGCGGCCGGCACGTTCTCGCATCCCTCGCCAAGCAGTACCTTGACCAGACGATTCCGCGTGGCATCGCGCGACTCGAACAGTTTCGCTTCCGAGTAGACCGCGAACGCCTGCTGGTATGCCGCTTCGGTCGAATAAATCGTAACGCGAGACCAGGCGCTCTCTTCCGTCAAAACCTGCGCAACGGCACGCGCCTGCCGCTCCGCCGGCAGCGCCTTCATGTCGAGCATGATCGGCAAGCCGCGCGGAATCGCGCGTAGCGCATCGCGCAGCGTCGGTATGCCGACAGGATGTGACAGATAGGGATTGCCGCCGTCCTTGTCCTTGAAGTTTCGACCCGCATTCATTTGCGCGAGCTCGCCGGCGGTGTAATCCGCGACCGTGCCTGCCACGCCGGTCTGATCGCTCAGCCTGGCCGGGCGATACAGCACGGGCACGTCATCCTTGCTCAACTGCACCGTGACCCAGATCGCGTCGGCGCGATGCCGCACTGCCAATCCGATCGCTTCCAGCGTGTTCTCCGGTGCATCCGCCGCCCCGCCCCGATGGGCCACGATCATCGGGACACGAATCGCAGTGCCACTTTCGACATCGTGTGCGACGGGCCGATCTCCACCGCAAGCAGAAAGCACGGCGGCTACCCCGATTGCCCCAAACCACCCGAGGCGCGTGAATCTATTCTGCATGCATTGCGCTGCTTTTTTCATACGGTCTCCTGTTCATCTCGATGACGATGCTCCAGTGCACGTCGACGTTGTCGATCGTCTGATCGTCACCGATATCAGGTCGAGCTTTCGTTCGAATTCAGTGCTGATCGACG